>JAIBEO010000025.1 GCA_019459185.1 Rhizobium sp. | reverse complement strand
CTCCGGGGTGGGGGGGGGCCGCGACCGGGATGATCTTCTCGACGCCGAAGCGCGCGAATTCCGACAGCACCGACTGCAGGTCGAGCCCGTCGACCTTGTTGACCACCAGGAAGAAGCGCCGACCGCTCTTGCGCAGCCAGGCCAGGATGGATTCGTCGAGCGCGGACGGGCCTTCGCGGCCGTCCACGACGAACAGCACCAGGTCGGCTTCCTCGACCGCGGCGCGCGACTGCCGCGCCGTGGCGCCGGCCAGGCCTTCTTCCTCGCCCGACAGGCCGCCGGTGTCGCACAGGCCGAAGGGCCGGTCCTCGACCAGGCGGCAGATGCCGTAGTGGCGGTCACGCGTGACGCCGGGCTCGTCGTGGACGAGCGCGTCGCGGCTGCGCGTGAGCGCATTGAACAGCGTGGACTTGCCGACGTTCGGACGGCCAACGAGAGCGACCAAAGGCAACACGTGGATCTCTCCCGATCGGCCGAAGCCGCGTTACTGCGCCGGCGCCGGGTAGGCGGCCAGCTTTCCGTCGATGGTGAGCGCCAGCAGGGTGCCCGTGGGGGTGACCTGCGGAGTGCCGCGGATGGCTTCCTTGGCGACGCGGTCGCGGCCGGCGATGACGCCGTCCGACGCGCGGATCCAGTGCAGGTAGCCCTCGATGTCGCCGACCACGATGTAGTCGCCCTGCAGCGCCGGCGTGGTGAGCCAGCGGCGCGCCAGCGCCTCCTGCTTCCACAGCGCCGAGCCGTTGTTGCGGTCAAGCGCCCAGACGGTGCCGGCCGGATCGGTGACGATCAGGCGGTCGGCCATCAGCGCCAGGCCGGCATAACCGCCGACGTCGCGGTTCCACAGCGGGCGGCCATTGGCGGTGGAGATGGCCATGGTCTGGCTGCGGAAGCTGGTGGCGTAGATTTCCTGGTAACCCAGGGCCAGTTCGCCGTCCACGTCGGCCATGCGGTCGAGTTCGTTGCGGCCGTCGGATTCGGCGACCAGCTGGGTCCAGCCCACCAGGCCGTCCTGCAGGCGCAGCGCCACCACGGTGCCGTCGTCGTAGCCCAGGTAGACCAGCTGGCCGTCGCTCACTGGCGCGCCGTTGCCGCGCACGCTCAGCGCCGGCACGCCGCGGTCGAACACCCACTTGCGGCTGCCGTCGGCGGGGTCGAGGCCGAACACGCGGCCGTCGTTGCTGCGCACCACGATGCGGTCGGGCGTGACCAGCGGCGCGGCGATGACTTCCGAGGTGGCGCGGGCGCGCCAGCGTTCGGCGCCCGTTTCGGCGTCGAGCGCGACGATTTCGCCGTTGCGGCCACCGGCCACGACCAGGCCGTTGCCGACGCCCGGGCCGCCGGTGAGGCCGCCGTCGATGGCCTTGCGGCGCCAGAAGAACACACGGCTGCCCTGCTTGCCGGTCTTGACGACCTCGGAGTCCCACAGCGTGTCGCCGCTGTTGGCGTCCAGGGCCAGCACGCGGCCTTCGTCGTTGGACACGTACAGGCGGTCACCTTCGACGGCCGGACGCTGGCGCAGGCCGAGCGCGGCGTTGCCGTCGCCGAGCTTGCGGGTCCAGCTGGCCTTGATGGCGAGCGGGCTTTCGATTTCAACCAGCTCGGCCGGCTCGAGCGCCTTGCTGGCCTTGTCGCCGAAGATGCCCTTGATGGTGGTGCAACCAGTGGCGAAGGCGAGGATCGCCGCGATGATCAGGGAACGACGCAGCATGCGCTCAGGCCTCCGGCTGTTCGGGCAGGCGGCCGCCGGCCTCGGTGTACTTCATTTCCACGATGCCGCGGGTCGGCGCGCCCTGGTCGAGCGCGGCGAGCGACTTCTCGTAAGCGGCACGGGCCTGTTCGCGGCGGCCAAGCGCGAGCTCGGCGTCGCCACGCAGTTCCTCGGCCACGCCGGCGTAGCTGGGGAAAGGCGTGGCGTCGAGGCGCTTGATCGCTTCCTCGTGCTTGCCCTGCCCCGCCAGCAGCCGAACCGCGCGCAGCTTCACCAGTTCGGCCAGGGCCGGGTCGGTGTCGTTGGTGGGCACGCCGTCGAGCAGCGCCAGGGCCTCGTCGGCCTTGCCGGCCGCGTGCAGCATTTCGGCCTCGGCCAGCGCGGCGAGCGCGACGTAAGGCGTCTTCGGGTGGTTCTGGCGGATGGCCTGGGCGTGCGCGGACGCCTTAGCGGCATCGTTGGCCTCGACGGCCTTGTTGAAGGCCAGGTATTCCGCGGCCGCTTCGACCTTGCGCAGCTCGCCCTGCCCCTGCCACCACTGCCAGCCACCGAGGGCCGCCAGGCCCAGGGCGATGCCGGTGATGAGCGAGGAGCCGTTGTTTCGCAGCCAGGCGCGAACGCGTTCGCCCTGTTCGTATTCGTCGGTCTGGTCCATGGATCGCTTCTTCGGGCCCGGCGCAGGCGCGCGGGCGGGTGGTAAGGAGGCTGCGGCCGCGGTCAGTGCCGGGCGGGAGCGGGTTCGCCGCTAGAGGATACCGTAAAGCGGGCGACGTTCGCGGCGCGGTAAGGCGCCAGGTCCACCGGTTTCCCGCCGTGCAGGACTTCCACCGCTTCGGCGTTCCCGAGCGTAATGTGCGCGACCTGTCCGGGCGCGTAACGACGCTCGGCGCCCGCGTCCACGAGCCCGCGCTCGACACGCGCGCCACTGGCGTCGGTGACGTCGATCCAGCTCTGCCCGGCGAAACGCAGCACCAGGCCATTGGCCGCGTCGGCCACGGCCGGGGCCTGCTTCTGGAACGGCGCCATCGAAGCCATTACCGGGTCGGGGCCGGCGTCGGGGGGGGGGGGGGGGGGGGGGGGGGGGGGGGGGGGGGGGGGGGGGGGGGGGGGGGGGGGGGGGGGGGG
>JAIBEO010000023.1 GCA_019459185.1 Rhizobium sp. | reverse complement strand
GCTTCGCGCTTCTCGGGACGCTGCGCTAGCGCGCGCATTTCACCGGGATCGAAAAGTTTTCCGTCGAACTGGATCTGGAAATCGCCGCCGTCGCCCGAGAACACCATGACGCGGCTGATGTCGCGCGCGGTGACGGTGGCCTCGGCGGCCTTGCCGTCGCGGCGGTAGCCGACGCGCACCTTCTGCTCCTTCGACAGGTTGCCCAGCAGCCCGCGCGCCTGCTCGACGGCGCCTTCGCCCTGGGCGGTGATGGCCTTGCCGTCGATGCCGGTCACCACGTCGCCGCTGCGAAGGCCGGCCTGGGCGGCGGGGCCGTCGGGCGTGACGGCGGCGATGCGCACGCCGGGTGCGTCCGGGTTCGGGCTCATCACGATGCCCAGGCCGGGGCGGTGCGCGGTTTCGCGCAGGCGCTGCACTTCGATGCGGCGGTCGTTGATGCCGAGCTCGCGGCTGAGCTCGGCGACGCGGCGGGCGCTTTTCGCCAGCTCGGCGCGGGCGCGTTCGAGTTCGGCCCGCTGGGCGGCTTCGTCGGCTTTGGGCGTGGCCGCGGGCGCGGTGGCCTGGCCGTGTGCGGAAGTCGCCAGCGCGGCGGCGACCATCAGGGAAACAAGGCGGAGTCTCATCGGGATTCCTCGGTGGGGGAGGGTCAGAAGGTGGCGACCAGGGCGCCGTCGTAGTGGCCGCCCTGCACGGCGACCCACTGCGCGGTGCCCTGCAGGGCGGCGTAATCGCGAAGCACGGCCACGCGCTGGCGCCAGAGCGCGGCGCGCTGTTCTTCGCCGGCCTCGGGTGAAGCCAGCGCGGCGTCGAGTTCGCGCAGGCGGTCTTCGAATTCCAGGCTCAGCAGCAGGGCGCTGGCCGAGCCCAGTTCGTTGTCCGACAGGGTGGCCAGCATGGCTTCGAGCTGGGCGGATTCGGCCATCAGCGCTTCGATGTTGGCCTCGCCGCTGGCCGGCAGCGTGGCGGCGCTGCCGCCGTCGCCGGCGGGCAGCGCGGGTTCGCGCGGCAGCACGAGGGCCAGTGCCAACACGGCGGCCGCGGCGGCGGCCAGGGCGAAGGGCCAGCGCGGGCCGCGCGGGCGGTCTTCGGTGGCGGCAAGGCGGGCGGCCAGCGCGGGCCAGGCGCTGCGGTCGGGCGTTTCCAGCGGCAGCCGGGCGAAGGCCTCGGCCATCGTCAGTTCGCGCTCGGGAAGGCGGGCGTCGTCAGGCATGGGAGTGCACCTCCGAATCGATCCTGAGCAGGTCGCGCAGGCGGCGGGTGCCGCGCGCGAGCTGCGATTTCGAGAAGCTGGCGGTCTTGCCCATCAGGCCGGCGATCTCGTCGTGGGTGTAGCCCTCGGCGTGGTAGAGCCAGAGCACGCTGCGGGTGGCGTCGGGCAGCTTCGCCAGCGCCTGGCCCAGCAGGGCGGCGTCGGCGGCGGCGGGCGGCAGCATCACGTCGTGGCACTCGAGCTCGGCCTCGTCGGCGTCCTCGGTGGCGGGCAGGCGGTTGCGCTTGCGCAGCCGCATAAGCGCCTCGTTCACGGCGATCTGCCGCAGCCAGCCCCAGAACGGCGATTCGGCGCGGAATTCACCGATGCGGTCGAACAGCTTGAGCATGGTGTCCTGCAGCACGTCCTGCGCCTCCTCGCGTTCGCCGGTGAGGCGCAGCGCCAGGGTGAACACCGGCCGCTCGAAACGGCGGTAGATCTGCTCGAACGCACTCGCCTCGCCACGCTGGGCGCGTTGCACCAGGCCGGCGGGCAGGTCGATGGCGAAGGAGGAGGGATGGCTCACATCGGTCTTGGATGCGCCGGGAGCCAAAAGCGTCGCACGTTTCTTCAGAACTGGTAGCGCAGGCCCAGCACGGTGGCGCGGGGCTGGCCCGGGCGAAGGCCGGCGGGGCGGCGGGCCACCACGTAGGTCTCGTCGGCCAGGTTCTCGACCCGGCCGTACAGCTCCAGGCGCTCGTTCACCCGGTAGCCGGCGCTGAGGTCCCAGACCACGGCCGAATCGGTGCCTTCGCCGGCCGGGATGGCGCCGCTGCCGGCCACGGTGCGCATGGCGTCGAGGTAGTTGGCGGCCAGGCCCAGGCGCCAGCGCTCGCCCTGGACGCCGGCTTCCACGTGCAGCAGGTGTTCGGGCAGGTAGGGCAACTGGTCGCCGCTGGCCACGTCGCCCCATTCCTCGAAGTCGGAGCTGAAGCTGTTGCGGAACTCGGCGTTCGTATAGGTATAGGCCAGCGACACCGGAATGGAGAGCGGGCCATTGCCGCCGAAGTCGTAGGACAGGCTGGCCTCGAGGCCGCTGATGCGCGCTTCGCCGGCGTCGAACTGGTCGCCGATGTTGCAGTTGCCGCCGGTGGAGGCGGTGCAGGTGCCCACGAGGTTCGAGTAGTCGTTGACGAAGCCGACCAGCTCGGCCGACAGCGCGTCGCGGCCGTAACGCAGGCCGAACTCGGCGTTCACGCTCTTCTCCGATTCCGAACCCGAGGCGGGGCCCGGCGGGTTGAAGCCGCGGTGCACGCTGGCGAACAGGGTGAGCTCGTCGCTGACCAGGTAGGTGGCGCCCAGACCGGGGATGACTTCGTCCACCTGCGTTTCCACCGTGTACAGCACCACGTCGCGCAGGCCGGTGGCGGTGGAATAGCTGGTGCGGGTGAGGTCGATGCGTTCGTAGCGGATGCCCGGGGTCAGGATCCAGCGGCCCCATTCGATGGTGTCCTGCACGTACAGCGACAGCGCCTCGGCGTCGCCGACGCGGTTTTCCTGCGTGCCGGGCGCGCCGTCGGTGGTGCGCACCAGTTCGCCGGCCAGCATCTGGTAGCGGTCGTCGTCCTGGTAGCGGTCTTCCTGGTCACGGTGCAGGCGCAGGCCGAACTCGAGGTCGTGGCGGGCGGCGCCGGTGTCGAAGTCCACGCCCAGCACGCTCTGCAGGCCCTGGGCGTAGTAGCTGCGGTTGTTGTTGCGCAGGCGCAGGGCGTTCACCGGGCTGGTGGCGCCGGTGAGCCAGGCGTACTGGCTGGCATAGGTCGCGGGGTCGTCGAGGATGCGGGCGATGGACACGCCCTGCACGTCGTTGAGCTTGTACCAGTTGCGCTGGAACTCGGTGCGGTAGGCCACGATGGTCAGGTCCACGCGGTCCGAGAGTTCGATGAGGTGGCGCAGCTCGAACAGCTGGTGCCGGGTCTGGATGTTGTCCAGGCGCGAGGCGGCGTAGCGGCGGTTCGGGTCGGCGGCGAAGTCGTCTTCGGTCAGGCCCAGGTAGGTTTCGTTGCTGTCCTGGGTGTTGCGGCCCAGCTTGAGGTCGAGTTGCTGGTAGCGGGCGGCGTCGGGCGCGCTGGTCCAGCGCAGCTTGGCCACGAAGTCGTTGAGCTCGTAGCCGGCGTCGCCGCCGCCGTCGATGCGCTTGAAGCCGTGGGTCTCCTGGCGCACGCCCTCGACCAGGCCGCCGAAGCGCTCGCCCATCGAACCGATCCAGCCGTGGCTGAGCAGGGTGCCGTTTTCGCCCAGCGCCAGGTCGAACTCGCCGCTGGTCTCGGTGGGAACGGGCGTGGAGAGCAGGTTGAGCGCGCCGCCGGTGGTGCGCGGGCCGGCCTGCACCGAGGCCGAGCCCTTCTTCACCT
The DNA here is from genome assembly GCA_019459185.1 of Rhizobium sp. GTDB lineage: Bacteria > Pseudomonadota > Gammaproteobacteria > Xanthomonadales > Xanthomonadaceae > Arenimonas. The sequence continues at coordinate 15,963 of JAIBEO010000023.1, read as the reverse complement.
CGACCGCGTGCATGCGCGCCATGGTCGGGAAGTAGTAGGCGGCCGGGGCGGCGTAGGGCGCCGGTGCGATCAGCACGCCGTCTTCCATCACCGTGATGCGGTTGTTGCGGTCGGTGCCGGAGCCGCGGATGCCGATGTTCGGGCGCAGGCCGAAGCCTTCCTCTTCCACCAGGTACACGCCGGGCACCTGGCGCAGCACGCGGTTGACGTCGCGGTAGTTGAATTTCCGCAGCGTCGCCTCGTCCAGGTAGTGCGCCGAGCCGGCGGTCCTGGCCACTTCGTGGCGGCTGCCGAAGACGTTGACGCGGTCCAGCCGCACCAGGTTCTCGTCGGGATTCGTGGCGGTGTCGCCGTCGGCGAAGGCGGGGGCGGCCGGCAGCAGGGCCAGGGCGATGGCGGCGCGGAGCAGGGCGGACATTCTTCTTATACCGGGGTCGTGCCGGCCAGGGCCGGCGGGTCACGCAAATGGTACTGCGGGCGAGAATGATTCGCAATAACATTAGCGGCGCGGCGCCTCGGCTTGGCCTTAGACTGCGGGCTGACCCCCGGGGAGTGGAGCCATGGAAATCCTGACCATCATCATCCTGCTCGCAGGCGTGATTGTCCTCGTCAAGACCGTGCGCATGGTGCCGCAGGGCTACGAGTGGACCGTCGAGCGCTTCGGCAAGTACACCCACACCATGTCGCCGGGCCTGCACTTCCTGGTGCCGATCATCCAGGCCGTGGGTCGCAAGGTGAACATGATGGAGCAGGTGCTCGACGTGCCGTCACAGGACGTGATCACCCGCGACAACGCCGTGGTGAAGGTGGACGGCGTGATCTTCTTCCAGGTGCTCGACGCCGCCAAGGCCGCCTACGAGGTGGCCAACCTCGAGCAGGCCACGATCGCCCTGGTGATGACCAACATCCGCACCTCGATCGGTTCGCTCGACCTCGACGAGTCGCTGTCCAAGCGCGACGAGATCAACGCCAAGCTGCTCAGCGTCGTGGACGTGGCCACCCACCCCTGGGGCATCAAGGTCAACCGCATCGAGCTCAAGGACATCCAGCCGCCGCGCGACCTGGTCGATTCCATGGCCCGGCAGATGAAGGCCGAACGCGAGAAACGCGCCAACATCCTCGAGGCAGAGGGCCAGCGCGCCGCCGAAATCCTGCGCGCCGAGGGCGACAAGCAGTCCGCCATCCTGGAAGCCGAGGGCAAGCGCGAGGCCGCCTTCCGCGACGCCGAGGCCCGCGAGCGCCTGGCCGAGGCCGAGGCGAACGCGACGCGCATGGTGTCCGAGGCCATTTCCAAGGGCAACGTGCAGGCCATCAATTATTTCGTGGCGCAGAAGTACATCGAGGCCTTCAAGGCCCTGGCCGAGGCGCCGAACCAGAAGTTCGTGATGATGCCGATGGAGTCGAGCGGCATCATCGGCTCGCTGGGCGGCATCGCCGAGCTGGCCAAGGAAAGCCTGGGCCTGCAGCCCTCGGCCGCCGCGCCGCGTGCGCCGACCCCGCCGCCGCGCATCGGGGGCTGAGCCATGCGCACCGAACTGATCGTGTGGGCCGGCCTGGCGCTGCTGCTGATCGCGGCCGAGACGCTGGCGCCCGGCGTGTTCCTGATGTGGCTGGGCTTCGCGGCGGCGGCGGTGTTCCTGCTGCTGCTGGTGCTGGACCTGGCGCCGGTGTGGCAGGCCATCGCCTTCGTGCTGCTGTCCTTCGCCTTCATCGGCGTGTACGTGAAGTTCTTCCGCGGCAAGGAAGGCCCGGGCGAGCAGCCGCTGCTCAACCGCCGCGGCGAACAGCTGGTGGGGCAGGTGTTCCACCTGGAGTCGGCCATCGTCGACGGCCGCGGCCGCCTGAAGATCGGCGACGCCTTCTGGACCGCCGAGGGCCCCGACCTGCCGGCCGGCACCCGCGTAAAGGTTGTGTCGGCGAACAACATGTCGCTGCAGGTGCGCGACGTCGACTGAAAACACGGGGCGCGGCGGCCTGCCGCGCCTCGTGTTTCAAGTGCGAACCATTATCATTTGGCGAGTCCCCTCAAGGAGCCGCCCATGTCGCGCACGTTGATCGCCCTGCTGCTCGCCAGCCTGCTCGCGCCGCTGGCCCGGGCCGTGGAACTGGTGGTGTACACCGCACGCTGATGCTGCGCCCCTTCGGCTGGGACACCCTGGCCGGCGCCGTGGCTGTGCCTCGTCGGCCTGCTCCCCGTCTGGTGGCTGGTCCGCCAACAGCGCTGAGGGCGGCGCGTCTGCGATAATGGGGGTCTTTTCCGGGGCAGCAGGGCAGGGCGATGAGCAAGAAGACGGTCTTCAACGACACCCACCGGGCGCTGGGCGCCAAGATGGTGGACTTCGGCGGCTGGGACATGCCGATCAACTACGGCTCCCAGATCGAGGAACACCACCAGGTGCGCCGCGACGCCGGCATGTTCGACGTCTCGCACATGACCATCCTCGACCTGCGCGGCGAGCAGGTCCGGCCCTTCCTGCGCAAGCTGGTGGCCAACTCGGTCGACAAGCTCAAGGCCAAGGGCAAGGCCCTGTACGCCTGCATGCTCGACGACAAGGGCGGCGTCATCGACGACCTGATCGTCTATTACCTGGCCGAGGACTTCTTCCGCCTGGTGGTCAACGCCGCCACCCGCGACAAGGACCTGGCCTGGATCACCGCGCAGGCGGCCCCGTTCGGCGTGGCCATCAGCGAGCGTCGCGACCTGGCCATCGTCGCCGTGCAGGGCCCGAACGCCCGCGCCAAGGTGCTGGAACTGCTCAGCCCCGAGGCCGCGCAGGTCGCCGGCAAGCTCGGCAAGTTCGTGGCCTGCGAGGCCGACGGCCTGTTCGTCGCCCGCACCGGCTACACCGGCGAGGACGGCTTCGAGGTGATGGTGCCCGAGGCGCAGGCGGTGGATTTCTGGAACCGCCTGCTGGCCGTCGGCGTGAAACCAGCCGGCCTGGGCGCGCGCGACACGCTGCGCCTGGAGGCGGGCATGGCGCTGTATGGCCAGGACATGGACGAGTCGGCCACGCCCTACGAAGCCGGCCTGGCCTGGACGGTCGCGCTCGACGAGGGCCGCGGCTTCACCGGCCGCGCCGCGCTCGAAGCGCAGAAGGCCGCCGGCGCCGCGCGCCAGATGATCGGCCTGGTGCTGGACGAGAAGGGCGTGCTGCGCCATGGTCAGGCGGTGTTCTGCGCCAGCGGCGAGGGCGAGATCCTGTCGGGCACCTTCTCGCCGACCCTGGGCAAGGCCATCGCGCTGGCGCGCGTGCCGGCCGGTGACATCGGGGCGGTCGAGGTCGACATCCGCGGCAGGCGCCTGCCCGTGCGCGTGGTGAAGTACCCGTTCGTGCGCGACGGCGCCGCCCAGCCCGGCGTGCTGGCCTGAGCCGACGGCCGGGTGCCACGACGGCCCGGCCGCGTTTAAACTAAACCCACCCCTGTTCGCACCACCGATCCCGAGGCCCCAACGATGAGCGAGATTCCCGGCGACCTGAAGTTCCTCAAGTCCCATGAGTGGGCCCGTGTCGAAGACAACGGCCGCATCACCGTCGGTATTTCCGACCACGCCCAGGGCCTGCTCGGCGACCTGGTCTACGTCGAGCTGCCCAACGTCGGCGACAGCGTCGAGCAGGGCGCGGCCACCGCCGTGGTCGAGTCGGTCAAGGCCGCCTCCGACGTTTATTCCCCGGTGTCGGGCAAGGTGGTCGAGGTGAACTCGGCGCTGTCGGACAAGCCCGAGACCATCAACGAGGACGCTTTCGGCGAAGGCTGGATCTTCGTGATCGAGCCGTCCGAGCCGGAGCAGCTCAAGGAGCTGCTGTCGCCCGACGACTACGCCCAGCTGCTCGAGGACGAGGGCCACTGAGGCCATCGCCCCACCCGTCGAAGCCACCGGCCGCCCTGTGCGGCCGGTGCTTTTTCCGGCACCCGAAAGTGCGCGACGCCGTCCCGGTTTCGCGCACTTTTGCTTTTTGCGGTGCGCAAAACGGTTCCGGCGGAAGTTTTTTTTCGCCCCCCGCGGTGTCCTCCGAACGCGCTCCCGGGCTACCCGGAGGCGCGCTTCGAAACACCGCGCCGAGCTCGCGCGCCGCAACGTGTTTGTAATCGGAGAGCCATTTTTCCGATGTTTTTTTTCATGCGTGTTTTTCCGACACGCGCCGAAGCGGTATCGACGACCCGCTTGCGCGCCGCTGTCGCAGGCGCAAGTCCCGGCCAGCCCTTGAATTTTTTTTTGCGAAGTTGTTGACAGGGCGAAATCCCGTGATTAGCTTTCGCCCAGCAGACATCAACTGCGGAAGAGAGTGATCAGGAACGAGTCGACAACGCGAGCCACGACACCCAACTCCACCCCGGAACTCATCACGGTGGATCAGGGCCAACATCCCTCCGCGAAATCGAAATCGTCCTTCCGCACACAGCGACTTTCCGACGCCCGGGCCGCTTTCGGTCCGGGCGTTTCCGTTTCCGGCGCCGCCCCGCGCCGGCCCAAATCCGCCCGCCGCGCCTTGAGCGCGACGGCGGTACGCCCCGGGAATCGTCCCGTGGCGGTGCCTTTGTGACTGGGCAGTCCAAAAGCCAACTGACGAGGAGTTGACCATGGCTACTAAGAAAGCTGCGAAGAAACCGGCCAAGAAGGCCGCGAAGAAGACCGTGAAGAAGGCCGCCAAGGCCGTCAAGAAGGTCGTGAAGAAGGCCGCCAAGAAGGTTGCCAAGAAGGTTGCCAAGAAGCCGGCCAAGAAGGCTGCGAAGAAGGTCGCCAAGAAGCCGGCCAAGAAGGCTGCGAAGAAGGCTGCGAAGAAGGCTGTCAAGAAGACCGCCAAGAAGGCTGCCAAGAAGGCCACCAAGAAGCCGGCGGCCAAGAAGGCTGCCAAGAAGGCTGTCAAGAAGACCGCCAAGAAGGCTGCCAAGAAGCCGGCGGCCAAGAAGGCTGCCAAGAAGCCGGCTGCCAAGAAGAAGGCTGCGCGCAAGCCGGCCGCCAAGAAGCCGGCTGCCATGCCGGCCGCCCCGGTTGCCCCGGCGCTGTAAGGCGCCACAACCAAAAGCTACAAGTCTGGACTCTCTCCCCGTGTTGCCCAGGCGGGGAGGGAGACTTTCCAAAGGCACGCAGACGCCGGCTCAATGCCGGCGTTCGCTTTTCCGGGGTTCGGAAATCCGCGCCGCGCGCGGGGATCAGCGGCGGCGGGCGCCGCGTCGCGCCGGCGCCTGCATGGGGCCGAGCCAGTCGCGGGCCGGCAGGCCCAGGGCCTTGTCGAGCGTGGTCGGCAGCAGCCCGGTGGGCATCGCGCTTTCGCTGTTCCAGAGGATCACCACGCCGATGTCCTGCTCGGGCAGGAAGGCGGCCAGCGCGCGGTAACCTTGCACGGCGCCGCCGTGGAAGACCAGGGTGTGCCCGGCGTAGTCGTAGATGCGCCAGCCCAGGCCGTAGTAGGCGCTTCGCAGGCGGTCGCGGCGCCAGCCGCTGCCGCGCACTTCGCCCGGCGTCGCCACCTGCGGGGTCTGGATCTCGTTGAGCACTTCGCGCGGCAGCACGTCGGGGCGGTGGCCCATCTGCGCCACCAGCCAGTTCGCCATGTCGCGCACCGAGGCGTTGACGCCGGCCGCGGGCGGGATGCGGTAGTAGGTTTCCTTCGGCCGCACCGGCACCCAGGTGCCGCCGCTGCGCACGTGCGGGCGCGCCCAGCTCGGGCTCGACTCCAGGCCTTCGCGGCCGTAGGTGGCGCCGAACATGCCCAGCGGGTGGAACAGGCGCTTCTCCACCTGGTGCGCGTAGAAGTCGCCGGTGGCGGCGAACACCATGTCGCCGACCAGGCTGAAGGCGATGTTCTGGTAGGCGTAACACTCGCCCGGGCTGCAGGTCAGCGGCGCTTCGGAGAGCTTTTCGGCCAGCAGCGGGTAGGGCTGGTTGGCCTCGAGGTCGCGGTCGTAGGTGTTGTAGGCCAGGCCGACCTGGTGGCTGAGCACCTGGCGCACGGTGATCTTCTGCGCCGCCGCGCCGTCGCGCAGGGTGAAGGCGGGCAGCTGGTTGACGATGGGGCTGTCCCAGTTCATCGCGCCTTCGCTCACCAGCAGCGCGCTGAGGGTGCCGGCGAAGGCCTTGGACAGCGACGCCACCCGGAACGCGGTGTCGGGCGTGACCGGCTGGCGCAGCTTGCTGTCGACCACGCCGTAGCCGCGCAGCGAGACCACCTTGCCGTCTTCGACGATGGCCATGGCCAGGCCGGGGATGCGGGCGCGGGTGACGACCTGTTCGGCCAGCCGCTCCATCTCCCGCGCCTCGTCGCTGAAGTCGTCGGCGGCGCGGGCGCCGGCGGCGCAGGCGAGGCCGGCCAGCGCGAGCAGCGGCAGGGCGAGCAGGGGGGCGGAACCGGCTTTCGTGCGTGGCATGGGCAACGTATGCTTGGCGAACACGGCCATTCTAGCGCGGTGGGTGCGCAGCGGCCGCAACCGGGGAGCAAAGAAATGGCAATGACTCTGCTAGTGCTGGTCGTCGCGGCGGCCGCATTCCTGTTCTGGGGCGTTGGCATCTACAACGGCCTGGTCACCGCCCGCAACGCCTTCAAGAACGCGTTCGCGCAGATCGACGTGCAGCTGACCCGCCGCTACGACCTGATCCCGAACCTGGTCGAGGTGGCCAAGGGTTACCTCAAGCACGAACGCGAGACGCTCGAGGCTGTCATCCAGGCCCGCGCCGCCGCCGTGAGCGGCCTGGCCGCCGCCAAGGCGCGCCCGGGCGACGACGCCGCCATGGCCCAGCTAGGCAGCGCCGAGAGCGGCCTGGCCGGCGCCCTGTCGCGGCTGATGGTGGTGGCCGAGGCCTACCCCGACCTCAAGGCCAACCAGAACATGATGCAGCTCACCGAGGAAATGACCTCGACCGAGAACCGCATCGCCTTCGCGCGCCAGGCCTACAACGACAACGTGATGGCCTACAACAACAAGCGCGAGGTGTTCCCCTCGAACATCATCGCCGGCATGTTCAACTTCGCCCACGCCGCCCTGCTTGAGATCACCGAGCCGGCCAAGCGCGAGGCGCCCAAGGTTTCCTTCTAGGCTTGAACTTCTTCGCGCGCCAGGACCAGGCCCGGCGGCAGTCGCGCCGGCTGGTGCTGCTGTTCACGCTCGCCGTGGTGGCGATCGTGGTGGCGGTGGACGTGTTCTTCCTGCTGGCCTTTGGTGGCCTGGGCGGGGTGTCGGCGCCGGGAACCACTGGCGCCGGCCTGGTGATGGCCACCCTGCTGACGCTGTCGATCATCGGCCTGGGTTCGCTTTACCGAATCTCCAGCCTGCGCCAGGGCGGCGCCGCGGTGGCCACCCAACTCGGTGGCACGCCGGTGCCAGAGGACACCCACGACTTCCACTACCGGCGCCTGCGCAACGTGGTGGAGGAAATCGCCATCGCCTCGGGCGTGCCGGTGCCGCAGGTGTTCGTGCTGGAGCAGGAAGCGGGCATCAACGCCTTCGCCGCGGGCTACGCGCCCAGCGACGCCGCGGTGGCCGTCACCCGCGGCGCGCTCGACAAGCTCAACCGCGACGAGCTGCAGGGCGTGATCGCCCACGAGTTCAGCCATGTGCTCAACGGCGACATGCGGCTCAACATCCGCCTGATGGGCGTGCTGTTCGGCATCCTGGTGCTGGCGGTGGTGGGCCGGAAGATCCTGCAGCACGGCGGCCGCGGCAGCCGCAATTCCAAGGGCGCCGGGCCGGTGCTGCTGGCGGCGCTGGGGCTGATGGTGGTGGGTTACATCGGCCTGTTCTTCGGCCGCCTGATCAAGGCCGGCGTCAGCCGCCAGCGCGAATTCCTGGCCGACGCCTCGGCCGTGCAGTTCACCCGCCAGACCAGGGGCCTGGCCGGCGCGCTCAAGAAGATCGCCGGCCTGCCGGACGGTTCGAAGCTGGCCAGCCGCGACACCGAGGAAGTGGCGCACATGCTGTTCGGCGACGGCGTGGGTTATTCCTCGCTGTTCGCCACCCACCCGCCGCTGCTGGCGCGCATCCAGGCGCTGGAGCCGTCGTTCAAGCCCTCGGCGGTGGCCGACCTTGTGGCGCGCTGGCAGATGCACCCACCCTCGGGCCTGGACGAAGACCTGGCGCTGGGCCTGACCGGGCCCGTGCCGCCGCCGCTGCCGGGCGAGCAGGCTGAGCTGGTGGTCACGCCGCCCTCGGTGGTGGCCCAGGTGGGCGCGCCGCGCAGCGACGACTACGTGCGCGCCGGCTCCCTGGTGGAAGCCATGCCGGAAGTGCTGCGCCGCGCCGCGCACGAGCGCGAGGAAGCGGTGCCGCTGCTGTTCGGCCTGCTGATGGCCGCGCCCGGCCCGGTGCGCGAGCGCCAGCAGTTCGAGCTGGCCGCCCGCAACGACGAACGCGTGGCGCGCCAGGCGCTCGATTACGCCGACCGCCTGTCGGAACTGCCGCGCCTGCTGCACCTGCCGCTGGCGGCCATGGCGATGCCGGCACTGCGCAAGCGGCCACGCCCGGAACTCGAGCGCTTCATGGACGGCTGCTTCGCGCTCACCCACGCCGACGGCCAGGTGAGCCTGTTCGAATATTGCCTGGGCCGACTGCTGCGGGTGCAGGTACGCGACGCGCTCGATCCGGCCGGCGCCTGGGTGCCGGGCCACCGCCATCTTTCCCGCTGCGCGCCGCACGCGATCGCGTTGATGGCGGTGCTGGCGCAGGCGGGCCACGCCGACGCCGATTCCGCCCGGCGCGCCTACCTGGCCGGCATGGCGCGGGTGTTCCCGCGGGTCGATTCGCCCTACCAGCCGCCGGCGGAGCCGCTGCGCGCGCTGGACGAAGCCTGGCCCGTGCTCGACGAACTCGAGCCCATCGGCAAGGAGCTGCTGCTCGAAGGCCTGGTGGCGGCGGTCAGCCACGACGGCCGACTGCACGTGGCCGAGGCCGAACTGCTGCGCGCCGTCTGCGCCTCGCTGCACTGCCCGCTGCCGCCGATGCTGGAACAGCGGGGCTGAGCCCCGCGGCGCTCAGGCCGCCAGGCCGCGGATCAGGTCGGCGGCGCGCTCGGCGATCATCATGGTCGGGGCGTTGGTGTTGCCACCGACCAGGCGTGGCATCACCGAGGCGTCCACCACGCGCAGGCCTTCCACGCCCTTCACGCGCAGACGCGGGTCGACCACGGTGTCGGCGTCCCTGGGGTCGCCCATCCGGCAGGTGCCCACCGGGTGGTAGATGGACTCGGCCTTGCGGCGGATGAAGGCGACCAGGTCGGCCTCGTCCTGCACGCGCGCGCCGGGGAACAGTTCCTCGCCGCGGTAGGGCGCGAAGGCCGGCTGCGCCAGGATCTCGCGCGAGATGCGCAGCGCCTCCACCATCACCTGCAGGTCGAAGCCCTCGGGGTCGCTGAGGTAGGCCGCTTCGATGCGCGGCTTGTCGGCGGCGCTGGCGCTGGCCAGCGACAGCCGGCCGCGGCTGCGCGGGCGCAGGCCGCAGGCGTGCAGGGTGTAGCCGCTGCCGGGCAGGCGGTTGCGGCCGTGGTCGTCGAGCTGGGCCGGCACGAAGTGGAACTGCATGTCCGGGCGCTCGTCCTCGGCCAGACGGCTGCGCAGGAAACCACCGGCTTCGGCGATGTTGCTGCTGCCGGGGCCCTTGCGGCCCATCAGGTAGTACTGGAAGGCCACCGCGGCGTCGCTCAGCCGGTCGTAGCTGAGCCCCTGGCTGCAGCGCTGCAGGGTGCAGATGTCGAGGTGGTCGTGCAGATTGCCGCCCACGCCCGGCAGGTCGGCGAGCACTTCGATGCCGTGCTGGCGCAGGTGCGCGGCCGGGCCGATGCCCGAGAGCATCAGCAGCTGCGGCGAATTGATGGCGCCGCCGCACAGGATCACTTCGCGGCTGGCGCCCTCGCAGAAGGCGCCGCGGCCGTTCACCGCATACACCACGCCGGTGGCGCGGCCCTTGTCGAAGGTGACGCGGCTGGCGGTGGCCTTCGTGATGACCTTGAGGTTGGGGCGGTGCCGCACCGGCGCCAGGTAGGCGCGGGCGCTGGAGCTGCGGGCGCCGTCGCGGGTGGTGGTCTGGTACCAGCCGAAGCCGTCCTGCGAAGCGCCGTTGAAGTCGTCACTGGCGGCGTGGCCGGCTTCGCGCGCGGCTTGCAGGAATATTTCGGAAAGCGGGTTGCGGTGGCGCGGGTCGGACACGCCCAGCGGGCCGTCGCCGCCGTGCAGTTCGCTGGCGCCGCGCTGGTTGCCTTCGCTGCGGCGGAAGTAGGGCAGGGTGTTCGACCACTGCCAGCCCTCGGCGCCCATTTCCGCCCACTCGTCGTAGTCGCGGGCGTGGCCGCGGATGTAGCACATGGCGTTGATCGAACTTGAACCGCCCAGCACCTTGCCGCGCGGCCACCACAGCAGGCGGCCGTCGAGCGCGGGCTCGGGCGCCGTGCTGTAGTCCCAGTTCACGCCCTTCTTGCCAACCAGCTTGGCCAGACCCGCGGGCATGTGGATGAAGGGATGCCAGTCGCTGGGGCCGGCCTCGAGCAGCAGGACGCGGCAATCCGGGTCCTCGCTGAGCCGGTTGGCCAGCACGCAGCCGGCGGATCCCGCACCCACGATGATGTAGTCGTACACGCGTTCGGCTTTCTTTTCGAATTGGCCCGAGGCTAGGCCCCGCATCTAGAGCAAACACTCGGGGATGGCGTCCGGTCCCGCTAACCGTGCACAGGTTCACTATGCGCGTGGCTGGCGGTGGCCGGCCGGGTTGGCTATCGTGCGCGCTCCCCGACCGGAACCACGATGACCCAGGCCCCGCCCACCGCCGGCCGCTTCGACCACCTGCGCGGCGCGCTGCGGGAGTTCCCGCCGCTGCTGTGGTCGTTCCTGTACTTCTTCTTCCTGCTCACCGGCTATTACGTGCTGCGGCCGGTGCGCGACGCCATGGGGGCCTCCGGCGACGTGCAGGCGGTATTCCCGCCGGGGCTGGTGGAATGGGCCGCGGCGCGCGGCGTGGCCCTGGGCGACTTGACGCTGCAGGTGCTGTTCACCGGCACTTTCGTGGTGATGCTGCTGCTGCAGCCAGCCTACGGCGCCCTGGTCAGCCGCTTCCCGCGCCGGGTGTTCCTGCCGGTGCTGTACCTGCTGTTCATCGCCTGCCTGCTGGGATTCTATGTCCTGTTCGGGCGTGAAGTTCCGGGCCGCGGCGCGGTGTTCTTCATCTGGGTGGCGGTGTTCAACCTGTTCGCGGTGTCGGTGTTCTGGAGCTTCATGGCCGACATCTACAGCGACATCGAGGCGCGCCGGCTCTATGGCTTCATCGCCGCCGGCGGCACCATCGGCGGCTTCACCGGGCCGCTGATCACGCGCGTGCTGGTGAACCAGGTGGGCGTGGCCAACCTGCTGCTGGTGTCGGCGGCGCTGCTGGCGCTGGCGGTGGTGTGCATCCTGCGCCTGGGCCGCTGGGCCCGCCTGCGCGAGCTCGAACGCGGCCGCGAGGGCCACGAGCAGGCCATGGGCGGCAGCGTGCTGGCCGGCCTGCGCCTGCTGCGCGAACAGCCGCTGCTGCAGGCCATGGCGGTGATCATGTTCTTCGGCGTGGGCGTGGGCACGCTGCTCTACAACGAGCAGGCGGCGATCGCGCGCGCCTTCTACCCGGGCGACGAGGCGCGCACGGCGTATTACGCCAACATCGACCTGGCCATCAACCTGGTCACGATCCTGGTGCAGGTGTTCCTGACCCGCACCCTGCTGGTGCGCTTCGGCGTGGCGCCGGTGCTGCTGATCCCGGCGGTGGCCATCCTGCTGGGCTTCGCCGCGCTCACCGCTTCGCCGCTGCCGCTGCTGGTGGCGGTGGTGCAGGTAGCCACCCGCGCCGGCGAATTCTCGCTGGCCAAGCCGGCGCGCGAAACCATCTACACCCGGGTGGACCGCGAGATCCGCTACAAGGGCAAGGCGGTCATCGACACGGCCGTGTACCGCGGCGGCGACCTGTTCTTCGTCTGGTCGCACAAGTTCCTGGCGGCCTTCGGCTCGAGCGTGGTGTTCGGCGCCGGCCTGCTGGTGGCGGCGGGCATGACTTTCGGCGCGTGGCGCCTGATCCGCGAACAGGCCAAGCTGCCCGCTTCACCGCCCTGAAAGCCCGGAGCCCGCATGGCTCGCGTACTTCGACTGCTGACCCTCGCCCTGCTGTGTGGCTGGCTGCCGCTGGCCGCGCTGGCGGTCGAGGTGCGGGTGGACCCGCGCGTGGAGTTCGCGGCGATGATGTGCCGCCTGGCCGGCTTCGAGGAATACCAGGGCCCCGGAATCGCCGACTACGACGCCGCGGTGGACGCGCATTTCTCCCGATTCCGCGACCACCCGGCCATCGCCACCGTGCGCGCGCTGCGCGAGGAGGTGGGCCTGGCCTACAACATGCCGGTCGAACTGGCGCTGGCCACCGGCGACAACGACTGGGCGCTGCGCCTGCGCCCCGGCGCGCCCGGCTCGACGCTGGACGCGCGCTGGACGCCCGGGGCCGCCGACCGCTTCCTGCAGGCCGCCGCCACGCTGTGGCGCGACGCCGACGCCACGGCTTTCTTCGCCGCGCAGGCGCCGCGTTTCCGCGAGGTGGAGTCGGTGCTGTCCGAAGCCCTGCGGCCGCGCCTGGACGCGTCCTGGTTCGACCGCCAGTACGGCGTGGACCCGCGCCGGCGCCTGGTGGTGGTGGCGGGCCTGCTCAATGGCCCGAACAGCTACGGCCCGCACCTGGACCTGCCCGACGGCCGCCGCGAAAGCTACGCCGTGCTCGCCACGCCGCCGATGCCCGCGGGCAGCGCGCCTTCGTATCCGGCCGACCAGGTCGCCAGCCTGCTCATCCACGAACTGCACCACCCGTACGTGAACCCCTGGGTCGAGGCCAACGCGGCGCGGCTGGAACAGGGCGCCGCCGCGCTGTTCGAAGCAGTGCGTCAGAAGATGACCGCGGCCGCCTACGGCCAGTGGACCTACATGCTCAACGAAAGCCTGGTGCGCGCCCAGGTGCTGCGTTATTACCGCGCCCGCGGCAACGAGGGCGCCTACCAGCGCAACCTGCGCGAAGATCGCGGCCGCGGCTTCGCCTGGGCGGCCGCGCTGGCGGACGCACTGGATGCGGCGCAGGCGGAAGTACCCGAGGGCGCGCCCGCCTTCGGCCCGGCCGCGGAGGCCGCCGTGCTCGCCTTCTTCGACGACTGGGGCCGCGAACCGGCCGTGCGCATCGCCGCCGAGGACGCGCGCCTTGAAAAACGCCAGCGCGAGCGCCTGGCCACCGGCGTGCAGCTGGTGTCGGCCACGCCGGCGCTGGAAGGCAGCCTGGTGGCGCCGGGCGAGGGCGAGCTGCGGCTGGAATTCGACCGCGCGATGGCGCCCTCGGTGTCGGTGCAGGGCGAACCGCCGGAAGTGACCGGCAGGCCGGCCTGGGACGCGTCGCGACGGGTGCTGGTGATCCCGGTGCGCTTCGCGGCAGGCGCGACCCACGTGCTGTGGCTCAACGACGAGCTCTCGCCCGGCCAGGGTTTCCGCGGCGAAGACGGCGAATGGCTGGTGCCGCGCGAGTGGCGCTTCCGCGTCGGCGACGCCGCCGGGGAATGAGCGTTGCGGCGGCGTGGACGCCGCCTTGCCGGCGCTTGCGCTAACCTCCCTGTTCCAAGCCCGGGAGCAAGCCCATGAAAGTCAAAGCCGCCGTCGCGCACAAGGCCGGTGCGCCGCTCAGCATCGAAACCGTCGACCTCGAGGGCCCGCGCTTCGGCGAGGTGCTGGTCGAGATCAAGGCCACGGGCGTCTGCCACACCGACCAGTTCACGCTCTCGGGCGCCGATCCGGAAGGCCTGTTCCCGGCCATCCTGGGCCACGAGGGCGCCGGCGTGGTGGTGGACGTGGGCCCCGGCGTGAAGTCGCTGAAGAAGGGCGACCACGTCATCCCGCTGTACACGCCCGAGTGCCGCGAGTGCGAGTACTGCCTCAACCCCAAGACCAACCTCTGCCAGTCCATCCGCAGCACCCAGGGCCAGGGCCTGATGCCCGACGGCAGCAGCCGATTCAGCCTCGGCGGCAAGCCGGTGCTGCACTACATGGGCACCTCCACCTTCGCCAACTACACGGTGGTGCCGGAAATCGCGCTGGCGAAGATCCGCGAGGACGCGCCTTTCGACAAGGTCTGCTACATCGGCTGCGGCGTCACCACCGGCATCGGCGCGGTCATCTTCACCGCCAAGGTGGAGGTGGGCTCGAAAGTGGTGGTGTTCGGCCTGGGCGGCATCGGCCTGAACGTCATCCAGGGCGCGCGCCTGGCCGGCGCCGACATGATCGTGGGCGTCGACCTGAACCCGGGCCGCGAGGCCATGGCGCGCAAGTTCGGCATGACCCACTTCGTCAACCCGAAGGACGTGGAAGGCGACCTGGTGCCCTACCTCGTGTCGCTCACCAAGGGCGGCGCCGACTACACCTTCGAATGCATCGGCAGCACCCAGGTGATGCGCCAGGCGCTCGAGTGCGCGCACAAGGGCTGGGGCACCAGCGTCATCATCGGCGTGGCCCCGGCCGGCGCCGAGATCAGCACGCGGCCCTTCCAACTGGTCACCGGCCGCAACTGGCGCGGCAGCGCCTTCGGCGGTGCCCGCGGCCGCACCGACGTGCCGAAGATCGTGGACTGGTACATGGAGGGCAAGATCGACATCGATTCGCTGATCACCCACACGATGCCGCTGGAGAAGATCAACGATGCCTTCGACCTGATGCATCGCGGCGAGTCGATCCGCTCCGTGGTGGTCTACTGATGGCGATCGAGCTGCTCTCCGAGCACGGCTGCTTCGGTGGCGTGCAGGGGTTCTACCGCATGGCCTCGGAAGCCTGCGGCGGCGACATGCGCTTCGCGGTGTTCCAGCCGCCGCAGGCGCGCGCGGGCAAGGTGCCGGTGCTGTATTTCCTGGCCGGCCTGACCTGCAGCGAGGAGACGGCCACCATGAAGGCCGGCGCCCAGCGCGTGGCCGCCGAGCTGGGCCTGATGCTGGTGATGCCCGACACCAGCCCGCGCGGCACCGGCATCGAGGGCGCCACCGGCGACTGGGAGTTCGGCGAGGCCGCGGGTTTCTACCTCGATGCCACCCAGGCGCCGTGGAGCTCGCGCTTCCGGATGGAAACGCACGTGGTGCACGAGCTGCCGGCGGTGGTGCTGCAGCATTTCCCGGCCGCGCCGGGCCGCGCGGGCATCTTCGGCCATTCCATGGGCGGCCACGGCGCGCTGGTGCTGGCGCTGCGGCATCCGGAGCGTTTCCGCAGCCTGTCGGCGTTCGCGCCCATCGTGGCGCCCAGCCAGGTGCCCTGGGGCGAGAAGGCTTTCTCTCGCTACCTCGGCGAGCACCACCGCGCCTGGGCCGAGCACGACGCCTGCGAGCTGGTGAAGCGCCGGCCCTTCGGCGGCACCATCCTGGTCGACCAGGGCCTGGACGACAAATTCCTGGCCACCCAGCTGCAGACCGAGCGCTTCGAGGCCGCCTGCGCCGAGGCCGGGCAGGCGCTCACCCTGCGCCGGCATGCCGGCTACGACCACGGTTACTACTTCATCGCCAGCTTCATCGAGGACCACCTGCGGCACCACGCCGCCCTGCTCGCCGACTGACGGAGGCTGCATGTCACCGATCGCGATCGCGCTGACCACCCTGGTCGCCCTGCTGCACCTGGGCTTCCTGGTGCTGGAGATGTTCTTCTGGACCAAAC
Organism: Rhizobium sp.; assembly: GCA_019459185.1. Lineage (GTDB taxonomy): Bacteria > Pseudomonadota > Gammaproteobacteria > Xanthomonadales > Xanthomonadaceae > Arenimonas. The sequence goes on along the minus strand of JAIBEO010000023.1, from coordinate 304 downwards.
CCCTGGGCCGGAAGGTGTTCCGGCTCGACCCGCAGGTGGCGGTCGATTCCGCGAAGCTGGCGATGAACCAGGGCCTCTACAACGGCTTCCTGGCCGCTGGCCTGCTCTGGGGCCTGTGGCTGGGGGACCGTGGCATCTGCCTGTTCTTCCTGGGCTGCGTGGTGGTGGCGGGCCTGTTCGGCGCCGCCACGGTGAAGCACAGCATCCTGTACGTGCAGGCGCTGCCCGCCATCCTCGCCGCCGCCGCGGTGCACTACCTGTAGGAGCGGCTTCAGCCGCGAAGCTTTTCGCGAGAAGCTTCGCG
>JAIBEO010000019.1 GCA_019459185.1 Rhizobium sp. | reverse complement strand
CGGGCCTGAAGGCCCTCCCACAACGACCATCCTGCGCGACGTGGGCTTCGGCCTCGAGGCCGGCGACCGCGTCGGCCTGCTGGGCCCGAACGGCGCGGGCAAGTCCACGCTGGTGAAAACCCTGGTCGGTGAACTGCCGCTGCTGGCCGGCGAACGCGTGGCGCACCCGGACATGCGCATCGGCTACTTCGCCCAGCACACCGTCGAAAGCCTGCATGAAGGCCAGAGCCCGCTCTGGCACCTGAAGCAAATCGCGCCCAATGCCGGCGAGCAGCAGCTGCGCAACTACCTGGGCCGCTGGAACTTCGTCGGCGACCGCGCCTTCGAGAACGTCGACGGTTTTTCCGGCGGCGAGCGCGCGCGCCTGGCGCTGGGCCTGATCGCCTACCTCGAGCCGAACGTGCTGCTGCTCGACGAGCCCACCAACCACCTCGACCTGGACATGCGCGAGGCGCTGGCCGAGGCGCTGGCCGACTTCCCCGGCGCCATCGTGCTCGTTTCGCACGACCGCCACCTGATCGGCCTGGTCTGCGAAACCTTCTGGCGCGTGGCCGACGGAAAGGTCGAGGAATTCAACGGCGACTTGGACGAATACGCCGCCTGGCTGCGCAGCCGCAACAACGAGCCGCGCCCGGCCAAGGCGGTGGCGAAGGCCGCGCCGGCGCCGGCGCCCAAGCCGGTGCGCACGAAGGCGGAAACCGACGCCGCGGGCAAGCGGCTCAAGCAGGTGGAAGCGCGCATCGCCACGCTGCAGGGCGAACTGGACCGGATCGAATCGCAGCTGGCCGATCCGGCGGCCTATGGCAACGACGGCGGCATCGAGATCGCGCAGCTGGCCCAGCGCCAGGCCGAACTGGCCCGCGAGAAGGAAACGTTGGAGGCCGAGTGGCTCGGCCTCTACGAGGTCGCCGGCGCTTGAGAAAGGCCCCGGCCGGAGAGCCGGGGCCCTGGCTTCAGCGCGCGCCGAAGCGGGCGCGGCATCCGCCGCTCACCCACAGGCCATCGCGTTCGCTGTAGCCCCAGTGGCGGCCCTGGACGCACTCGGACTGCGAGAAGCGTTGCTGCAGGCGCGGCGCGCCATAGCGGTCGTCCCAGTCGCAGCGCTGCTGGCGGGAGTTTTCGCTCGAGCAGGTCACCGAATAGTCGGGGTCACGTACGAAGCGGTCCCGATAATTGGTGTTGCTGCGCGGGTAGTTGGCGGCGATGAAACGCGCTCGGCAGTTGCCGCTCACCCAAACCTGGTTGGCACGCTGGCCCCAGGTACGGCCTTCGACGCAGGCGTCGCTGTTCTTGAAGCGGTTGAGCAGCCGGACCCGGCCGTCGATGCCCGTGTTGCAGACGGCCCGCGCGCCCTGGCGGCTCTTGCACACCACGGTGCGGCGGTCGTCCCGCGTGTTGGCGACCGTGTCGGCCACCATCGTGAAGCGCGCGCGGCAGCCGCGGTTGACCCACACCATGCCCTGCTTCTGGCCCCAGCCCTGGCCCTCGACGCAGGCCGACTGGGAGATCTGCTGGCTGATCACCGCGCGGCCGTTGAAGGGCACCGCGCACTCGCGGTAGCGGTTGTCCACGCTGCTGCAGACCACGGCGGAAGGCGACCACTCGCCCGCGGGGCGCCAAGGATCGCCAGCGGTGCTGCGGCGGGCCGCGACCATGTCCTGGCGGATGCGGTCCATCGGCCAGCCGGCGTTGGCGCGGTCGAGGTAGTACTCGAGCTGCTCGTCGGGGATGCCGCGGCCGTTGTTGAGCCGCGCGTATTCCTGCTCGATGGCGCGGACCTGGTCGCGCTGGCTGTCCTGTGCCGCCGACGGCGGGGAGAACGCCAGGGCGCCCAGCGCGAACGCGCAGGACAGGAGGAGTTTGCTGAGGGTGTTGGCGGACATGGCAGGCTCCATCGGCAAGGTTGCCGGGGTGCTGACCATGTCACGACCGGCCGCGCGGGTATGTGCGGCAGCACACTGAGGCCGCGCCCGTCCGTCCCCCGCGGGCTCGCCCACTTGAACTCTGGCCGGCGATACCCACTAATGCGGCACCCGGCCCGCGGCCGCACCTGAACAGCCATTGCCATGCCCATCTACGCCTTCGAATGCAGCGCCTGCGGACACGCCTTCGACCGGCTGCAGAAACTTTCCGACCCCGACCCGACCGATTGCCCGGCCTGCGGCGCCCCCCAGGTGCGGCGCCAGGTGACCGCCCCCAGCTTCCGGCTGGCCGGTGGCGGCTGGTACGAAACCGACTTCAAGAAAGACGGCGACAAGAAGCGCAACCTCGCCGACGGCGGCGGCTCCGACGCCAAGCCCAAGGCTGCCGAACCCGCCAGCAAGCCGGCCGAGACCAAACCCGCCGGCTGATGGCTTGCCGCGCCGGCGCGGCCCGCGTTAGCTTCGGGGCATGAAGACCCCGACGCTCGCCTTCTCGCTGCTTGTTTTCTCGCTCTGCCTCGCGGCCTGCGCCGGCGGCAGCGACACCGCGCCGGTGGCCACCGCCACCGCGCCGGCCGACGCCTTCCTGGCCCGCATCGCCCAGCACTGCGGCCAGGCCTTCGCCGGCCGCGTGCTGGTGGACGAACCGGCCCAGCCCGGCGACAACGCCTTCGCCGGCAAGGCGCTGGTGATGCACGTGCGCGACTGCGCGCCGGGCGAGCTGCGCATTCCCTTCCACGTCGGCGACGACCATTCCCGCACCTGGGTGCTCAGCCGCACCGGCGCCGGCCTGAGACTGAAGCACGACCACCGCCACGCCGACGGCAGCCCCGAGCCGGCGACGATGTACGGCGGCGACACGCTCGACCCGGGTACGCCCACCCGCCAGACCTTCCCGGTCGACGCCGAATCGGTGGCCATGTTCGGCCGCGAGGGCCTGAAGGCCTCGGTCAGCAACACCTGGGCCATGGAAATCGAGCCCGGCCAGCGTTTCCTGTACGAATTGTCCCGGCCGGGCGGCCGGCTGTTCCAGGTCGAATTCGACCTTAGCCAGCCGGTTGACCTGCCCCCGCCGCCCTGGGGCAGCGAGGGCGGGGCGCCCTGAGGCAGCGGCTCAGCGCACGCCGAAGCGGGCGCGGCAGCCGTTGTCCACCCAGAGCTGGCCGCGGCGGTAACCCCAGTCACGACCTTCGTCGCAGGCCGAGTTCGACAGCCGCTGCACCAGGCGCGGTTCGCCGTAGCTGGCATTCCAGGCGCAGGTGGTATAGCGGCCGCTGATGGAACTGCAGGTTACGTTGTAGCCGCCTTCCGGGCCCCAACCGCGGCCTTCCGCGAAGCGCCCCCGGCAGCCGCCGTTCACCCACACCATGCCGCGCCGGCTGCCCCAGTTCTGGTTCTCGATGCAGCGGGTCCTGGAGATGTTTTCCACCAACTGGGCCCGGCCCCGGAAGGGCGTGGCGCACTGGGCGTAGCGGTTCTTCACGCTGGAGCAGATGACCGAGCGGGCCTGCCAGTTGTCCGGTGGGCCCCAGCCGCCGGTGGGCGGGCGGTTGCCGTTGCCGCCGCCCAGGGAGCGGGCCATGTCGGCCTTGATGCGGCTGAAGGTCCAGCCCGATTCGATCTGGTCGAGGTAGAACTCGAGCTGGTCGTCGGGCAGGTTGCGGCCGTTGGACTGCTCCCGGTACTCCTTTTCCAGCACCCGGATCCGATCGGAGACCCGCAGTTCGCGCAGGTCCTCGGGTGCGTAGGCCCGTTCGCCGCCCTGGGACTGGGCCGCGGCGGGCAGGGGCAGGCTGGCGGCCCCGAACGCCAGGCAAAGCAGCAGCAGGATGCGGATCATGGTTCCCCTCCGGTGGTGGTCCGTGCGGCGACTATAGGACGGCCCCGGCAAGCCGTGGTGAAGCCGGCGGGCGGGGCGCCGAATTGCCGGGCAGGGGCGCCAGGACCTACCATTAACGGCTTTCCCGACGCCCGGCGACCGCCGCGTCCCCCTGATTTCCGGAGCCAGCATGCGCAGCCATTTCTGCGGCCTCGTGGACGAGTCCATGATCGGCCAGACCGTCACCCTCTGCGGCTGGGCCGACGTCGCCCGCGACCTCGGCGGCCTCTGCTTCATCGACCTGCGCGACCACGAGGGCATCGTCCAGGTCGTGGCCGAGCCGTCCGACGACGCCGGCAACGCCGAGGTGGTGAAGGCCGCCGCCGCCGTGGGTTACGAGGACTGCCTGCGCATCACCGGCGTGGTGCGCGCGCGCCACTCGGTGAACGACAAGATCCGCACCGGCAAGGTCGAGGTGCTGGCCACCCGCATCGAGCTGCTCAACAAGGCCGCGCCGCTGCCCTTCCACGCCCACGAGAACGCCGGTGAGGACGTGCGCCTGAAGTACCGCTACCTCGATCTGCGCCGCCCCGAGATGCAGAAGATGATGCGCACGCGCATCCGCCTGGTGCAGGCGCTGCGCCGCTGGCTCGACGCGCGCGGCTTCCAGGACATCGAGACGCCCATCCTCACCAAGGCCACGCCCGAGGGCGCGCGCGACTTCCTGGTGCCGGCGCGAATGCACCCGGGCGAGTTCTACGCGCTGCCGCAGTCGCCGCAGCTGTTCAAGCAGATCCTGATGGTGGCCGGCTTCGACCGTTACTACCAGATCGCCCGCTGCTTCCGCGACGAAGCCCTGCGCGCCGACCGCCAGCTCGAATTCACCCAGCTCGACATGGAGTTCGCCTGGGTGCGCGAGCGCGACGTGCAGGACGCCGTCGAGGGCATGATCCGCGAGGTGTTCAAGGAAGTGATCGGCGTCGAACTGGCCGATCCGTTCCCGCGCATGACCTATGAGGAGGCCATGCGCCGCTACGGTTCCGACAAGCCCGACCTGCGCATCGAGCTCGAATTGCAGGACGTGGCGGAGCTGGTGAAGGACAGCCAGTTCAAGGTCTTCACCGACTGGGCCACGAACCCGGACGGCCGCGTGGCCGCGCTTCGCGTGCCCGGCGGCGCCGGCTTCTCGCGCAAGCACATCGACGACTACGGCGCCTATGCTGCCAAGTACGGCGCCAAGGGCCTGGCCTACATCAAGCTCGGCGAGGACGGCGCGGTCAGCTCGCCGATCAGCAAGTTCTTCGACGAGGCCTCGTTCGCCGCGCTGGTGCAGGCCATCGGCCTTGAGAAGGGCGACCTGGCCTTCTTCGGCGCCGGCACCTACAAGTCGGTCAGCGACTTCATGGGCGCGCTGCGCCTGAAGGTCGGCAAGGACATGGGCCTGGTGCAGACCGGCTGGAAGCCGCTGTGGGTCACCGACTTCCCGATGTTCGAGTGGGACGAGGAGGAGCAGCGCTACGTGGCGCTGCACCACCCGTTCACCGCGCCGGCCGTGGACGACATCGCCGACCTCAAGGCCAATGCCCGCATCGCCGTTTCGCGCGGTTACGACATGGTGCTCAACGGCAACGAGATCGGCGGCGGCTCCATCCGCATCCATCGCCCCGACATGCAGAGCGCGGTGTTCGACCTGCTGGGCATCGGCGCCGAGGAAGCGGAAGCCAAGTTCGGCTTCCTGCTCGACGCGCTGCGCTACGGCGCGCCGCCGCACGGCGGCATCGCCTTCGGCATCGACCGCATCGCCGCGCTGATGGCCGGCACGGAATCCATCCGCGACGTCATCGCCTTCCCCAAGACCACCACCGCGCAGTGCCTGATGACCGGCGCGCCCTCGCCGGTGCCGGACGTGCAGCTGGCCGAGGTGCACGTCTCGGTGCGGCCCAAGCCCGACAAGGCCTGAGCCGTGGCGCTGGCGATCCGTCGCGCCACGCCGGCGGACGCCGCGCTGCTGTCGGCGCTGGCCGAACGCACCTTCGTCGAGGCCTTCGGCCACCTGTACCCGCCGGAGGACCTCGAGGCCTTCCTGCGCGAGTCCTATGCCGTCGATCGCCAGCGCGTGATCCTGGAAGCCCCGGGTTACGCGGTGTGGCTGCTCGAGGATGATGGCGTCGCCGTCGGCCACGCCGCGGCCGGGCCCTGCGGCTTGCCGAACCCGGCGGTGCGCCCCGAAGACGGCGAACTCAAGCGCCTTTACGTGCTGGCGAAGTACCAGAACAGCGGCTGGGGCGGGCGCCTGTTCCAGGCCGCCATGGACTGGCTGCAGGCCGGGGGGCCGCGCACGATCTGGATCGGCGTTTGGTCGCAAAACCCGGGCGCGCAGCGTTTTTATGCCCGCCACGGCTTCGAGAAGGTCGGCGAGCACACCTTCCCGGTCGGCCGGGTGGTGGATCTTGAATTCACCCTGCGCCGCGAAAAGGTCGCCACGCCGGCATAAACTGCGGCTCCCGCCACCGCCCGAGCCTGCCTTGCGCGAACCCACCGGCCCCCGCGTCATCCTGCTGCACGGCGTCTGGATGCGCGGCTTCACGCTCTGGCCGCTGGCGCGCCGGCTGCGCGGCTTCGGTTTCCGTGCCGAGGTGTTCGATTACGCCAGCCTTGTGCACGGCCCGGCGCCGTCGGTGGACCGGCTGGCCGCGCGCCTGCTGGCGCTCGCGCCCGAACCCGTGCACCTGGTCGGCCACAGCCTGGGCGGACTGGTGGCGCTGGAAACCACCGCCAGCTACGCCGGCCTGCCGCCGGGCCGCATCGTCTGCCTCGGTTCGCCGCTGGCGGGATCCAGCGCCGCGCGCGGCATGGCGCGCCGGCACCTGGGTTTCTGGCTGGGCCGAAGCGGCACCCTGCTCAAGTCCGGGCTGCACGCGCTGCCGGAAGGTCGCGAGGTGGGCATGGTCGCCGGCAGCCACGCCGTCGGCCTGGGCAAGTGGTTCGGCGACTTCGACGGCCTCAACGACGGCACCGTGGCGGTCTGGGAAACCCGGCTGCCGGGCCTGGCCGACCACCGCGTGCTGCCGGCCAGCCACAGCGGCCTGCTTTTCGATGCGCGCGTGGCCGACCTGGTCGCCGGCTTCCTGCGCGACGGGCGATTCCCGGCCTGAGCGCCGCTGGCCGAGCCCGCGCGGCCGTATAATCGCGTTTTCGCCAACCAGTGCAGGGTCGGGTTCCATGGGCAGATTGATGGCCATCGAAGGGCGCAAGAACGCCCAGGACGCCAAGCGCGGCAAGGTCTTCACCAAGATCATCCGCGAGATTTCCACTGCCGCGCGCCTCGGTGGCGGCGACCCCAAGGGCAACCCGCGCCTGCGCGTGGCCGTCGACAAGGGCCTGGCGGTGAACATGTCGCGCGACGTCATCGAGCGCGCCATCAAGAAGGCTACCGGCGAACTCGAGGGCGTCAGCTACGAGGAGATCCGCTACGAGGGTTATGCCCCGGGCGGCGTCGCGGTGATCGTGGACTGCCTCACCGACAACAAGGTGCGCACCGTCGCCGACGTCCGCCACGCCTTCAACAAGTGCGGCGGCAACCTCGGCACCGACGGCTCGGTGTCCTTCATGTTCCGCAAGCTCGGCGTGCTCAGCTTCGGCCCGGGCAGCAGCGAGGACGCCATCACGGAAGCCGCCATCGAGGCCGGCGCCGACGACGTGCAGTCTTATCCCGACGACGGCCTGGTCGAGGTGCTGTGCGCGCCGGAATCGTTCGAGGCGGTGAAGTCCGCCATGGCCGCCACCGGCTTCACGCCGCTCGAGGCCGAGGTCACCATGCGCGCCGAGAACGACATCAAGGTCGAGGGCGACGTGGCGCTGCAGGTCAAGAAGATGCTCGACATGCTCGAGGACCTCGACGACGTTCAGAACGTCTATTCCAACGCCGACCTGGGCGACGCCGCCTACTCGTGACCCGCATCCTCGGCATCGACCCGGGTTCGCAGCGCACCGGCATCGGCGTCATCGATGTCGATGCCACGGGCAAGTGCGCCTACGTGCACTGCCAGGCGCTGAACCTGCTGGTGGACACCGAGGATTTCCCGGCGCGGCTGGGCAAACTGGTGTTCGACCTCGAGGACGTGCTGGCCGAGTGGAAGCCCGCCGTGGTCGCCATCGAGTCGGTGTTCATGGACAAGTCCGCCACGTCCGCGCTGAAGCTGGGCCACGCCCGCGGCGCCGCCATCGCCACCGTGGTGCGGCACGGCCTGGCCGTGCACGAATACGCACCGCGCCTGATCAAGCAGTCGCTGGTCGGCGGCGGCGCGGCCGACAAGGCCCAGGTGCAGCACATGGTGCGCCTGCTGCTGAACCTGGGCGAGAAGAAGCTGCAGGCCGACGCCGCCGACGCCCTGGCCGTCGCCCTGACCCACGCGCACATGAGCGCCACCGCCGGCCGCACCGGCCTGGCCACCGCCTTGCTCCGGAGACGTCGATGATCGGCCGCCTGAAGGGTTTGCTGGTGTACAAGGCGCCGCCGGCGCTGATGGTGGACGTGGGCGGCGTGGGCTACGAGCTCTCGGCGCCTATGAGCACCTTCTACGACCTGCCGGAAGTGGGCCGGGAGGTCACGCTGTTCACCCATTACGCGGTGAAGGAAGACGGCGTCGCGCTCTACGGTTTCCTCACCGAGGCCGAGCGCCGGTTGTTCCGCGAGGTGCAGAAAGTCACCGGCGTGGGCGCGAAGATCGCGCTGGCGGTGCTCTCCGGCGCCAGCGTCGACGATTTCGCGCGCCTGGTGCAGTCCGGCGACGTGACCGCGCTGTGCCGCATCCCCGGCATCGGCAAGAAAACCGCCGAGCGCATGGTGGTCGAGCTGCGCGACCGCGCCGCCGATTTCGCCGGCGGCGCCGTGGCGGTGCTGGCGGGCAAGGGCGGCGCCGTGCTGGCCGACCCGGCCACCGAAGCCTCGGTGGCCCTGCAGCAGCTGGGCTACAAGCCCGCGGAAATCCAGAAGATGCTCAAGCAGGCGGAACCCGGCGACAGCGCCGAGGACATCATCCGCAAGGCCCTGCGCTCGGTCCTGCGCGGCTGACCTATTTCCCATCGCCTTCCGGCAGACCCATGAACAATCCAACCCACGGTGGCGCCCCGGCGCCGCGTACCTGGCCCTTGGTGATCGGCGCGGTCGGCGTCGTCTTTGGCGACATCGGCACCAGCCCGCTCTACACCCTCAAGGAAGCCTTCGGGCCGCACTACGGCATCGACGCCGCGCCGGCGAACGTGCTTGGCGTGCTTTCGCTGATCCTCTGGTCGCTGGTGCTGGTGGTGACCCTGAAGTACGTCGTGGTGCTGATGCGCGCCGACAACCGGGGCGAGGGCGGCATCCTGGCCCTGACCGCGCTGGTGCAGCGCAGCTTGCCGGTGGCGGCGCCGCTGGCCTACACGGTGGGTATCCTGGGCATCTTCGGCACGGCGCTGTTCTTCGGCGACGGCGTGATCACGCCGGCGATCTCGGTGCTCTCCGCGGTGGAGGGTCTTGAGGTGGCGGCCCCGGACCTGAAACGTTTCGTCATGCCGATCACGCTGGTCGTGCTGGTGCTGCTGTTCTCGCTGCAAAAGCATGGCACCGACCGGGTGGGGCGAATCTTCGGGCCGATCACCTGCCTGTGGTTCCTGGCGCTGGCGATCCTGGGCTTGGTGGAGATCGCAAAGCACCCCGCGGTACTCGAGGCCGCCAATCCCGTCTGGGCCGTGCGCTTCTTCACCGAGCACGGCACCGTGGCCTGGCTGGCCCTGGGCGCGGTGGTGCTGGCGGTCACCGGCGGCGAGGCGCTTTACGCCGACATGGGCCACTTCGGCCGCCTGCCCATCCGTATCGGTTGGCTGGGCCTGGTGCTGCCGGCGCTGGTTCTGAACTACTTCGGGCAGGGCGCCTTCATCCTGACGCACCCGGGCCAGGTGTCGAACCCGTTCTACGAACTGGTGCCGGGCTGGGCGCTGTACCCGATGATCGTGCTGGCCACGCTGGCGACGGTGATCGCATCGCAGGCGCTGATCTCGGGCACTTTCTCGGTGGTGCGCCAGGCGATCCAGCTGGGCTACCTGCCGCGCATGCAGATCGTGCACACCTCGGCGCACAGCGAAGGCCAGATCTACCTGCCCTGGGTGAACCGGGCGATGCTGGTTTCGGTGATCGCGGTGGTGCTGGGCTTCGGCAGTTCCAGCAACCTGGCCATCGCTTATGGCGTGTCGGTGACCGGCACCATGCTCATCAGCACGTTGCTGCTGCTGATCCTGGCCAAGGTGCGCTGGCGCTTGCCGGGCTGGCAGGTGTGGCCGCTGGCGCTGCTGTTCCTGGTGGTCGAAGCGGCCTTCTTCTCGGCCAATGTGGTCAAGTTCGTCGAGGGCGCCTGGTTCCCGCTGGCGCTGGGCGTGTTCGCTTTCGCCATGATGCGCAGCTGGCGGCGCGGCCGCGCGCTGGTGCACGCGCAGGTCAACCGCGACAGCCTGTCCATCGAGCACTTCGTGGCGACCCTTCCGTCGCAGACGGCGGCCCACGTGGACGGCACCGCCGTATTCCTGACGCCGTCGAACCAGTACATGCCGCCGGCGATGCTGCACAACCTCAAGCACAACAAGGTGCTGCACGCACGTAACGTACTGCTCAGCGTGGAGGTGCTGACCGTGCCCCGCGCCGACGAGGCCGAGCGGGTGGCCTACACCGACCTGGGCCGCGGCTTCTCGCGCCTGACCCTGCGCTTCGGCTACCTCGAGGACCCGGACGTGCCGCGCGCCCTGAAGTCCTGGCACATCCCGGGCCCGGCCTTCGACCCGATGCAGACCACCTACTTCGCCAGCCGGGAAACCCTGGTGGCCAAGCCGGGGCTGGGCATGGCCCTGTGGCGGGACAAACTCTTCCTCTTCATGTCCCGCAACGCCACCCCGGCCACCGAGTTCTTCCACATCCCCGGCAACCGCCTGGTGGAGCTGGGCACCCAGGTGGTGATCTGAGGCCCGGAAGCCCCGTCGGGACGGGGTTTTCCGGCCGTTACCTGCCATAATCGCGGCCATGGAAGACACCCGCGTCATCGCCCCCGGCGCCACCCGCGAAGACGACCTGGCCGAGGCCAGCATCCGGCCCAAGCGACTGGACGACTACCTGGGCCAGCAGCCGGTCCGCGAGCAGCTCAAGATCGCCATCGAGGCCGCCAAGGGGCGGTCCGAGGCCATGGACCACGTGCTCATCTTCGGGCCCCCGGGCCTGGGCAAGACCACGCTGAGCCACGTGATCGCCAACGAGCTGGGCGTGAACCTGCGCCAGACCTCGGGCCCGGTGATCGAGCGCGCCGGCGACCTGGCCGCGCTGCTCACCAATCTGCAGCCGCACGACGTGCTGTTCGTGGACGAGATCCACCGCCTGTCCCCGGTGGTCGAGGAAGTGCTGTACCCGGCCATGGAAGACTTCCAGATCGACATCATGATCGGCGAGGGCCCCGCGGCCCGCTCGATCAAGCTCGACCTGCCGCCCTTCACGCTCATCGGCGCCACCACCCGCGCCGGCCTGCTGACCGCGCCGCTGCGCGACCGCTTCGGCATCGTCCAGCGCCTGGAGTTCTACAGCCCCGAGGAACTGACCCGCATCGTGCGCCGTTCGGCCGAGATCCTGGGCATTGAATGCGCCCCCGACGGCGCCGGCGAAATCGCCCGTCGCTCGCGCGGCACGCCCCGCATCGCCAACCGCCTGCTGCGCCGGGTGCGCGACTACGCCCAGGTGCGCGCCGGCGGCGTGATCACCCGCGAGGTCGCCGACCTGGCCATGGCCATGCTCAAGGTCGACGCCGAGGGCTTCGACCAGCTCGACCGCCGCATGCTGCAGATGATCATCGAGAACTTCGACGGCGGCCCGGTCGGCGTCGAGTCCCTGGCCGCGGCGCTGAGCGAGGAGCGCGGCACGCTCGAGGACGTGATCGAGCCCTACCTGATCCAGCAGGGTTACCTGGTGCGCAGCGCCCGCGGCCGCATGGTCACCCACAAGGCCTACACCCACCTCGGGCTCAAGGCGCCGCGCAAGGCGCCAACGCCGGACGACCTGTTCGAACCATGAGCGCCGCGTTCAGCTTCCCGATAAGGGTCTATTGGGAGGATACGGACGCCGGCGGGGTGGTGTACCACGCCAGCTACGTCCGCTTCCTCGAGCGCGCCCGCACCGAATGGCTGCGCGCCCAGGGAGTGGGGCAGCAGGCACTGCGCGAAGGCGAGGACCTGGTGCTGGTGATCCGCGGCATGACCCTCGACTTCCACAAGCCGGCGCGCCTTGATGACGAGCTGCAGGCGAGTGTCGTCCTGGTTGAGCGCAGGCCCGCCAGCCTGCTGATCGAGCAGGAGATTTTCCGGGCCGGCCAGGTCCTGGTCCGCGCGCAGGTGCGCGTGGCCTGCCTGGTGGCCTCCAGTTTCCGTCCGCGGCCGCTGCCCGAGTGGCTGGCCGTGGAAAACCCCTGATCCGGAGCCTTCGACGATGTCCCTTGCCACCGCCCTGATCCTCGCCGCCGCCCCGGTGACCGAGTTGCCTGCCGAAGCCGTGCCGGCCGCCGCCGAAGCGGCCGTCAGCGCCGGCAGCGGGCTCAACTACCTGCAGCTGATGCTGCACGCCAGCCTGCCGGTGCAGCTGATCGTGCTGTTGATGCTGTTCGGCTCGGTGGTGAGCTGGGTGATCATCTTCCGCAAGAACCGCGTCTTCGCCCGCGCCAACGACGAGGCCGACGAGTTCGAGGGCCGCTTCTGGTCGGGCGTCGACCTGACCCAGCTCTACCGCGCCGCAACCGACCGCAATCGCGTGGTTTCCGGCCTGGAGGCGATCTTCGAGGCCGGTTTCCGCGAATACGCCCGCCTGCGCCAGAAGAAGGGGCTCGACAGCCGCACCCAGCTCGAAGGCGCCCAGCGCGCCATGCGCGCCACCTTCGCGCGCGAGGTGGACCGTCTGGAGCACAACCTCGAACTGCTGGCCAACATCGGTTCCACCGCGCCCTACGTCGGCCTGGTCGGCACGGTGTTCGGCATCATGGTGACCATGCACGGCCTGTCGACCGAGCAGAGCGCGTCCATCGCCGCCGTCGCCCCGGGCATCTCCGAGGCGCTGTTCGCCACCGCCATCGGCCTGTTCGTGGCCATCCCGGCGGTGTGGGCCTACAACCGCTTCGCCACCCGGGTCGAGCGCCTGTCGGTGCGCTATGAATCCTTCGCCGAGGAGTTCTCCTCGATCCTGCAGCGCCAGTCCCACGTCGAGGAATGAGCTGAGGCCATGTCCGCCACCATCACCCGCCGCCACAAGCGCAAGCTCAAGGCCGACATCAACGTCGTGCCCTACATCGACGTGATGCTGGTGCTGCTGATCATCTTCATGGTCACGGCGCCGCTGCTGAGCCTGGGCGTGGACGTCGAGCTGCCGCAGGCCAAGGCCAAGCCGATCGAGCAGCAGAAGGAGCCGGTCGTGGTCACCGTGACCGCCGACGGCGCCTATTCGCTCAAGCTCGAGTCGGCCGACGCCGAACCCATCGACGCCGCCACCCTGCAGGCCACGCTGGCCGCCTTCGTGAAGCAGAATCCGGAAGTGCCGGTGTTCGTCGCCGGCGCCCGCGACGCCGATTACGCCACCGTCTTCGACACCATGGTGCTGCTGCAGCAGGCCGGCGTGCCGCGCGTGGGCCTGATGGGACAGCCGCCGGAAAATGCACGCTGAGGCCATCCGCCAGCACGAACCGGGGGACGAGCTCGGCACGCCCGTGCTCATGGCGCTTGCCCTGCACGTGGGCATTGCCGTGCTGCTGCTCCTGGCCGGGTGGCTGCAGCCGGCACCCAAGCAGATTTCCGTCGCCGGGCCGGTGATCGACGCCTCGCTCATCGTGTCCTCGGCCGACATCAGCGCCGCCGAGAAGACCGCCGAGCAGGCCCCGAAGCCCGCGCCGCCTTCGCCGGTGGAAGAGGCCCCGCCGCCGCAGCCCAACCCGGAGCCGCGCCCCCAGGATGCCCCGCAGGAAACCCAGCAGGCGCCGCAGGAAGCCATCCCGGTACCCGATACCCGCGAACAGGACGCGGTGGCCAAGCTCGCGCTCGAGCGCGAACAGGCCCGCGAGCGCGAGGAGCAGGAAGCCCGCCGCCGCCAGGAGCAGATCGACCTGACCGAGCGCAAGCGCCAGGAAGAAGTGGAAGAGCGCCAGCGCCAGCGCCGCCAGCAGCTCGATGCCCTGCGCAAGGAGCGCGAGGCCGCCGAGCGCCGCACGAAGATGGAAGAGCAGCGCCTGCGCCAGCTGGCCGACCGCGAAGCCAAGCCGGCGCCGCAGCCGCAGCCGTCGAACCAGCCTTCGCAGCAGGCCGGCGGCAACAACGGCACCGACACCGACCTGCGCGCGCGTTACGCCCTGGCCATGCTGCAAACGGCGCAGTCGAACTGGAACCGCGTGCTGGCGCCGGAAGCCACGCGCTGCGAAGTTCGTTTCACCCAGATCCCGGGCGGCGAGGTCATCGACGTCGCCTTCCAGCGCTGCCCGTTCGACGCCCAGGGCCGCGAATCGGTCGAGCGCGCCCTGCGCCGCGCCCCGATGCCCTACGACGAGTTCAAGTCCGTGTTCGAGCGACAAGTCACCCTGACGTTCTGCTACCCCGAAGAGGCCTGCCGATGAGACGTTTCCTTACCTTCCTGGCGCTCGCGCTGCTTCTCCCGCTGGGCCAGGCCCGCGCCCAGGGCCTGGACATCGGCCTGGTGACGGGCAACGAAGCCGCGCTGCCGATCGCCGTGGTGCCGATGCCCTACCTGGGCACCTCGGTCGCCCCCGACACCGACATCGGCGCCGTGATCCGCGCCGACCTCAACCGATCGGGCCAGTTCCGCGCGCTGTCCGAGCAGGACGTGATCGAGAAGCCCATCCGCGGCAGCGAGATCAAGTTCCCGACCTGGCGCGTGCTCAAGCAGGACTTCGTGGTCGTCGGCCGCGTGCTCGACAACCCGGACGGCGGCTACCGCGTCGAATACGAACTCTGGGACGTGGCCAAGCAGGAGCGCCTGCTGGGCCTGGCCGTGGGCGGCCGCGCCCGCGGCATGCGCGACGTGGCGCACCAGATCGCCGACCAGGTCTATGAAAAGATCCTGGGCGTGCGCGGCGCCTTCTGGACCCGCATCGCCTACGTCACAGCCAACGGCGTGGGCGGCAACATCCAGTACGCCCTGATGATCGCCGACTCCGACGGCTTCAACCCGCAGACCGTGGTGCGCTCGCGCGAGCCGCTGCTGTCCCCGGCCTGGAGCCCGGACGGCCGCCGCCTGGCCTACGTCAGCTTCGAGCGGGGCAATTCGACCATCTACATCCAGGAAATCGCCACCGGCGCCCGCGAGGTCGTGGCCAGCTTCCGGGGCATCAACGGCGCACCGTCCTTCAGCCCGGACGGTCGCCGCCTGGCCCTGACCCTGTCCCGGACCGGCAACCCCGAGATCTACGTGATGGACCTGGCCAGCAAGGGCCTGACCCAGATCACCCGCCACTATGGCATCGACACCGAGGCGGTCTGGATGGCCGACGGCCAGTCCCTGGTCTTCACGTCCGACCGGGCCGGCAAGCCCCAGCTCTACCAGGTGCCCGCCGGCGGCGGCGAGGCGACCCGCCTGAGCTTCCAGGGGGACTCCAACGCCAAGGCCACTATTTCCTTTGATGGCAAGAAGATAGCTATGGCACAGGGGAACGGAAACGTTTATCGTATTGCCGTTCTAGACCGCAGCTTTGGCGGTGCGGGGCGCTGGCAGACGCTGTCTCCGGGCAACCTCGACGAGTCGCCTAGCTTTGCCCCCAACGCCAGCATGTTGCTGTACGCCACGAAGGAAGGATCGCGTGGCGTGCTGTATGCCGTGTCGGCTGACGGTCGCGTGCGGCAGCGTTTGGTATTGGCCGATGGTGACGTCCGGGAGCCCGCCTGGTCACCTTACCGGCAGAGGTAAACGTAGGACGGGCCACACCTAACAATAAGCACCACCACTGCATCCGACACCAAGAGGCTTTGCCATGAATACCACCACCCGCGTGCTGCTCGCCGCTTCCATCTGCGTCGCCCTCGCCGCTTGCGCCAAGAAGGTCAAGGAAGAGCCGGCCGCGCCGGTCGAAACCCCGGTCACCACCGCCCCGGTTTCCGACGGTCGTTACACCCCGGCCGACCTGGACACCGACGCGTGCCTGCGCCAGCGTACCGTGTACTTCGACTTCGACCAGGACACCCTGCGTCCGGAGTTCCAGGCCATCATGGCCTGCCACGCCAAGTACCTGAACGACCGCCCGGAATCGCGCATGACCCTCGAGGGCAATGCCGACGAGCGCGGCACCCGTGAGTACAACCTGGGCCTCGGCGAGCGCCGTGGCAACGCCGTCTCCGGCGCCCTGCAGGGCGCGGGTGGTTCGGCCGGCCAGATCACCGTGGTCTCCTACGGCGAAGAGCGTCCGACCTGCAACGAGTCGGCCGAGGCCTGCTGGCAGCAGAACCGCCGCGTCGAAATCGTCTACACCGCCAAGTAATCGGCGATGGGACGTCAGCGCATCCTTTGCGTTGTGACCGTGGTGGGGGCCGGGGGGGGGGGCGCCCCCCC
>JAIBEO010000006.1 GCA_019459185.1 Rhizobium sp. | reverse complement strand
GGGGGGGCGCCCCCCGCCCCGGGGGGGGGGCCCCGCGACAATTTGACGCACGTCTCTGTGTCTTGACGCGGTGCTTGGTTACACTCGGCCTGAACAGAGGGCCGTTTCCATCGTGAACCACGCCGATTTCCCGGGCACCGTCGCCCCCCCGAGCGGGGACGACGCGCAGGCCCGACTGCCGTCTCAGCTCGACCCGGACACCTTCCGGGTGCTGGCCGGTGCGGGCGTGAGCCGGGCCGTGCTGCCCGGCGAAGAGCTGTTCCGGCGCGGCGAAGCGGCCCAGAGCATGTTCCTGATCGACACCGGCGAAGTGCGCCTGGGCTTCGACGACGGCCTGGCCGACAAGCTGCTGGGCCCCGGCCAGTATTTCGGCGAGCTGGCGGTGTTCCTTGGCCGGCACCAGCGTTTCGCCCGCGCCGTGGCCGAAACCCCGGGCGTGCTTTACGAAGTGACCCAGGACGCCTTCCAGGCCTTGCTCGAACGCGAGCCGGCCGTGGCCGCGCGCTTCATGCAGCGCAGCTTCGCCTACCTGGTGGCCGGCGAGCACCAGCTGGTCCAGAGCCTCAAGCGCCGCAACGAAGACCTGCTGCAAACGCTCGACACCCTGCGCCAGACCCGCAGCGAACTGACCGTGGCGCAGCAGCTGGTGCGCACCGACGACCTGACCGGCCTGGCCAACCGCCGTGGCCTGTACCGCTACCTCGACGAACTGGGCCGCCAGCCCCTGGCCGGCCTGCGCCTGGCCCTGCTGCTGGTGGACATCGACCACTTCAAGGCCATCAACGACCGCAGCGGCCACCTGGCCGGCGATTCCGCCCTGCGCGCGGTGGCCGACGAAGTTCGTCGCCTGGCCGGCCCGCTGGAGCTGCCCTGCCGCCTGGGTGGCGACGAATTCGCGCTGGTGCTGCGCGTGGCCGACGAGGGCGAACTGGCCAACCGCGCCCTGGGCCTGCTGGCCGCGGTGCGCAGCCTGCGCCTGCCCAGCCTGCGCGGCACCCGTTTTTCGGTGAGCATCGGCGGTGCCTTCTGCGCCGACCCGGGCGGCTGGTCCGCCTGGTACAGCCAGGCCGACGCGGCCTTGTACGAGGCCAAGCGCCTGGGCGGTGACCACTGGCGGCTGGGCGCCTAGCCCGTGTCCTCCCCGGCGGGATGCCTGCGTTCACCCCGACAGGACGCTTCACTGGCCCCCTGAATGGACGTGTTCGAATCCCGCACACCGGGCAACCCCGCGGCACCGGCCGTCAAGCCGATGCTGCGCGCGGTGCTGGTGTGCGACATCGTCGAGTCCACCGCCCTGGTCGAAAGGCTGGGTGACGTCCGCGCGGCCGGATTCCTGCAAAAACACGACCAGCTGATGCTTCAGGCCATGAAGCTCTGCCACGGCCAGCTGGTGGACAAGGCCGACGGCGTGCTGGCGCTGTTCGAGCGGCCGATCCAGGCCCTGGATTTCGCGCTGCGCTACCAGCGCGGCCTGTACGAACTGGGCAAGTCCGAGGGTTTCGACCTCAAGGCCCGCACCGGCATCCACGTCGGCGACGTGATGACCTGGGCCAACGACGCGAAAGACGTGCTGGCCGGCGCCAAGCCCTTCGAGGTGGAAGGCCTGGCCAAGCCGGTGGCCGCGCGCCTGATGGGCCTGGCGCTGCCGGGCCAGATACTGATGTCGGGCATGGCGCAGAACCTGGCCCAGCGCGCCGCCGGCGAGCTGGGCGAACGCGCCGGCCGCCTGCGCTGGCTGATGCACGGGCGCTATCGCTTCAAGGGCGTGCCCGCGCCGATGCTGGTGCATGAGGTGGGCGAGCCGGGTATCGCGCCGCTGCGACCCCCGGACTCCGGCGCCAAGGCCTGGCGCGAACTGCCGCTGTGGCGCCGGCCGCCAGCCCTGGCCGCCGAAGCCCTGCTGCTGCTGGCGCTGGGTTCGGCGGTGCTCTGGAGCACCTTCCGCAGCGAACCCGCCATCGCCTTCGCCGAGCGCGACTGGGTGGTGGTGGCGGACGTGCAGAACCGCACCGGCGAAGTGCTGTTGGACGGCGCCCTGGACGCCGCGCTGAGGGTAGGTTTGGAGCAATCCCGGCACGTCAACCTGATATCCGAAATGCAGTTGCAGCGTGCCCTGCAGCGGATGCAGCGCGAAGGCCAGCCAGTGGATCGGCAATTGGCTGTCGAGCTGGCCCTGCGCGAGGGAGCCAGGGCCGTCATCCTGCCCACAGTGTCTGAAGTGGGAGGGGTCGTGCGCGTGAGCATGGAGTTGATCGACCCGGGCAGCGGGGTGACGGTGCACAGCGAAAGTGCCGATGCGCGCGCTTCCGACCACATCCTTCCGGCGCTGGACGTGGTCATGTCGGGAGTGCGTGCGGAACTTGGCGAGGCATTGTCGAGCATCGGCGAGAGCAGCCAGCCGCTGGAAAAGGTGACAACGGCCGACATGGAGGCGCTACGGCTCTACTCGCTGGCCCTCCAGGCCCGCTGGCGCGGACGCGACGCAGAGGCCCGGGACCTGCTTACGGAGGCCCTGCAGCGAGACCCTGATTTCTCGATGGCGTGGCTGCGCCTCGGCGCGGTCGAACTGGGCGGCGACATGGAACTGGCGGCCAAGCACTTCGCCCGCGCACAAATGCACCGTGAGCGGCTGACGCGCCGCGAGGAATTGCTGCTGGACGCGACGATGGGCCTGCTTGGCGATCCGCGCGCTATGCTCGGCAAGTGGCGGACCTTCGCCCTGCTTTACCCGGACGAGTACCGGGCTTATTACAACTACAGCTACTTCGCCCATTTCACCCGCCACGAGTTCATCGATGCGGCCGAGTTCATCGAGCCTGCGTTGGTGCCGCAGAATCCCCAGCGCCCCGGCGCGCATTACCTGAAGGGTACGGCGTTGCTGGCGGGCAACCAGGTCGACCGCGCTCTGGTGCAGTTCGAGGCCGCAGCCTCCCTGGGGCTGGGCTGGCCCAGGCGGGAGCATGCAGACGCCTACGCCGCGAAGCGGGACTACGTGGCTGCCAGGAGGCTGATGGGCGATACCGCGTCGGGCACCGGCGTGACCGACCCCTTGCTTGATCGATTGCCG
The DNA here is from genome assembly GCA_019459185.1 of Rhizobium sp. Lineage (GTDB taxonomy): Bacteria > Pseudomonadota > Gammaproteobacteria > Xanthomonadales > Xanthomonadaceae > Arenimonas. The sequence continues at coordinate 27,638 of JAIBEO010000006.1, read as the reverse complement.
GAGGCGAGTTGGGCGCTCGACCAGGGGCGCTGGCAGGAGGCCATGGCTTCCCTGGTTGCCATCGGGCAAGGGCTGGATGCAGCTCCGGCTGACGCCAGGCTCCGGCACCGCGTGATGGTCCTGTCGCTTCGCGCCTATGTGCCGGACGACGGCCTGGTGGATGACCTGCGGGTCATGGAGGCCGACCTGGCCAGTGCCTCGGAAACGGCCAACGCAATCCGCAGGCCCCAGCTGGATTTCCTCTCCCTTGGGGTGGCCTGGGTGGCCGCACATAACGGCGAATCGAGGTTGGCGAAGGACATCCTTGCCCGGGTCGGCCCGGGCCAGAGGGATTCGGGATTCGCGTACCTGGAGGACATGTACCGCGTCGTCGAGGCGGAAATCGAAATCGCGCGGGGTAACCCGGAAGGGGCCATCGAGTATCTGGCGCCGCGCCGCGCCGCTGGCAACGAGATGCTCTTCCTGCGCGCGGTGCTGGCGCGTGCGTATGCGACGCACGGGAAAATGGACGAGGCGCTCAGGGAGGCCGAGTGGGTGGCCTCGCAGCGTGGCCGGGCCTATGCCGAACCGACGGTGGAGTACGCCTGGATGATGGCGAACCTCGTGGAAAACAATCTCGCGCTCCAGCAGGTGGCATGGTATTCGGGCGCCCTGGGCAACGAAGACGCGGCCAAGCGCCTGCAGGCGACCTTCGATCGCGCGTGGCCAGCAGGCAAGGACCTGCCAGCCGTGCTTCGACGCCGGCCTTCGGCCGACTAGCGCTGGGCCTCGGGGATGTCGAGGGTGATCGGCTGGAACGGATAGGCGGTCGCAGCCAACTGGGTCCGGAGCTTGCCGCGGGATTTGGAGAAATCCTCCTTGCTGGCGAGCTGCTTGATCGGGGCCTCTGGGAGAGCGTCGACGGCGGGATCGCCCGTCCCCAGGGAGCGGGTGGCCTGGCGCGGGTTGGCCTGGAACCGGTCGCGGAAATCATCGTCGCTGGACAGCTTCTCCAGCAGTGCGTCGACGGTACTCTCGGAAATCTTGGCCACGTGTCCCCCTGGGTGATGTAAGTAAGTGACTCAAGGAAGGCCGAGACAGCGGCCGTCCGATGCTGCTTGTTGCCTTATGGTTTTATGGACAACGGCCGGCGCACGGCGCGGATAGCTGCCCGCGCCATCTTGGGCTCGGGGTGAAACGTCGTCAATTGACGAAGGAACGAGGACGGGTGGGCGGGCAGACGTGGGCCCCCGCCCGACCACCCGGGCGAGGGTCAGTCGGCTCCCTTGGACCGGCCATTGAAGTCCAGGTTGATCGGTTCGAACGGTGACTTCTGTTCGGCACGCAACGTGTCACGCGCCTTGAGGAAAGCCTCTTTGCTTGCCAATTGCACGGTGCCATCGGTGCGCTCGTGGATCTCACCGGCATTGACGCTGCCGGTCGGGACAATCCAGCCTGCGGCCACGGCGGCCAGGCCGATGGAGGCGAGCGCCGCGCGTGGATTACGCGAGAACGCCTTCCTGAAGGTGTCGTCATTGCCGAGCTTGCCCAACAGCATGTCGATATCTTTTTCTTCTTTGCCAAGGCTCATCACGGGTCTCCGATGGATGCGCTGAGGGGCGCCGTGGCAATCTAGGCTCCGGGTCTGGAGCCTGTCAACGGAAGGGGTAGGGGATGAGGTATCGGAGGTGCGCGGCGCTTTTCGTGGAGCTGGACGAGCAGCCACGCTTCGACATCGGAGAGGTTTTCGCGGGAGGCGATGGCATCGTGAGGTCGCCGCGTTGGTTGGCCCATGCGCCGCACCTCGATGAGCCGGTGGTAGTAAAGCCGGCGCAGTTGGATCTGCTCGGACAAGTGCCAGCCGATGACTTCACCGAGCTTGGGTTGCTTCGCAAGCGCCATGGTGCCGCCGCGATCGACGATCTCGTGCGCCTGGGCCTGTTGATCGCCGAGAAAGAGGAATTTTCCGAGCGCGCCCGCCGGGACGAAGCGGCCCGCGACGTGCCGTGGTGGGGGCCCGCCCTGCTGGCACAAGGCGCGGGGGCCTGGGAGCACGTCGACATCCAGTCCCGTTACAAGGCCGGGATGATGCCCAACAGCGAACAACTGGTGGAGGCCAACGGCCCGGCGCCCGACCATGAGTACCTGCGCATGCCCGCGGGGCAGGCGCTGCCATTGCCGCGCCCCGCCACCACCTCCTTCGATTCCTTGCTGCGTGCGCGCCGCACATGCCGGAACTTCGACCCGGAGGCGGCACTGTCCGCTGCTGATCTCTCCACCATGCTTTACCGGGTCTGGGGAGCCCAGGGTGCCAAGCAGCTGGCGCCCGGCGCGGTGGCCGTGAAGAAACACTCCCCGGCGGGGGGTGGACTGCACGCCGTCGAGGCCTACCTCCTGGTGCGAAGGGCGGATGGCTTGATGCCGGGTATCTACCACTACCTGCCGCACCAGCATGCCCTCGAGCGACTGAAGGACCTTGCTGACCAGTCTGCCGGGGACCTGCTTTACCGGTTCGTCGGGGGCCAGGAGTGGTTCCGGGACGTGCCGGCGATCGTCATCATGACGGCGCGGTTCGATCGCCTGTTCTGGAAATACCGCCGCCATGCGAAGGCTTGGCGGGTTCTACACCTGGATGTCGGACACCTGTCGCAAACCATGTACCTGTCGGCGACCGACCTGGGGCTGGGCGCGTTTGTCACCGCCGCGATCAATGACCGTGAGATCGAACGTGAGCTTGACCTGCCGCCCCTGAGGGAAGCCGCGCTGGCCATCGTGGGTTTCGGACCCCGGGGCAGCGAACGGGTCAATGTCGAGCTCGACGATTTCGTCCCCAACCCGCTGACCCGGTCGCTGATGGCGCAATGACAATGGCATGGCCTGGTCAGCCAGGCTTGCGCGGCAGGCCGTCGTCGGCGGTGGGCAGCCAGGGCGCGTGGGTGTCGTAGAACACGTGCAGCTGCGGCTCGCGGTCGAGCGGGGTGTCGAAATTACTGCGCACGACGTGCAGTTCGCCGGGCCAGCGGATGGAGCGGAAGAACAGGGTGCTGCCGCAGCGGCGGCAGAAGCCGCGTTCGGCGCCGGGCGTGGATTCGTACCACTGCAGCCGCGCCTGCGGGTCGTCGATGCGGACCTGGCCGGCTTCGAAACCGACCCAGGTGACCACGCCGGCGCCGTGCGCGCGCTGGCACAGCGTGCAGTGGCAGTGCGCCATCCATTTCGACGGCAGGGTGGCGCTGAAACGCAGGTCGCCGCAGAGGCAGCTTCCGGTGGCGGTGGTCATGGCGGGGCCCTCCCTGGCCGATGCTAGCTCAGCCGGGCGGCGCCGCGCGATCGAGCAGGCGGTAGCCGATGGCCTCGGCCAGGTGCGCGGTGGCGATGTGGTCTTCGCCGGCCAGGTCGGCCAGCGTGCGCGCCACGCGCTGGATGCGGTGCAGGGCGCGGGCCGAGAGCTGCAGCTGTTCGATGGCGCGTTCGAGCAGCAGGCGGTCCTTCGGCTGCAGCGCGCAGTCGCGCTCCGTTTGTGCCTGGTCGAGCTGCGCGTTGGGGCGGCCGGTGCGCCGTAGCTGGCGTTCGCGCGCGGCCAGCACGCGGGCGCGCACGGTGGCGGTGGATTCGCCGGGCGGGCCGTCGGGCCGCAGTTCCGAGGGCGGCAGGCGCGGCACCGCCAGCTGCACGTCGATGCGGTCGAGCAGCGGGCCCGAGAGTTTGCCGCGGTAGCGCGCCACCGCCTCGGCGCTGCAGCCGCAGCGGCCGCTGGGGTCGCCGGCCCAGCCGCAGGGGCAGGGGTTCATGGCGGCGACGAGCTGGAAGCGTGCCGGGAATTCACTTTGCCGCGCCGCGCGCGAGATGGTGATGACGCCCGATTCCATCGGCTGGCGCAGCGTTTCCAGCGCATGCCGCGACCATTCGGCCAGCTCGTCCAGGAACAGCACGCCGTTGTGCGCCAGCGAGACCTCGCCGGGCCGCGGGTTGCCGCCCCCGCCGGTTACCGCCACGGCGCTGGCGAGGTGGTGCGGCGCGCGGAACGGACGCTGTCGCCAGCGCGAAAGGTCCAAACCCTGGCCGCTGACGGAATGCACCGCGGCGGTTTCCAGCGCCTCGGTCTCGCTGGGTTCGGGCAGCAGGCCGGGCAGGCGCGAGGCCAGCAGGGTCTTGCCGCAGCCGGGCGGGCCGATGAACAACAGCGGGTGCGCCCCGGCTGCCGCGACTTCCAGCGCGCGGCGCGCGGCGGCCTGGCCGCGCACGTCGGACAGGTCGGGATAACGAGTCGTGGCCGCCGCGATGTCGGCGGCATCGGCGGCCGGCAGCGGCACTTCACCGCGCAGGTGCGCGCATACTTCCAGCAGCGTGCGCGCCACCCGCGCCTGGCCGCCCGAGGCCAGCGCCGCCTCGGCGCCGTTGCCGGCCGGCACCACCAGCGGCCGGCCCTCGCGCGCCGCCGCCAGTGCCGCGGGCAGCACGCCGTCCACGGGCTTGAGTTCGCCGGTGAGCGCCAGTTCACCCAGCAGCTCCAGTTCGCCCAAGGCCGTCACCGGCAATTGCCCGCTGGCGGCCAGGATGGCGAGTGCGATGGCCAGGTCGTAGCGACCGCCTTCCTTCGGCAGGTCGGCCGGTGCCAGGTTCACGGTGATGCGCCGCTGCGGGAATTCGAGCTGGGCATTGGCAATGGCCGAGCGCACGCGTTCGCGGCTTTCGCGCACCGCCGCCGCGGGCAGGCCCACCAGCGTGAAGTTGGGCAGGCCGCCGCCCAGGTGCACTTCGACCCGGACGGCGGGCGCGTGCACGCCCACCCGGGCGCGGCTGTGCGCCAGCGCCAGGTTCATGGTTCGAAAGCGAAACGCTTAGTTGGCGCTGCGGTCGGGCACGCCGCCGCGGGCCTCGAGGGCCGCGAGCTGGCGTTCGATGGCGTCGAGCTTTTCGCGCGTGCGCTGCAGCACGGCGCGCTGCACTTCGAATTCCTCGCGCGTGACCAGGTCGAGCCGCGCCAGGCCGGCCTGCAACGTGGACTTGAAGTTCTGCTCGAGGTCGGCGCGCGCGTCCTTCAGGCCCGGGGGCACGAGCTCCGAGAGCTTGCGGGCGAGGTCGTCGATGTTCTTGAGGTCGATCATGGCGGGGGCTCCGGTGGACGGGACCACGATGCGCCCGCCGGGGCGCGGTGTCCGCAGGCGAACCACTTCAGGGCCAATAAGAATTCCACGCCCGGGGCGAGCATTCAATCGGCAATCGCGGGTCAGGGTTCAGCTGCTCTCCCCCGAGCCCCTTTCCCACGTCCCTGGAGGCCCTGCCCATGGTTCGCGCCTTGCGATTGCTTGTTTCCGGCTCCCTGCTCCTGCCCGCCCTGGCCCTGGCAAGTCCGGCCGCCGCGCCGCCCCCCATCGATTCCGGCGACACCGCCTGGATGCTCACCGCCACCGCCCTGGTGCTGTTCATGACGGTGCCGGGGCTGGCCCTGTTCTACGGCGGCATGGTGCGCGCCAAGAACCTGCTGTCGGTGCTGCTGCAGTGTTTCGCCATCACCGGGGCCATTTCCGTGGCCTGGGTGGTTTACGGCTACAGCCTGGCCTTCGACGCCACCGGCATGGAGGCCGGCACGCTGAAACTGGCTTCCTTCATCGGCACGCTCGACAACGCCTTCCTGGCCCGGCTCACCAAGGAAAGCGTGATCGCCGAGTTCCCGGAAAGCGTGTTCATCACCTTCCAGATGACCTTCGCCATCATCACGCCGGCGCTGATCGTGGGCGCCTTCGCCGAGCGCATGCGCTTCTCGGCGATGCTTCTGTTCTCGCTGCTGTGGTTCACCTTCGTCTACGCGCCCATCGCACACATGGTCTGGGCCGGCGCCGGCGGGCTGATGTGGGACTGGGGCGTGCTGGATTTCGCCGGCGGCACCGTGGTGCATATCAACGCCGGCGTGGCCGGCCTGGTGGCGGCGCTGGTGCTGGGCAAGCGCAGGGGTTACCCGAACACGCCCATGCCGCCGCACAACCTGGGCTACACCCTGGTGGGCATGGCCATGCTGGTGACCCAGGTGGCCACGGCCGCCGCGGCCCTGGGCTGGATGGCGGCCGAGTGGATCACCCACGGCAAGCCCAGCGCGCTGGGCATCGCCTCGGGCGTGGTGGCGGGCCTGGTGGCAATCACCCCGGCGGCGGGCACGGCGGGGCCGGCGGGCGCGATTGCCATTGGCCTGTCGGCGGGCGTGGTGTGCTTCTTCTGCGCCACCACGCTCAAGCGTCGGCTGGGTTACGACGATTCGCTCGACGTCTTCGGCGTGCACGCCGTGGGCGGCATCGTCGGCGCCCTGCTCACGGGCGTGTTCGCGGCCCCGGCGCTGGGCGGCTTCGGCACCGTGGAAGACATCCCGGCCCAGGTCTGGGTGCAGGCCAAGGGCGTGGGCTTCACCATCCTCTACACTACGGTGGTGACCTTCGTCCTGCTGAAGCTGGTCGGTCTGGCCATCCGGCTGCGGGTGGATGAGGAGCAGGAGGCCGAGGGCCTGGACCTCGCCCTGCACAACGAACGCGGCTACAACCTGTGAACCTTTCCGGAGACTCGACGATGAAAATGGTCATGGCCATCATCAAGCCCTTCAAGCTCGACGACGTGCGCGAAGCGCTCAGCGAAGTCGGCGTCACCGGCGTCACGGTCACCGAGGTCAAGGGCTTCGGCCGCCAGAAGGGCCACACCGAGCTCTACCGCGGCGCCGAATACGTGGTCGACTTCCTGCCCAAGATCAAGCTCGAGGTGGCGGTGACCACCGAGCAGGCCGAGCGCGTGGTCGAGGCGATCCAGTCGGCGGCCAACACCGGCAAGATCGGCGACGGCAAGATCTTCGTCTACGACCTGGAGAAGGTCCTGCGCATCCGCACCGGCGAACTCGACGGCGATGCGCTGTGATCGCGGGGTTTGAACGCGGATCAAAGCGGATCGAAACGGATCAAGGCAGATAAAGCGCAAACAAAATGGGCCCGCGGCCAGTTCATGGCCGCGGGCCCATTTCATTTCGTCTATTCGCTCTTATCCGTCTTGATCCGCTTTGATCCGCGTTCGAAACAGATCCCTCACTCGCCCAGCGACTTCGCCATCATGGGCGGCATGGCCAGGGCGCCCTGGTGGATGTCGGCGGTGTAGTACTGGGTGTCGAAGGGCTTGGCGGCGGCGTCGGCCTTGCGGAACGCGGTGAGGTCGCGCGCGCCCTTGCTGGCGATCGTGCAGCTCCACCAGCCGGTCGGGTAGCACGGCTGCGGGAAGGGCAGGGTGCGGAAGCTGGCGAAGCCGGCGTCGCGCATGGCCTGGCGCATGTCCAGGATCAGCTTCATCAGCGCCAGCGGCGATTCGCTCTGCTGCACCAGCAGGCCGCCCGGGCGCAGGGCCTTGAGGCAGTTTTCGTAGAAGGCGCGGTTGAACAGGCCCTCGGCCGGGCCCACCGGGTCGGTCGAGTCGACGATGATCACGTCGATCGATTCCGGCGCGGCGTTCTTCATGTAGGCGATGCCGTCGTCGAACATCACCGTGGCGCGCGGGTCGGCGTTCGACTCGCACAGCTCGGGGAAATACTTCTCGGCCATGCGGGTGACCTGCTCGTCGATGTCGCACTGCACCGCGGTGCGCACGCCCGGGTGGCGCAGCACTTCGCGCAGGGTGCCGCAGTCGCCGCCGCCGATGATCACCACGTCCTTTGGATCGGCGTGGGTGAACAGCGGCGCATGCGCCATCATCTCGTGGTAGAAAAAGTTGTCGCGCGTGGTCACCATCATCGCGCCGTCGATGAGCATGACGTTGCCCCAGTCGGTGCTCTCGTACATCTCGATCTTCTGGAACGGCGACTGCACTTCCTCGAGCTTGCGCGCCATGCGCAGGCCGAAGGCCGAGCCGGTGTGTTCGAAATTCTCATGCAGCCAGGTCGTGGTCATCGCCGGGTCCCGGGTTGGTCCAAAGGGGCGCGCATTGTAGCGCCAGCGCGTGGACCCCTGCCCCCCCGGGGGTACAATGCGCCCCCGTTCCCCGCTTCCGGACAGCCGCCCATGCCCGCCTGGTCCCTCGACCGCGCCCGCCACACCTACTCCATTCCCTACTGGAGCGAGGGCTATTTCGACGTGGACGCCGGCGGCCGCATGGTGGTGCGCCCGCGCGGCCCGGCCGGCCCCGGGCTGGCCCTGCCCGAGGTCGTGGCCCAGGCCACCGGCGCCGGCCTGAAGCTGCCGCTGCTGCTGCGCTTCTCCGACATCCTCGGCGACCGCCTGGGCAAGCTGCAGGCCGCCTTCGGCCGCGCCATGGCCGAGCTCGACTACCAGGGCGGCTACACCGCCGTGTACCCCATCAAGGTGAACCAGCACCGCGGCGTGGCCGGCGAGCTGGCGGCGGCGGGCGGCGACGGCTTCGGCCTCGAGGCCGGCTCCAAGCCCGAACTCATGGCCGTGCTGGGCCTGGCCAAGCCGGGCAGCCTGGTGATCTGCAACGGCTACAAGGACCGCGAATTCATCCGCCTGGCGCTCATCGGCCGCAAGCTGGGCCTGGAGACCTTCATCGTCATCGAGAAGCCCAGCGAGCTGGCCATGGTGATCGAAGAAGCCAAGGCCCTGGGCGTGAAGCCGGGCCTGGGCGTGCGCATGCGCCTGGCCTCGCTGGGCGCCGGCAAGTGGCAGAACAGCGGCGGCGACAAGGCCAAGTTCGGCCTGTCGCCGCGCCAGGTGCTCGACCTGGTGGCGCGCCTGCAGGCCGCCGGCATGCTCGACGCGCTGCAGCTGCTGCACTTCCACATGGGCAGCCAGATCTCGAACGTGCGCGACATCGCCAACGGCATGCGCGAGGCGGTGCGCTACTTCGTCGAGCTGTCGAAGATGGGGCTCAACATCCGCTTCATGGATTCCGGCGGCGGCCTGGGCGTGGACTACGAAGGCACCCGCTCGCGCGGCTACTGCTCGATCAACTACGGCCTGGACCAGTACGCGCACACCCTGCTGCAGCCGCTGGCCGAAGCCTGCGCCGAACATGGCCTGGCGCCGCCGCGCATGGTCACCGAGGCCGGCCGCGCCATGACCGCGCACCACGCGGTGATGGTGGTGAACGTTTCCGAAGTGGAGCGCGCGCCGGAAGGCGCGGTGCCGCCGGAAGATGCCAACGAGCCGGCCGCCGTGCGCCACCTGCGCGAAACCCACGCGGCGCTGGGCCAGCGCCCGCCGCTCGAGCTCTACCACGAGGCCCAGCACCACCTCGCCGAGGGCCAGGCGCTGTATGCGCTCGGCCAGCTCACGCTGGTGCAGCGCGCGCAGCTCGACGACCTGTTCTACGCCATCGCCAACGACGTGCGCGGCCGCCTCACCGGCGAGGAGCGCAGCCACCGCGACGCGCTCGACGAGCTCAACGAGCGCCTGGTGGACAAGTACTTCGTCAATTTCTCGGTGTTCGAATCGATCCCAGACGTGTGGGCCATCGACCAGGTGTTCCCGATCGTGCCGATCGCGCGCCTGGATGAAGCGCCCGACCGCCGCGGCGTCATCGCCGACCTCACCTGCGATTCCGACGGCCGCATCGACACCTATGTCGAATCCGAGGCGCTCGACAGCTCGCTGCCGCTGCACTCGCCGCGCGCCGGCGAAAGTTACCGGCTGGGCATCTTCATGGTGGGCGCCTACCAGGAGACCTTGGGCGACATCCACAACCTGTTCGGCGACACCGACACCGCCAACGTGCAGCTCGACGCCGCCGGCAACTGGACCGTCACCCGCCAGCGCAAGGGCGACACCACCGACGTGATGCTCGACTACGTGGGCTACGACCTGGCCGAGCTGCGCGGCGTCTACAAGCAGAAGGTGGACGCCGCCGCGCTGCCGCCGGCGGAGGCCGCCAGGCTGCTGGTGGACCTGGAGACCGGCCTGACCGGCTACACCTACCTGCACGAGGAGAACGCATGAAAGCGGGATTCATCGGATTGGGCGCGATGGGCGCGCCGATGGCCGGCCACCTGGCCGCGCGTGGGCTGCTGTCGGTCATCGACAACCGCACCCGCAACAAGGCCGACGCGCTGGCCGCCACGCTGGGCGTGCGCGCCGCGGCCACCCACGCCGACTTCGCTGGCTGCGACGTGGTGGCGCTGTGCGTGTCCATGGACGCCGACGTGCTGCAGCAGGTCGAAAAGCTGGCGGCGGTGCTGCAGCCCGGCAGCGTGGTGGTCGACCATTCCACCGTGTCGGTGGACACCGCCAGGCGCGCGCAGGCGCTGCTGGCGGCGCGTGGCATCGGCTTCGTCGACGCGCCGGTCTCGGGCGGCGTCGAAGGCGCGCGCAACGGCAAGCTTTCGGTGATGGCCGGTGGCAGCGAAGCCGACCTGGCCAAGGCCCGCCCGGTGCTCGAGGCCTACGCCGCGCGCATCACCCACATGGGCGCCACCGGCGCCGGCCAGGCCACCAAGGCCGTAAACCAGGTGCTGGTGGCCGGCATCAACGAAGCCGTGTGCGAAGGCCTGGCCCTGGGCGAGAAGCTGGGCCTGGACCCGGAAAAGTTGCTGCCCACGCTCATGGCCGGCGCGGCCGGCAACTGGTTCCTGGAAAAGCGCGGCGCCACCCTGCTGCGCAATCAGTTCGTGCCGGGCTTCAAGTGCGGCCACCTGCTCAAGGACCTGCACATCGTGCAGGGCATGGCGCGCGAGGCCGGCATCCGTTCGCCGGTGGTGGACCAGGCGCTGGCCGATTATTCCGAGCTGGTGCTGCGGGGCGAATCCGACGCCGACACCTCGGCGCTGATCCTGCTCAAGCGGCAGGGCGGGGCGCCCGGTCGCGACTGAGCCACTCCAGCGCCTGCGCGCGGTCGAAGAACAGCCGCAGGAAGTGGATGCCCAGGTTGCCGCACTGTATGGCGTAGAACTCGAAATCGGCGCGGGTCGGCGCGTCCGGCTCGATCACGATCGCAATGCGAAGGTCGGGCCCGAAGCCGGCGTCTTCGCCGCGCTTGGGCATGTCGAAGATCTCGGTCGTGCCCAGCGCCAGCCGGGTGAGCCGGTGGTCGATCAGGAAGCGTGAACAGCGGTGCGCATGGCCGGCGGCCACGGCGTCGCGGGTGAGCTGGCGCAGCATGCCGCGGTCGTGCAGGCCCTGCGCGGTGACCTGCACCACGCCGGCGTCGCCCAGGTATTCGACGTTCCAGGCCATGTGGCGTCCGCGCCTCCTGCCTTTCGAATCCTTACCGTGCCCGGATCGCCATGGCCTGGATGCCGTGGCTGTCGAGCGCCTGCTTGGCGGCGGCCAGGCTGCCCGCGTTCGGGTAGGGCCCCAGCCGCACGCGGTGGATGGTACCGCCTTCGATCTCGGCCGATTCCACCCGGGCCACTTCGCCGGTCAGGGCGATGCGGGCCTTGAGCGCCTCGGCGTCGGCGGCCGAACGGAAGGCGCCGGCCTGCAGCAGGTAGCGCACGCCGCCCTCGGTTTCCTGCGGCGGGGTGGCGTCGGCGGCCGCGGCGGCCTCGGCCTGGGCCTGGGCGGTGAGCTCGGCGTCCGGGATCACCACTTCCTTGTCGCGCAGCACGTCGTAGAACTCGTACTTGGGCTTGGCGCGCGGCTCCGGCGCGTCCTGGGCCACGGGCTCGTCGGCAACCACCGGCGCCCGTGCTTCCGGATCGGGGCGCGGCAGCAGTTCCTTCACGTCGCCGCCGTTGCCCAGGTACCAGGCGCCGGCCACGACCACGCCAATCAGCAAACCGGCCAGCAGCAGCACCCAGCCGGGCGTGCCGCCGCCACCGTTGCGCCTGGCCTGCTTCTTCGGGCGCCGTGCCATTACATGGACTCCGGGGCCGATACGCCCAGCAGGGCCAGGCCGTTGGCCAGCACCTGGCGCGTGGCCTTGGCCAGGCCGAGGCGGGCGCTGCGCAGCTCCTCGTCGGCGACGAGGATGGGTTGGGCGTTGTAGAAACCGTGGAACGCGGCCGCGAGTTCGCGCAGGTAGTTCGCCAGCACCTGCGGGGCGCGATTGTCGGCGGCGGCCTCGACCACTTCCGGGTAGCGCATCAGTTCGTCGAGCAGGGCATCCTCGTGCGGCTCCACCAGGCGGTGGCGCGCGGCTTCGGCGGCGCTGCGGTTGTAGCTCATCTGCTTCTCGGCCAGCTGGCGGAACAGCGAGCAGACGCGGGCATGGGCGTACTGGATGTAGTACACCGGGTTCTCGTTCGAGCGGCTCTTGGCCAGGTCGAGGTCGAAGTCCAGGTGCTGGTCGTTGCCGCGCATGACGTAGAAGAAGCGCGCCGCGTCGGTGCCCACTTCCTCGCGCAGCTCGCGCAGGGTGACGAAGCTGCCGGCGCGGGTGGACATCTGCACGCGCTCGCCGCCGCGGAACAGGATGGCGAACTGCACCAGCTGGATCTCGATGCGCGACGGGTCGAGGCCCAGGCCCTGCGCCGCGGCCTTGAGCCGGGCGATGTAGCCGTGGTGGTCGGCGCCGAAGATGTAGATGGCGCGCTCGAAGCCGCGCTCGAACTTGCTCAGCAGGTAGCCGAGGTCGGAGGCGAAATAGGTGGTGACGCCGTTCTCGCGGCGCACCACGCGGTCCTTGTCGTCGCCGAAGCTGGTGGCGCGGAACCACAGCGCGCCTTCCAGTTCGTACAGGTGGCCGTTGGCCTCGAGCGTGCGGATGGCGCGCTCGACGTAGCCGTCGGTCATGAGCGAACGCTCGGAGAAGAAGTTGTCGTGCACCACGCCGAAGCCGACGAGGTCGTCGCGGATGTCGCCCAGGCACCAGGCCAGGCCGGCGTCGAACACGCTGCGGTAGCCGGCGTCGCCGAGCAGCTGCTTGGCGCGCGCGATCAGCGCGTCGACATGGGCTTCCTTGTCGCCGCCCTGGCCTTCGTCGGCGGGCAGGCCGTCGGTGATCTCGATGGCGGTGCGGCGCAGGGAATCACCGGCCTTGGCGCGCAGGCCGCGGGCGATGTCCACCACGTATTCGCCCTTGTAGCCGTTGTCCGGGAAACGCACGTTGACGCCGCCGAGTTCGTGGTAACGCAGCCACACCGACACGGCCAGGATGTCCATCTGCCGGCCGGCGTCGTTGACGTAGTACTCGCGCTGCACCTTGTGGCCGACCGCGTCGAGCAGGTTGGCCACCGAGGCGCCGTAGGCCGCGCCGCGGCCGTGGCCCACGTGCAGCGGGCCGTTCGGGTTGGCCGAGACGAATTCCACCGTGACCGCCTCGCGGGCGCCCTGGGGCACGCGGCCGTACTCGCTGCCCAGCTCGAACACGCGGCGGATGGTGCCCAAGCGGCAGCCGCGCGCCAGCGTGAAGTTGATGAAGCCGGGGCCGGCGATGCTCACCTTCTCCACGTGTTGGGAGGTGGGCAGCGAATCGACCAGCAGCTCGGCCAGCTCGCGCGGCTTCAGACCGGCCGGCTTGGACAGCAGCAGGGCCACGTTGCTGGCGTAATCGCCATGCTCGCGCGACTTGGTGCGCTCGACCACGAAGGCGGGGGTGGGCACGTCCTGGCCCAGGCGGCCATGCCGCCTCAGGTCGAGCAGGGCCTGCGCCACGAGTTCGCGAAGGTGGTCTTTCACGGGTTGGTTTCCACGGGGATGAACCGGGCATTGTATCGCGGCCGGGGCCGGGCGCTGTCACTGGCCTGTCACTGGCTCCGCCCAGAATGCGCCCAGCACGCCAGACATCGTGCTCACTCTCCCTCTTTCGGACAGGCGCTCGCGCCAGGTGCCGGGGCAAGGGCCGCCCCCATGGCGGCCTTTTTTTTGCCTGTTTCCCGCCGGTGCTCAGCCGGCCTCGGCCGCGCAGAGGGCCGAAAACGCGTCCAGCACGGCCTGCCCGCTGGCCGGCGGCTCGTGCTCGAAGCGCGCCAACAGTTGCTGCGAGACCCGCCGCACCCCGGGCCCGTTGGCCAGCTTGGTGGGTCCGAACACCCGTTCGCCCTCGCGCGAACTGAAGCGGTGCAGGTCGAAGAAATACAGCTGCTGGCCCCGGCTGAGGAAACCCAGGCAGGTGGGCCCGCTGCCGGCGCGGTCCAGGGCCCGGCCGGCGCGGCGCTCGCGCTCGCGGCACAGTCGCAGGGCGCTGTCGGCCAGCAGGTCGAAGGATTCGCCGACGTTGGCGGTGTCCAGGTCGGCCGCCAGCCGGCCCAGGCGCTCGCCGCGGCGGACGTCGGGGTCGGCGGCCCAGTCCGGGCGTTCGCCGTCCAGCCACAGGCCCAGGCCGCGGGCCAGTGAGCCGCCGGCCGCCGTGGCCAGGTCCTCGCCGTCGGTGTGCGGCAGGGGCCGGGCGTCGAAGGTGCTGCCGGCGATCATGAGCTCCATCGCCACGAAGGTGGCGCGGTCGCGGGCCGGGTCGAAGCCGCTGGCGGCGAGGATGCGGAAGGTTTCGGCGATGCTGGCGGCCTCGTTGCCGCCCACCGGGCCGGGGACGTCGAAGGTTTCGCGCTGGCGCAGGTCGTGGCAGGCGGCGAACAGCAGCAGGGCCAGCCAGTCGCCCGGCGGCAGGGCGGCATGGCCCAGCGTGTCCATCACCCGGCCGAGCCGGCGCTCGGCCAGCTCCAGCACGTGGTCTTCGTTGTGGTAGGCGTGCGGGTCGTCGCCGAAGCCGCCGTGGCGCAGTCCCAGCCGGCACAGGCCCAGCAGCGCGGCATCGAGGTGGCGGGCCGTGTCGGCGGGGTCGGCTTCGGCGCGGCGGGCCATGGCCTCGAGCCGGCCGGGGATGTCCGGGCGGCGCTGCGCCAGCAGTTCGCGCGCGGCGGCCGGGCCGGACAGGGCCTGCTCGACGGCGTCGGCCGGATAGAGGATGGAATACCCGAGGATCACGCCGTCTCCTGGCTGCGGCGCCCAAGCGCTGCCCGAGTATACGTAGGCCGGCACCCCGTCCAACCAGTGTCACAAGGCCCCCAGCCGGGCCAGCGAGCAGGCCGGGCCTTCGCCGACGATGAAGTGGTCGAGCAGGCGCACCTCGACCAGGGCCAGGGCCTGCTTCAGCCGCGCGGTGACGGCGCGGTCGGCGGCGCTGGGTTCGGTGCAGCCACTGGGGTGGTTGTGGCCCAGGATGACCGCCGCGGCGTGGTGGGCCAGGCAGCGCTGCACCACTTCGCGCGGGTGCACCTCGGCGCCGTCGAGGGTGCCGCGGAAGAGCTCCTCGAAGGCGATCACCCGGTGCCGGGTATCGAGGAACAGGCAGGCGAAGACCTCGTAGGGCAGGGCGCGCAGGCGCCGGGTGAGGTATTCGCCGGCCAGCCCCGGGTCGGTGAGCGCTTCACCCCGGGCCAGGGCTTGCGCAAGGTGCCGGCTGCCGAGTTCGAGCGCCGCCACCAGCCGGCAGCCGCGCACCGGGCCCAGGCCGGGCAGGGAGGCCAGCGCGGGCGCCGGCCGGTCGAGCAGGCCGCGCAGACCGCCGGCCTCGGCCAGCAGGCGCCGGCCCAGTTCCACCGCGTGCAGCCCGCGCTGCCCGGTGCCCAGCAGCACCGCCAGCAGTTCCGCGTCGGACAGCGTGCCGGCGCCGTGGGCCAGCAGCTTTTCGCGGGGACGTTCGGATTCGGGCCAGTCACGAAGGTGCATGCCGACAATCTGCGCCGCCGGCGCGCCGGACGGCGTCGGGACGCGCGGGTCCATCGGGTAAGCTAGGGCCGTTCACGAAGGTAAGGAAACCCGGTGACCGGTCTGAAGGGCCAACGCATCCTGCTGGGCGTCAGTGGCGGCATCGCCGCCTACAAGGCGGCCGAACTGGTCCGCCGCCTGCGCGACGCCGGCGCCGAGGTGCGGGTGGTGATGACCGCCGCCGCGCTGCATTTCGTCGGCTCCACCACCTTCCAGGCCCTGTCCGGCCACCCGGTGCGCAGTTCGCTCTGGGACGAGGCGGCCGAGGCGGCGATGGGCCACATCGAACTCGCGCGCTGGGCCACCCGCGTGCTGGTGGCGCCGGCCAGCGCCAACACGCTCGCGCGCCTGGCCCAGGGCCGCGCCAACGACCTGCTCAGCACCCTGTGCCTGGCCACCGAAGCCCCGCTGCTGGTGGCGCCGGCGATGAACCGGGTGATGTGGGCCCACCCCGCCACCCAGGCCAACGTGGCCACGCTGCAGGCGCGCGGCGTCGAAATCCTGGGCCCCGCCAGCGGCGACCAGGCCTGCGGCGAGGTCGGCGCCGGCCGCCTGCTCGAACCCGGCCAGATCGTCGCCGCCGTCGAAGCCAGCCTGCTGCCGCCGCGGCTGGCCGGGCGCCGGATCCTGGTCAGCGCCGGCCCCACCCTCGAAGACATCGACCCGGTGCGTTTCATCGGCAACCGCAGCTCCGGGAAGATGGGTTTCGCCGTCGCCGACGCCGCGCGCCGGATGGGCGCCGAAGTCACGCTGGTCGCTGGACCGGTGTCGCTGCCGACGCCGCCTGGCGTGACCCGGGTGGACGTTCGCCGCGCCGCGCAGATGCGCGACGCCGTGCTGGCCGCACTGCCCGGCATGGACGCCTACATCGGCGCCGCCGCGGTGGCCGACTACGCGCCGGCGGAAACGTTGCCGCAGAAGCTCAAGAAATCCGGCGACAGCCTCGCCGTCACCCTGGTGCGCACCGCCGACATCCTCGCCGACGTGGCCGCGCACGCCGCGCGCCCGCGGCTGGTGGTGGGCTTCGCGGCCGAAACCCAGGACCTTGAGGCTTATGCCCGCGACAAGCTGCACCGCAAGGGCCTGGACCTGATCGCCGCCAACGACGTTTCCCGCGCCGGCCACGGCTTCGAGGGCGACGACAACGCGCTCAGCGTGTTCTGGCGCGAGGGCCGCCACGACATCGCGCACGGCCCGAAGACGCGGGTTGCCCGCGAACTGCTGCAACTGGTTGCCGACCGCCTGGAGGCCATGGAATGACCGCCGAGATCGAACTCAAGCGCCTGGACCTGCGCCTGGGCACCGAATTCCCGTTGCCCGAATACGCCACCGCGCTGTCGGCCGGCATGGACCTGCGCGCCATGCTCGACCAGCCGATCGAACTGGCGCCCGGCGAGGCCCAGCTGGTGCCCACCGGCATCGCCATCCACATCGGAAACCCGGGGCTGTGCGCGGTCATCCTTCCGCGCTCGGGCCTGGGCCACAAGCAGGGCCTGGTGATGGGCAACCTGGTGGGCCTGATCGACGCCGACTACCAGGGCCCGCTGATGGTCAGCCTCTGGAATCGCGGACGGTTTCCCATCACCATCACGCCGGGGGATCGTGTTGCCCAGCTGGTGTTCCTGCCCGTGGCGCGGGCGGCATTCCGGCAGGTGGATCAATTCGAAAGCAGCGCGCGCGGCGAAGGTGGCTTCGGCCACACCGGCGTGCGTTGAACGGGGTGGCCCAGGCCGCGCCGTAACCAGGGGGAAGCATGAAGAAGCTCGCGATCAATTCCATCAAGCCGGCCTGGGCGCTTGCCGCACTGGCGCTGCTGGCGGCGGCCTGGTTCGGCTGGAACGGCTGGCAGGCCACGGCCTCCGGCCAGTTGCAGGCGGGCAGCGACGGCCTGCGCACCAGCGTGGGCACGCAGGCCACCGCGGCGCTGCAGTCGGCGGTGGAGCAGCTCGAATCCCGACGCGTGAAGATCGCGCTCGCCACCGCGCTGCAGCGCGACGACACCGACGCGGCCAGCAAGCTGGTGACCGATGGCTGGCAGGGCGTCGAAGCGGTCGAGTGGCACGACCCCGGCCTGGAAACCGGCTATGCCGACCCGAAGGCCTTCGGCTACGGCAAGCTCGGCGTGCTCGAGCTTGCCCTGCAGGACAACGCCACCCGCGCCGCCGTGGTGATGGACGCCGGCGGCCCGCGCCTGGCACTGGCCGCGCCCGTACTGGCCGACGGCCGGGTGCTGGCCTTGGCCTACGTGCGCCTGCCGCTGGAAACCTTGACCGCGCCGCTCGAAGCCGCTTCCGTGCCGGACAAGACCTACCTGGCCCTGCGCCAGGGTCGCCGCAGCGTGGTCGAGCGGGGTGACGCGTCGTTGGCCAACGCCGCCGAGTTCGGCGCGGTGAAACTGCCGGGAACGCAGCTGCGCGTGGTGTCCGCCGCGCCCGTGTCAGACGGCACCTCGAGCGCGATGACCGAATTCCTGCTGGCCGGCCTGTGCCTGGTGGTGGCGGCCGGCCTGGTGCTGCAGCCGCGCCTGAAGGGCCTGCGCCGCCGCCCCGCCGGCGAAGGCACCGAAGAAGCCGACGCCAGCGCCGGCCCGACCCTGGCCGAGCTGCAAAGCGCCGGCAAGCTGCAGCCGCCGGAGCCCGCGCCGACGGCCGCCGCCGCCGCGCCCGGCAAGCCGGCCCCGGTCCGCGCCGCGCTCGACCGCAGCATCTTCCGCGCCTATGACATCCGTGGCGTCATCGGCAAGACGCTCGACGCCGAAACCGCACGCCTGATCGGCCAGGCCATCGGCAGCGCGATGCAGGCGCAGGACGCGCGGACCATCGTGGTCGGCCGCGACGGCCGGCTGTCCTCGCCGCAGATGGCCGAGGCGCTGATCGAGGGCCTGCGCCAGGCCGGCCGCGAGGTCATCGACATCGGCGCCGCGCCGACGCCGGTGGTGTACTTCGCCGCCTACCACCTGCGCGCCGGCTCCTGCGTGTCGGTCACCGGCAGCCACAACCCGCCGGACTACAACGGCTTCAAGATCGTCATCGAAGGCGAAACCCTGGCGGGTGACGCCATCCAGAAGCTCTACGAGCGCATCGCCGAAAACCATCTGTACCTGGCCGACAATCCGGGCATGGTGTCGCGCCGCGACGTCACCGAGGACTACATCAGCCGCATCGCCGGCGACATCCAGATCGAGCGCAAGCTGCGCGTTGTGGTCGATTGCGGCAGCGGCATCGCCGGCGGCATCGCGCCGCAGCTTCTCGAGGCCATCGGCGCCGACGTCGAGCCACTGTTCTGCGAGGTGGACGGCAATTTCCCGCACCACCACCCCGACCCCAGCGATCCGGCGAACCTGCAGGACCTGGTGAACGTGGTCAAGCGCGTGGATGCCGACCTGGGCCTGGCCTTCGACGGCGATGGCGACCGCCTGGGCGTGGTGACAAAGTCGGGCGAGATGATCTACCCCGACCGCCTGCTCATGCTGTTCGCGGCCGACGTGCTCGAGCGCAACCCGGGCGCCTGCGTCATCTACGACGTGAAGTGCACCGGCCACCTGGCCATGCACATCCTGCGCCACGGCGGCAGCCCGCTGATGTGGAAGACCGGCCACTCGCTGATCAAGGCCAAGATGCGCGAGACCGAAGCCGAGCTGGCCGGCGAGATGAGCGGCCACTTCTTCTTCCGCGAGCGCTGGTACGGCTTCGACGACGGCCTGTACGCGGCCTGCCGCCTGCTCGAGATCCTCTCGAGCCGCGGCGAGACGCCGCAGGAAGTGTTCGACACCCTGCCCAAGGGCGTGTCCACGCCCGAGCTCAAGATCCAGGTCGAGGAAGGCCGCCAGTACACCTTCATCGAGGACTTCCTGGCCAAGGCCAAGTTCGAGGGCGCGCGCCTGGCGACCATCGACGGCCTGCGCGCCGACTGGCCGGACGGCTGGGGCCTGGTGCGGGCGTCGAACACGACGCCGGTGCTGGTGCTGCGCTTCGACGCCAAGGACGCCGAAGCGCTCGAGCGCATCAAGAACCTGTTCCGCGAACAGCTGCTCGCGGTCGACCCGAGCCTGAAGCTGCCCTTCTGAGGCGGGGACTCAGCCGGCCGGGGTGGTTTCCCCGGCGGGCGCCTCGGCGCCTTCCTGGCGGGGCGCCTTGAGCTCGTGGAAGCGCCGCACCAGGTGCTCGAGCTCCTCGTCGAGCTTCATCAGCTCGGCCTGCTTCACGATCAGCATGTTCTGCTGCTTCACCATCTCCGCGTGGATCTCGCGGATGGCGGCGGCCTGCTTGGCGTTCACCGCCTCGCCGGCCAGTTCGGATTCGGAAGCCTCGGCCAGCAGGCCGGTCAGGCTGCTGCGCTGGCTGCCAATGCCGGCCTCGATGGCGTTGAGGTTTTCCTGCATCAGCGTCACCCGCAGGCCGTAGGAACGGCGCAGGTCCTCTTCGCTCTGGAACGAGGCGAGCATGGCCTCCTCGGTCTGGCGTTCCTTTTCCGCGTCGCGCTCGGTGCGTTCGGCCTCGGCGGCCAGGCGCTCCTTCTCGGCCTGTTCCTCGGGCGTCAGGGCGCGGTCCACCGCACCCGTGGTGCGGCCGCTCTCGGCGCTGATCTCGGTGCGCGCGTGCTCGAGCGCCTCGGCCGGCAGGGTGTCGCTGAACTGCACCTTGCCGTCCTTGTCGACCCAGCGGTAGAGCTTCTTGGTCTCTTCCTTCGCGAACGCGCCACCCGAGGCGAGCAGCGTGGCGAGGACAGCGAGGCAGACGAGCTTGCGTTTCATGGCCCAACTCCGGCGTTCAGCGACGGCTTCCATAAGCGGCACGATACGACACCAGGGCGTCCTTGTGCGCGGCCAGCTGGGGCCGCTCGTCGGCGTGCGCCAGCAGCTCGTCCAGGCCGGCCACCGCGATCACCGGCAGGCCGAATTCCGCGGTCACCTCCTGGGCGGCCGAGAGATCGCCCGACTGGCCGCGCTCCTGGCGGTCGAGCGCGATCAGCACGCCGCAGGGCTCGCCGCCGGCGGCCCGGATGATGCCGATCGATTCGCGGATGGCGGTGCCGGCGGTGATCACGTCGTCCACGATCAGCACGCGGCCGCGCACCGGGGCGCCGATCAGGGTGCCGCCCTCGCCGTGGGCCTTGGTTTCCTTGCGGTTGAAGGCCACCGGCACGTCGCGGCCGCGGCAGGCCATGGCCACCGCCAGCGCCGTGGCCAGCGGGATGCCCTTGTAGGCCGGGCCGAACAGCATGTCGAACTGCAGGCCCGAATCGTCCAGCGCCTCGGCGTAACACTTGCCCAGCGTGTCCAGGGCCGCGCCGGAATCGAACAGCCCGGCGTTGAAGAAATACGGGCTGACCCGGCCGGACTTGAGGGTGAACTGGCCGAAGCGCAGCACCTGTCGGTCCAAGGCCAGGTCGAGGAAGCGGCTCTGGTGCGGTTTCATGGCAGGTTCCCGGGCGGAAAGCGTGATTGTGCAACAGCCGGCGCGCGCCGGGCACCCGCGCCGGCGCGGGTTTGGGCTAACCTTTCCCGACCACGCAACCGGCGCCCTCCCTTGAGAATCATCAGCTTCAACGCCAACGGCATCCGCTCGGCCGCCAGCAAGGGTTTCTTCGACTGGCTGCCCGGCCAGCACGCCGACATCGTCTGCATCCAGGAAACCAAGGCCCAGGAGCACCAGCTCGGCGCCCCGGACCTGCGCCCCGCCGGCTACCACGCCCGTTTCCGCGACGCGACCACCAAGAAGGGCTACAGCGGCGTGGGCATCTATTCCCGGCGCGAACCCGACGAGGTTCGCACGGCGCTGGGCTGGGCGCCCTTCGACGAGGAAGGTCGCTACCTCGAGGCCCGCTTCGGCAAGCTCAGCGTGGTGTCGCTGTATTTCCCGTCCGGCTCTTCCGGCGACGAGCGCCAGCAGTTCAAGTTCCGCTGCATGGACTGGATCACGCCGATCTTCGCGCAGTGGGTCGCCAGCGGCCGCGACTACGTGATCTGCGGCGACTGGAACATCGTGCACACCCGCAAGGACATCAGGAACTGGGCCTCGAACCAGAAAAACTCCGGCTGCCTGCCCGAGGAGCGCGCATGGCTCGACCTGCTGTTCGGCCAGCAAGGCTGGGTGGACAGCTACCGGCACCTGCGCCCCGAGGGCGAGGACTACACCTGGTGGAGCCAGCGCGGTGCCGCGCGTGCCAAGAACGTGGGCTGGCGCATCGATTACCAGGTGGTGTCGCCCTCGCTGCGCGACAAGCTCAGGAGCTGCGCCATCTTCCCCGAGCCGAAGTTCAGCGACCACGCGCCTTTCCTGGTGGAGTACGCATGACAGCGGCGTCCTGGCGCGAGGCGCTGCCGGCTGGCCTGCGGCCTTACGTCGAGCGCGAGCCGGCCGCGGCCTTCTGCCTGGGCATCTCCTCCGGATTTCCCTACGCGATGCTGGCGGCGACGCTGACCACGCGTCTGGCCCAGGACGGCATCGACAAGAAGTCGGTGACAGCGTTTTCGCTGGCTTTTCTGGTCTACAACCTGAAATTCTTGTGGGCACCGCTGGTGGACGGGCTGCGCCTGCCGTTGATCGGCCGCTTGGGCCAGCGCGTGTCCTGGTTGCTTCTGGCCGGCATCGGCGTGATGGCGGCAGTAGCCTGGCTGGGCTGGCTGGACCCGAAGGCCGACCTCGCCCTGTTCGCGATGGCGGCGGTGGCCGTGGGCGTGGCTGGCGCGACCTACGACATCGTGATCGATGCCTATCGCATCGAGACCCTCAAGCCGGAGCAACTGGGCGTCGGCTCGGGCATGTCGCAGTACGGCTGGCGCATCGGCTCGGTGGCCGCCGGCGCGCTTGCGCTGTACGTCGCGGCGCGCGGCGGCTGGACCGCGGCATACGTCCTGTGCGCGCTGTTCGCGCTGCCGGCGATGTTGACCGGCTTGGTGCTTGGCGAGCCGGCGCGGCACGTCGTGGTCGCACGGCATCGAGGCCTTCGTCAGGCATGGGAGTCGGTGGCAGGCCCGCTGCTGGAGTTCATGCGCCGGCGTGGCGCATTCCTGGTGCTGCTGTTCGTGTTGCTGCACAAGATAGGTGACACCCTGGCCAACCTGACGGTGCGGCTGCTGCTCAACGACCTGGGCTTTTCCAACGAGGAGATTGCCACCTGGGACGTTGGCTTGGGTGCCATCGCCTACCTCGTGGGCGTCTTCATTGGCGGCGTGCTGTACGCGCAATTGGGCATGAAGCGCTCCGTACTGGTGGCCCTGGCGCTGATGGCCGTGTCCAACCTCAGCTTCGCCTGGCTGGCGGCGGTGGGCCACTCGAATCCGCTGCTCGGTTTCACAATCGGCTTCGAGAACATCTCCAGCGGCATCGGCGGCGTGGTGGTGGTGGCTTACCTGTCGGCGCTGTGCAATCTCGCATTCACCGCCACGCAGTTCGCGCTGCTCTCGGCGGCGACCAGCGTGGTGGGGCGCGTCGTCACCGGCACTACCGCGGGTGCGTTGATCGAGTCGCTGGGCTACGTGCAGTTCTACCTGTTCACTACGGCGGTGGCGCTGCCCGGCATGCTGCTTTACCTGTTCATGCTGCGCGCGGGCCTGATCGAGCGCTCGCTCGGCGACGCCGGTTACAAGGGCGGCGCCGGCTGAGCGCGGGCTGACCCCGGGACCCGGCACGGGCCGCCAAGGCTTGCAGTCCCGGCCCGTGGCCGTATGCTGGACGTCCCCCCGAGGATCGAGGCCATGGCCGACTTCCTGCTCCGCGACATCGACGAGCGAGTGGCCGAGCGCATCAAGGAGATGGCGCGCCAGAAGGGCTGGCCGCTGAATGACGTGATCCTGCACCTGATCAAGCAGGCGCTGGGCATCATCGAGCCCGAGCCGGCGCCGGAGCCGGGCGATATCGCCCGCCTCACGGGTTCCTGGAACGACGACGAAAGCCGCGCCTTCGCCGAGGCCATGGCGGCGCTCAACAGCCTGCCCGACGACGCGCCGTCCTACATGGTCGACGCCAAGAAGAAGCCCGGCGGCTGATCAGCCGCGGTAGACGGCGCCCAGCACGCGCGGACCCGCCGCGCCGGTGACCGCCGGCAGGTTGCCGGGCCGCCCGGCCAGGGTTTCCCGCGCCAGCCAGGCAAAGCCGGCGGCCTCCACGAAATCCGGATCCAGGCCGACGCTGGCCGTGCTCGCCACGGCCACGCCGGGCAAACGTGCGGCCAGGCGCTGCATCAGCAGCGGATTGTGGGCGCCACCGCCGCAGGCCAGCAGGCGCGCGCAGCCGGGCTGCTCGCGGCGCAGCGCGTCGGCCACGGTGGCGGCGCTCAGTTCGCACAGCGTGGCCTGCACGTCGGCCGGCGATTGCCGGCCCAGGCGCGCGCGCAGCCACTGCAGCTGGAACTGGTCGCGGCCGGTGCTCTTGGGCGGCGGCAGCGCGAACCAGGGGTCGGCCAGGAGCGCAGCCAGAAGGGTTTCGTCGACACGGCCCTCTCGGGCGAAGGCGGCGTCGCGGTCGTAGGGCTGGCCGCGGTGCTCGAGGCACCAGGCGTCCATCAGGCCGTTCGCCGGGCCGGTGTCGAAGCCGCGCACCACGCCGCCGCGCGGCATCAGGGTGAGGTTGGCGATGCCGCCGAGGTTGAGCACGGCGCGCTCTTCGTCATCCGCGCGCAGCACCGCCGCGTGGAAGGCGGGCATCAGCGGCGCGCCGTGGCCGCCGGCGGCGACGTCACGGCGGCGGAAGTCGGCCACCGTGGTGATGCCGGTGCGTTCGGCGATGGCGTTGGCGTCGCCGAGCTGCAGCGTGAAGGGGGCATCGCCGCGCGGATCGTGGCGCAGCGTCTGGCCATGGGAGCCAATGGCGGTGACGTCGCGCGACGGCGTGCCGCTGTCGGCCAGCGCCTGCAGCGCGGCGGCCGCGAAGGCCTGGCCGAGCCGGGTATCGAGCCGTCCGGCCTCGTCGAGCGTGATGCGCGCCTCGGCCTGCGACAGCCGCAGCACCTCGTCGGCCAGCGCGGTCGGCAGCGGGTAAGTGCGGCCGAACAGCACCTGCGGCGAGGGCGAGAAGCGCACCAGCGCGGCGTCGATGCCGTCGACGCTGGTGCCCGAGATCAGGCCAAGAAAAAGCCCGCCGTCGGTGGCGGCGGGCTCGATGTTCGCGCAAGCCATGGGCGTCAGCGCGCGGCCAGGCGCACGTCCTCGACGCGCTTGAGCTGCGCCATCGCCGGCGCCGTGGCGGCGCGGAAGCGGGCGAGTTCGGCGCCAGTCAGCGGGTCGGGCTTGGGCATGGTGACCGTCAGCGGGTCGCGATGGGCGCCGTTGACCCGGAATTCGTAGTGCAGGTGCGGGCCGCTGGCCAGGCCGGTGGCGCCGACGTAGCCGATGGTGCTGCCCTGCTGCACGCGCTGGCCGACGCGGAACTTGCCCAGGCGCGACATGTGGCCGTAGAGCGTGGTGTAGCCGCGGCCGTGGTCGACCACGATCGTGCGGCCGTAGCCGTTCTGCCAGCCGGCGAAGGCGATGCGGCCGTCGCCCGCCGCCATGATCGGCGTGCCGGTGACTGCGGCGTAATCCACGCCCTTGTGCGCGCGCACCGTGCCCAGCACCGGGTGCTTGCGGCGCGGGTTGAAGCGCGAGCTGATGCGCGCGAACTCGATCGGCATGCGCATGAAGCCCTTCTTCAGGGGCCGGCCGGCGAGATCGAAATATTCGGACTTGCCGTTTCGCTCGTAGCGCAGCGCGGTGAATTCCTTGCCGCGGTTGGTGAAGCTGGCGGCCACCACTTCGCCGCTGCGCAGGCGCTCGCCGTCGCGCCAGACTTCTTCGTACACGACCTGGAAGCCGTCTCCGACGCGCAGGTCCTGGGTGAAGTCGATGTCATACGAAAAGGCGTTGGCCATCTGGTTGATGATGGCCGGGCCCAGGCCGGCCTTGGCGCCGGCGGCATACAGGGAACTGTCGATCTCGCCGCTGGCGATCATCACGCGGCGCTCGAGCGGGCGCTCGATGACCTTCTCCCTGAAGTCGCCGTCGGCTGCGACGATCTCCACGCGGGCGGCCTCGTCGCGGTCGAAGCGCAGGCCGCGCAGTTCGCCGGCGTCGCCCAGGTCGAAGGCCAGTTCGGCGCCGGCGCGCAGGCGCGACAGGGCCTGGCGGGCGCTAGGCAGTTCCAGCACCTGGTGCATCACGGTGGCGGGCACGCCCATCTGTTCGAACAGCGCGCCCAGGGTCTGGCCGCTCTGCACGGTCACGACCTGCCAGGCGCGGCTGGCGGCGTTGGCGCGCGCATCGGCCAGCTGCAGCGGGGGCAAGGCCAGCGGGAGGATGCTGCGGTTGGCGGCGACGTCGGCGCCGCGCATGGCGGAGGCGAAGCCAGGGACGATGGTTCCGACCAGGATCGCCAGGGAGGCGAACAGGCTGGCCAGGACCCAATGTTCGTGCGACCAGCGGCGGAGGGAGAAGGAGTCGCGGTGTGGCAAGGGCTTTCCCCGCTGGGGCCTGATGTCGCGGTACGATAACCAGCCGGAAATAGTCGCGTCAAACCCTTGTCGCGGCTGGATTTTTCGCCCTGCGCGCTTTAACTTTCCATTAACCTCCATTTAACGGCCGGGCCCCGCCCCGGCGCCTGCCCGACCACGGAATCCCGATTGCCATGCCTGACCTGAACTCCGCCCTCGAACTGATCGGCCGCGGCGCCGAGGAGATCCTCAAGCCCGAGGAGCTGGCGGTACGCCTGAAAACCGGGCGGCCGCTGCGCGTGAAGGCCGGCTTCGACCCGACGGCGCCGGACCTGCACCTGGGCCACACCGTGCTGCTCAACAAGATGCGGCAGTTCCAGGACCTGGGGCACCAGGTCATCTTCCTGATCGGCGACTTCACCGGGATGATCGGCGACCCGACCGGCAAGAACGCCACCCGCAAGCCGCTCACCCGCGAGGACGTGCTGGCGAATGCGCAGACTTACGCCGACCAGGTGTTCAAGGTGCTCGACAGGGATCGCACCGAGGTGCGCTTCAATTCCGAGTGGTTCGGGCAGATGTCGGCCGCCGACATGATCCGGC
This sequence comes from Rhizobium sp., assembly GCA_019459185.1. GTDB lineage: Bacteria > Pseudomonadota > Gammaproteobacteria > Xanthomonadales > Xanthomonadaceae > Arenimonas. The sequence continues at coordinate 1,089 of JAIBEO010000006.1, read as the reverse complement.
TGGCGGCGCAGCACACGGTGGCGCGCATGCTCGAGCGCGACGATTTCTCCAAGCGCTACTCCGCGCAGCAGCCCATCGCCATCCACGAATTCCTGTATCCGCTGGTGCAGGGCTACGACTCGGTGGCGCTGCAGGCCGACGTCGAACTCGGCGGCACTGACCAGAAGTTCAACCTGCTGATGGGCCGTGGCTTGCAGGAGCACTACGGCCAGGCGCCGCAGATCGTGCTCACCATGCCGCTGCTCGAGGGCCTGGACGGCGTCAACAAGATGTCCAAGTCGCTGGGCAACTACATCGGCATCAACGAGCCGGCCATCGACATCGTCACCAAGACGCTCAAGATCGGCGACGAACTGATGTGGCGGTGGTACGAGCTGCTGAGCTTCGATGTGTCGATGGCGGAGTTGCAGCAAATGCGCGCCGACGTGGCCTCCGGGCAGCTCAATCCGCGCGATGCGAAGCTTCGCCTGGCACGCGAGCTGGCGGCCCGTTTCCATGGCGCCGCCGCGGCCGAGCAGGCCATTGCCGGCTGGCACGCCGTGGTTCGCGGCGAGGGCGACACCTCCCTGTTGCCGCTGGCCGAGGTCGCGGTGCCCGCCGAGGGCCTTCGTATCGCGGCCCTGCTGGTGGCGGCCGGCCTGGCGCCGAGCAACTCCGAAGCCTCGCGCAAGCTCAAGGAGCGGGCGGTGAAGATCGATGCCGAGGTCTTCGAGGACCCGCAGCGCCTGTTCACCCCCGGATTCGAGGGTGTCCTGCAGGTCGGAAAGCGCAATTTCGCCCGGGTGCGCCTGGTGCCGACCCTTTGATTCCGCGGCTTGCAGCGATTTGCTTGCAATCGCCGGCGCGCTGCGATTAAAGTTCGCCCCCCGCAGACGCCGGCCACGAGCCGGGCGGCGCGGGAAGCGGTACGAAAATCCTCTGAAAAGGGTGTTGACGTTCCGCGAAACGGCCGTATAATGTGCGGCTCCCTCGGGCGAAACGCCATGAGGGGCGAGGTTCGAAAGACTTCGCAAGTGATTGATCTTTGACAGTGTGCGCAGGAAATTTGTGCGGGCGCCTGTAGGGGATGGATGAGTCCATTTCTTGCAG
>JAIBEO010000001.1 GCA_019459185.1 Rhizobium sp. | reverse complement strand
GTGCAGCGATTAGAAGGCTGAGCCGGATGCGGCGAGCATACCGCAGGGCATCTGGGTTACTCAGCTGCTGCGGCACGGAGCCAAAGGCTGTGCCAATGACCAGCATGCTCACGTTTGGATCCGCCAAGCGAGGCATGCCGGCGTACAAGAAGCTGAGCAATCCGCGCCGATCGGCTAGCTCCGGGCGCTCCGCTAGCAGGATGCTCCTGAACCGCCAAAGTGAATGGAAGTAGACGGGTGTGATGAGAACCCCGACAAGGAACAGCAATGTTGCGACTAGATGCATTTGCGCCCTAACGCCTGAGTTAAGCCGCGTCGCGGAGCGACGTCGGCTTGAATGATTAGTTAGGCCACGGCTGCGGACTGGAGAACGACGAGTAGAAGTCCGAATGTTCCCAGTCGTTTCTCAATGCTTCGCGCAGCGCGACCGATGACCTGCAGAGCGGATTTGAACGCCATATATCTTCGGGAAGAGAGCTGATGCGATCCGCCATCTTGTCGAACTCTGGCCATTTTGTGCGATGTGCCAGAAACAAAACAAGTTCTGAGGGGATGAATCCGTCAGGCCGTCTAATTGCGCCGTTCTCGATCGTGCTCTGCCCCACCAGGGACCGCTCTATCGCCTCGAGCAGCCACAGCCTGATTGTATCGTCCAGCTCAGCGACGCGAGCGCACTGGACGTACAGGAACTCAACATGGTTCTCGCCAAGGCTCCGGACGTAGGTCATATCAAACGCATAATCCAACAGCGCATCGAGGTAATCACGCTTCGCGGATGAGTCCATAGTGGCCTAACGCCTGAGTTAAGCCGCGTCGCGGAGCGCCGTCGGCTTGAATGAGTAGTTAGGCCGGACGCTAAGCCCCGGGTGAGCGCTTTGCAAGCTTGGGCTGGCTGAAAAAGTCGTGCCCGCGCCACGAGCCGCTGGGACGCCAGCGAGAAGCCGCCCGGATGCTCGGCCCTCGACCGCCAACGAGCCGGCTTGCCGGACGCACCAGGCGCCGGATGGTCGAGGCGCGGGCGGCGCGCGCTAGCTCTGGGGCCATTCGAAGCCCAGAAGTGAAAACGGCCCACGAACGGGCCGAAGCAACCTGAGCAACTACTGGCCTAACGCCTGAGTTAAGCCGCGTCGCGGAGCGACGTCGGCTTGAATGAGTTGTTAGGCCGGACGCTAAGCCCCGGAAGAGCGCTTTGCAAGCCGGGGCTGGCTGAAAAAGTCGTGCCCGCGCCACGAACTGCTGCGACGGCCCACGAGCATCCGCCCTGGGCAACCGATTCTCGCCGAATCCGATCCGCGCGCCGCGGCCAACACGTGCCAGATGCCGCCAGCGCGGGCAGCGGGAACTACCGCCTGACTAGCCGAAGCCCGGAAACAGGAACGGCCCGCAAACGGGCCGAAGC
>JAIBEO010000200.1 GCA_019459185.1 Rhizobium sp. | reverse complement strand
TTCAGCCGCGAAGCTTTTCGCGAAGAGCTTCGCGGCTGAAGCCGCTCCTACAAAGTGTCGGGCAGGGTGATGGTGGCGATGTAGCGGCCGCCCTCGACCTTGGTTTCCAGCCGGCCGCGTCCTTCGCTCAGGGCCTCGATGCGTTCGCGCGCCGAGGCCAGGCCCACCTGGTGGCCGGCTGCGGGCCGGGTGCCGGGGCCGGGCAGGTCGTTACCCACCACCACCTGCACCTCACCCGGGCGCCGGCTGACCCGCACGTCCAGCCGGCCGCCGGTGGGCGAGGGCTCGATGCCGTGGCGGATGGCGTTTTCGACCAGCGGCTGGATGGACAGGGTCGGCACCCGCACGTCGGGCAGCGGGTCGGGCAGGTCCCAGGCCACCGCCAGCCGGTCGCCGAAACGCAGGCGTTCGATCTCCAGGTAGCGACGGGCCAGGCCCAGCTCTTCCCGCAGCGGCAGTTCCGAGGGGCCCGACAGCGCAGCCCGGAACAGGTCGGCCAGGTCCAGCAGCAGCTGCTCGGCTTCCTCGGGGCGGGCGTGCACCAGGGCAGCGCCGGTGTTGAGCGTGTTGAACAGGAAGTGCGGCCGGATGCGCGCCTGCAGCGCCTCCAGCTCCGCCTGCTTGGCGCGCACCGCGGCCAGCCGGCCTTTCCAGTGGTTGTGGAAGGCGGCCAGGCCGAGCAGGCCGACCGTTAGGGTGATGCCTGACACGCGCCAGGCCAGGCCCAACCAGTCCACCGGGTCGGCCGGGTCGCCAGGGCCCAGGTAGGTGCGCACCACGAGGGTGATCAACCAGCAAATGGCCAGGCCGATGGCCAGGGCGAGGCCCGCCACCTGCGGCGGACGCAGGCGGTTGAGCGGGCGGCGCAGCAGGTAGAGCACGGCCAGGGTCAGCAGGGCCGTCCACTGCACCCACAGCGAGGCCAGTCCGAAATACACCAGGCGCTCGCCCTCCAGGCCCGGGGCCAGGGCCAGCACTGCCGCCAAGCCCTCGCCGCCCAGGATCACCCAGATGATGGCCGTGGCCTGCCACAGCACGTCCAGGGGGCGGGAAGAGGCGGGGGCGGGTGGCGCGGGCATCGGGGTCCGGGCGGGGGTGGGAAGCCCCCATCATGCCCAGAAACACCGGCGGCGTGGCGTCCTGCCGCCTGTTCGGATGGGCGGCCCGTTCGTCGGGGGGCGTTGGCCTTGGGGTCGGGCTTGGGGATAACTTGGCCGCATCAGCCTCCACGGGAAGGGAACATGGGGCGTTTCGAAAGCAACCAGACACGCAAGGCGGTCGGGGCGGGGAGCCCGCGGCCGGCCGGCTTCACGCTGCTCGAACTGGTCATCACGGTGGCCGTGCTGGCCATCGCGCTGGGCATCGCGATCCCGAGCTTCCAGGGCATCACCAACCGCAACCGGCTCACCTCGGTGGCCAACGAGGTGGTGGCGGCCATGCAGCTCACGCGCATGGAGGCCATCCGCCGCAACCAGCGCGTGGTGATGTGCCCCAGCACCAATGGCAGCACCTGCAGTGGCGCCAACTGGATGCGCATGATCGTGCGCGAGGCAGACGCGGCTGGCGAGGTGGTGCGCGAGTTCCAGTTCAGCGGCCGGGGCATGGCCATCAAGTCCAGCTCGAACGTGGACGACAACAACCAGATCGCTTTCACTTCTTCCGGTTTCGCGCGGGTGGGTGGCACCACCAATGCGACCGGCGGCCTGTCCGTGTGCTCCGCCGTTCTGCCGGCTGCAGAGAACACCCGCGACGTGATGGTCGCGGTGAGCCGCATCAGCGTCGTCACCCGCAACGGCACCGCGGCCTGCACCGCGGCGACTGACTGAGGCCCCCGACCATGCAAGCAAGCACCACCCACCGCGGCCGCGCCACCCGCCAGTCCGGCGCCAGCCTGCTGGAAGTCCTGGTCTCCGTGCTCATCCTGGCCATCGGCCTGCTGGGCATCGCGGCCCTGCAGTCGATCACGCTCAAGAACACCCAGAGCTCGTCCGAACGCACGGCCGCCATCATCCAGAGCTACGCCATGTTCGACATGATGCGCGCCAATCGTGACGCCGCGCGTGCGGGCAACTACAACCAGGGCCTGCTTTGCGAGGCACCGGCGAGTCCGGCCGCCTCCCGCGTGGCGGGGGACCTGGATCGCTGGATTGCCCAGCTCAAGCAGAGCATGGGCGATTCCGCTTGCGGCAGCATCACCTGCGGGGCGCAGACCTGCACGGTCACGGTGCAATGGGACGACAGCCGTGCAAGCGACGGCGATGCCGAGCAGAAGATCATCACTACGACCAGGCTCTGACCATGCGAATGAATGCACCCAAGAGTGGCATGCCGCGCGCCGCAAGCGCGGGCTTCTCGCTGATCGAGCTGATGATCGCCATGCTGCTCGGCCTGCTGGTGGTCGCGGCCGCGGGTGGCGTGTTCATCTCGAACAAGCGGGTGTACACCGCCACGGAAACCCTGGGCCGCATCCAGGAAAACACCCGGGTCGGTTTCGAACTGATGTCGCGCGACCTGCGCGAGGCCGGCGGCAATCCGTGCTCCAGCGCCTCGGTCATCGTCAACCAGCTCTCCAGCGGAGGCAACGACTGGTGGGCGAACTGGGGCAATGGCATCCGTGGCTACGACGGTGACGACGCCATGGGCGGCACCGTCGCCGGCATGGGGGTGTTCGGCACCGGCGTGGGACAGCGCGTGGCCGGCACCGATGCCGTCGAAATCAACTCCGCCCTGGGCGGGGGCATCCGGGTGACCGACCACTCCACCCCGAGCGCGGTGGTGCAGGTCAGTGACCAGGGGGACATCGTGGATAACGAGGTCCTGGTCATCTGCAACATGGACTATGCCTTCATCTTCCAGGTGACCGGGCTGCCTAGCACCAACCAGCTGCAGCACAACAGCGGCACCAGCCTCAACTGCGCGCAGGAATTCCAGTACGACGAGCCCTGCACCGGCAGCGGTGCCAGCGGCGCCTTCGGCTATTGCTTCGTGCCGGGTGCCACGGCCAGTGCCCAGTGCGTGGGCAGCAGCAATTCGCCGGCCTACGTGGCCAAGGTGGGCTCGCTGCGTTGGTTCGTGGGCAACAACGCGCGTGGCGGCACGTCGCTCTACCGCGCCACCGTCACCAACCGGGGCACCACCAACAATCCCGATACGCTGCTCGAAAACATCGAGGTGGTGGAGGGCGTGCAAGACATGACCGTCACTTACCTCGAGCAGGGCGAGAACGGCTACACGGACCCTGCGGGCGTGGCCGACTGGTCGCGCGTGATCGCGACCCGGCTCGAGCTGGTGATGGAGGGTACGCAGGGCGCGTTGACGGGTCGCGAAATCGAAGGCACCGACGGCGAGGTGCTTGGACGAACGCTTACCCATGTGGTGGCGTTGCGCAACCGGGAGGGCACCCTGTGAAGCAGAACATCCATTCCCCGCGCAAGGACCAGCGGGGCATCACCCTCGTGGTCGTGCTGCTGCTGCTGGTTATCGTCACCCTGCTTGGCTTGGCCGCCATGCGCGGCACGGTAATGCAGGAGCGCATGAGCGGCAACGCCGCCGCTCGCAGCATCGCCTTCCAGGCCGCCGAGGCGCTGCTGCGCGAGGCCGAGTTCCAGGCTGCCGGCAACCCGTCCATGCCGGCGAGCGGATGCAGTAATGGCCTTTGCGCCATGCCCACCGCTGGTGCCGCTTCGGCCTGGGAGGCGGCCGGCTTCTGGACCACGGCCGGCGGCTATCGCACTTCGTCCTCGCTCGAAGCGGACCCCATCGCGGCGGCCCGCTATGTCATCGAATTCATGGGCGAAGGCCTCGCCGGCCCCTCCGAGTGCACCAGCGACATCGACCTCTCCGCGCCGACCTGCACCTCCACGGGTGGCGGCGCCAACAACTTCCGCATCACGGCCTTCGTGCAGACCAACAATGGCGCGCAGGTGATGCTCCAGTCTGCTTACCAGGTGCCGTAAGGCAGGTGACCCGCATGAACACGCAAACCGCCCCGCAGTTCCGCAAGCGTTCCCTGCCCACGCTGGCCGCGTTCGTCGCCACGCTGCTGGCCTTGCCGGTGTCCTCGGTGATGGCGCAGAGCTTCCCGTCCTACCCGCTCCAGACGGGTGCGGGCGACGTGGAGCCGAACATCATGTTCTTGCTCGACGATTCGGGCTCCATGGCGTTCACCACCATGCCGAACTCGGACATACCGCAAATCTGCCGTCGCGCGAACAACGGCAATTGCCAGAGCGACACGATCACCAATTCGACCTATGTCGGCAACACCGTCTACTACAACCCGGCGGTGGACTACGAGCCCTGGCAGAACGCCGACGGCACGCGCATGACCGGTGGCACGACGATGACCGCGGTCTTCGGCTCCTTCAACTTCGCCGGGCCGGGCACAGGGGGCGAGTACGACACGCTCGACCTGACCAATGACGGCGCCTGCGAGAACTACGACCGCAACGGCTCCAGCACCACCGTGTGCGGCGGCATCCAGACCTACTACGTGCCGAAGAACCCGGCGCAGACGAGCACCGCATATCTCCAGGAAACGACCAATTACTATCGTTACCAGGTCCGTACCGTGAACGGTGCGACCCGGGTCGTGCGCAGCGAACTGGTGCTGGGCGGCGGTTATGGCGACTTCCCGCCGACCACCACCAACCTGATCACCCAGAGTGGCATCGCGATCAGCCAGGGCAACAGCTCGTACTACACCTTCACCGTTCCGGCGGGAACCACCCAGCTTCGCGTGCAGACCGTCGGCAGCGACACCGATGCCGATATCTACGTGCAGTACAACGACAACGGCGACTGGAATACCGAGTGTGAGGACGAGAGCAACGACAGCAACGAACTCTGCGTGATCAACAACCCCGCGTCTGGCAGCTGGCGCGTCCGCGTCTACGCCTACCGGAGTTTCGCCAACCTGACGCTGACGGTGGATGTCATCGGGGCTTCGGGCGATTACGGCTGCGCGCCGGTCGCCTCCAGCAGCTACGGTTGGGGCGGCTGCACCCTGATGACACCGGTCGTCGGCCGCACCGAGGCGCAGGAGCTCGAGAACTACGCCACCTGGTTCTCCTACCACCGATCCCGCATGAAGACCGCCAAGGCGGGCGCCAGCGAGGCGTTCAACGAGCTGGGCGACAACGTGCGCGTGGGTTATCGCACCATCTGGAACCGCAGCAACTACAATATCCCGGTCACCGACGGCAACAACGGCGTCTTCGAAGGTTCCGCGCGCACCACCTGGTTCAGCCGGCTGTTCGGCGCACGTGGCGAGAACAGCACCCCGCTGCGCGCCGCACTCTTTGACACCGGCGAATACTTCTCCGACAGTTCGACTTCGGGTCCCTATGGTCCGGCGGCGGCAGCCGACCAGCTGGAGTGCCGGCAGAACTTCGCCATCCTGACCACGGACGGCTACTGGAACGGCAACATCGGAAGCCGCACCATCGGAGACCAAGATGGTGTTTCCGGCCTGTCCATCGTGAACCCGGCGGACGGCAGCGACACCGTCCGGTACACGCGCTCGCACCCTTACCAGGACACCGGCAGCACCACGAACTACAGCAACACGCTGGCCGACGTGGCCATGAAGTACTGGAAGACCGACCTGCGTACGGACCAGGACAACATCATGCCGACCAGCGCCAACAACCCGGCGTTCTGGCAGCACATGGTCACCTTCGGTATTTCCATCGGCCTCAAGGGCACGGTCGACCAGGGCTCGGTGGCCGAAATCCTCCGTGATGGCCGCCCGCGCATCAACGGCGTGGCCGTGAACTGGCCCGACCCGACCAATACCGAGGACGCCGAGCGCATCGATGACTTGCTGCACGCAGCGGTCAATGGCCACGGCGAGTTCATCGCCGCCAACAATGCCGAGAGTTTCAGCACGGCGCTCTCCGGTGTGCTGGGTATCATCCAGTCCCGCCTGGCCTCCGGCTCGAACGTGGCGACCAACAGCACGACCTTCCAGTCCGATACCCGAATGTACCAGGCGACCTATCGCACCGGCGTGTGGACGGGTGACCTCGTGGCGCGCGACGTGACTGCCGCGGGCGGCATTGCCGCCACCGAGGCCTGGCGCGTCACCTCGAGCATCGACAGCACCTATGACAACAACCAGTCGGGAGACGATTTCCACAATCGCCCGGTCCTGACCTGGTCCGGCTCCGCGGGTGCCTCGTTCCCGACCACGGCGCAGGCCACCGCGCTCGCCCGCAGCACTGGTTCTGCCATCGTCACGGGTGCGAACAACGCCAACTACATCAAGGGCGACCAGTCGCTTGAGATGGCCGGTGGCGGCGTCCTGCGCAATCGCACGAGCGTGCTCGGCGACATCATCAACTCCTCGCCGTTCTACATCCGGGATTCGGAGCATGTCTTCGTCGGCGCCAATGACGGCATGCTGCATGCCGTCGATGCGCTCACCGGCGAGGTCACTTTCTCCTATGTCCCGGCCGGTCTCGACTGGAACAAGCTGTCCACCATCAGCGACCCGGCCTATACGCATGGTTTCTTCGTGGATGGACCGGTGGCCGTTTCCAGCTACCGCCTTGTCTCCGGCGTCAACTACCTGGTGGGTACCCTGGGGCGCGGCGGCAAGGGTGCGTTCGCGCTGGACGTTTCCGATCCCGGAAACATGGCCAACGCGGACGTGCTTTGGGACAAGACCGCGGCCAGCGATGCCGACATGGGTTACGTGCTGGGCCTGCCGCTGATCGTGAAGGGCAACAACGACGAGATCCTCGCCGTCGTCCCCAACGGCATCGACAGCACCAACGGCCATGCCGTGCTCTACATCTACGACGTGACCAACGGCAGTCAGATCGCCAAGATCGACACGGGCGTTGGCGGCAGCAACGGTCTGTCCTCGCCGCGCGCCGCGGACATGAATGCCGACGGCAAGGCCGACTACATCTACGCCGGCGACCTGCGAGGCAATGTCTGGAAGTTCGACGTCACCTCCGCTGTTGCGACTGACTGGGCCGTTGGCCTTGGTGGTTCGCCGCTGTTCACGGCCACGGATGCCGTCGGCAACCCGCAGCCGATCACCGGTGGCCTGGCGCTGGCCCGCGAATCCGCGAACCCGCGGATCTGGGTCACCTTCGGTACCGGCCGCCTGATTTCGATCAGCGACATGGCCTCGACCGCCATCCAGACCTGGTACGGCATCATCGACAACAACAGCACCACCATCGCCGGCCGCAGCGACCTCACCGAGCGACAGATCGCCATCGTGGGCACCAACGCCCAGGGTCGCAGCGTACGTGCCTTCGAGGCCTACGCGGCGCTGCCCACGGGTTCGCGTGGTTGGTACGTGGATCTGGACGAGCCGACCGCCGGCGAGCGCGTCGTCAGCGGCGCACGCATCAACGGTCGGGCTGCCTTCGTGTCCAGCGTCATCCCCTCGGAAGGCAATGGCTGCGAGTCGGGCGGCAGCGGCTACCTGAACGCCATCGACGTATTCACCGGCACCAGCCCTGAAGGCGCCGACGGCGGCGGCACCTCCTCGTCCTTCTTCGATACGGACGGCAATGGCTCCGGCTCCAATGACACGATTGGCGAGGGCGAGAACGCCCTGCCGATCGGCTCGGTGGACCTGGGCGTGGGCATGCCGACCGAATCGAGCCAGATCGACGACCTGGTGCTGGTCTGCGGTTCGGACGGCACCTGCGAAGAGGTGCCCGCGGCGCCGCAGGTGGGCGGCCCGGGTTCGCCGCGCCGCATGTCGTGGCGTGAACTGTATGGAGAGGATTGATCAATGACCCAGCATCGCAGCAAGGCGCGCGGCTTCACCCTCATCGAGCTGATGATCGCTGTCGCGATCATTGGCGTGCTCGCCGCCATTTCGTATCCGTCCTATATCAACTACACGACGAATACCCGTCGTGCGGCGGCGACGGCCTGCCTGACCGAGATGGCCCAGTTCATGGAGCGCTACTACACCACCAACATGAGCTACGAGGGTGCCAGCATCCCTGATTCCTCCTGCGAACAGGAGCTGTCGAACTTCTATCTGTTCGCGGTGGTGGGTACGCCCACGGCCTCGGCCTTCTCGCTCACGGCCACCCCGCAGAACATCCAGGCGTCCCGCGACACCTTGTGCGGCACGCTGGGCCTTAACCAGATCGGGGCGAAGACGGAGACGGGCACGGCGGCCACGGCGGAGGAGTGCTGGTAAGCGGCAGGGACCCACCGGCCACCAAAAGAAAAAGGCTCGCATCGCTGCGAGCCTTTTTCATTTCATCTGGCGCCCGAAGTTGGACTCGAACCAACGACCCCCTGATTAACAGCTGTCCCAGACAACCCTACAACCCGCATCCTGTAAGGCTCGCCCACCGTCTGGGGCAGCCAAATTCAGTCAGTATCCGCCAGTCCCGGCTACAATCTGGCTACGTGAGTGATGGGTATCTAGCCCCAAGCGGGGCATGCGCTTGCGTAGGCGTTAGGCAATTCCCATGAGGAGTTGATCTCCTGAGAAGCGCTGCCACCACCATATTCAATGCGTCCTGATCCCGCCGTTATCTGCCATCCTTACTGGTAGGCGTTAGCCCCCATGAAGCGACAAAAGCCATCGAAGCCCCGCACCTCCATAGTCACCATGGACATGGGCATACCTGTCGAGGTTAAGACCGTCTCCGTTTCAGGAGATGGCTCGATTGAATTCTTCGATGGGAAGGGCAACTCGCTACAACCTGTTAAAGCAACTCTAGAGCGCAGCTATGAAAGAGCTAAGGGCCCCAAAGTTCTCAGCCGCATCCCTGTAGATGGTTCAGCTCGAATCTCGTCTGATCCGAATACTGCGCTCTTGGCCTATGACACAATTTTCTCCATTGACACAAACACCAGGTCAATAGGCGGCCAGGAGATATCAATCGCTGCTGTTGTCCTTGGCAAATGGACGCAGCGTTCTCCCTCGCCGATTCTTGGCTTTGCACCTGTCCATGCGCTTGAGTTCCGCAACGTGGATTGTCACCCCGACCTTCTGGCGCTCAAGCAGCACATTGTTCAGATGGAGGGTGACCCTAATCGCTCTAGTGCAGGCCTGATCGCATTCATCGTTGACTCGCACCTAGGAAACCTTTCCAAAATCGCGTCGCGTGAGTTGCCAGTACTAGATGACTGTTTTTTCCCGGAATGGGCGGATTTGCTTTATGCAAGTGACGCTGCCAAAGATAGTTTGGTAAACATGCTGCTTCGCGCCTCGGACAGCGCGGCGAACAATTTGCTCCAGCACATAGAGGGTGGATCTGGCTATGCAGCCTCTCAGGTGGAGGCACCAGAACACTCATCGTATTTTCGCGTTTGGCACTTCCAAGGTGCGATCAAACAACCCAAGAAAACTGACATCGCCTCGCCGGGCAGCTGAGCTCGGGCGTTATCCACGGACGCCGCAGCCCGAAGCCCGTGCGGCGGTTCGGCGTTAACGTCGAACCGAACCGGCGTGCGGGTTGCTTAGCGGAGCGAAGCAAGGCTGTGGAGTCGGTGGGTAACGCCTGCTTGACGGCTCCATTTCCTCTGTGGCAGCTTATCTGCACACAAGCAGCTATATCGCATTGAGTCTCCGGCGCGTTGGCAGATGGCGTCGGGACGGCCCACAAAGGCCGTTGAATAGCGGGACCACCGGCCTAGGTCGATGTGGAGCTACCGCAGCCCAGACAGGCACGGACCAGAAATAGGCAGGGTCCGCGTCAGAGGCAAAGAACATTCCTAATCGGGCCTGCCCCCTCCTTGTGATTTCCCGCAGACATGCGGCGGAGTCATCTGGGCGCCCAATCGCGTAGCCGTGACTCCTCCGTGCCGACCGGAGTCACGCATATGCAAACAGAATCACCCTCCAACGCACAGGCAGCCGCTGCCTGTGCAGACGCGCGGGTGCCGCGCGGCAGCTCAGGCGGCGGCGCAGCGCCGGCTGAGTGCGAGCCCCGTCCAGTAACACGGGGCGAAAGTCACCCGGGAATCGCGCACGTCGATTGGTTCGCTTGCACCTTTCTGCCGGGGGCAGGGGGCTTTGCCGCGATCATTGAGTCCGTTTTCCTGATCCCTCAAGACCAGTGGGTCACCCGGCCCGGTGGCTGGCAGGGGTACGAGGTCCGCATTGACCTTGGGGGACTTGGGTTGCTCGCCTACGGGGGCGAGCACCAGCGGGGAACAGTGCACTTAGAGCTGAACGCCCACGGCTGTGCTCGGATTCGGGACTGGAACGCCGTGCGAGTCTGGTGCGAGGACTGCGGCGTCAAGATCACCCGCATCGACCTCGCTCACGACGACTTCAGTGGGCGCACCGTCAGCGTCCAGCAGGCCCGGAAGTGGTTCGCTGAGGGCCAGTTCATCACGAGTGGGCGGGCGCCTCTGGCCCGACTTCTGGACGATCTCGGCTCCGGCAGGGGGAAGACTCTCTATGTCGGGCAACGCCAGAACGGGAAACTCTGCCGCATCTACGAGAAGGGCAAGCAACTGGGCGACCCCAGCAGCCCTTGGTGCCGCGTCGAAGTCGAGTTTCGGGCGAAGTCGCGTGTTATCCCGCCGGATGTGTTGGTGAAGGCGAGCAGCTACCTCGCGGGCGCTTATCCCTGCCTTGCCTACCTCTCTGAGCGCCAAGACAAGGTGCGGACGCTCAAGAAGTCCGCTGAGATCGAATACGCCCGCATGGTTGATTGCCTCCGCACCCAGTACGGTCCTGCGCTCAACGTGATGCTAAGAGCTGAGGGCGGCGATCCCTTTGCCGTTCTCTATCAGGCGATGCGCCCTGGGGTGCCGAAACGGCTTGTCCACCTTCCGCTGCCCGGAATGCCGCGGCGGGAAGGTAGCGACCAGTGAGAACCCTCACCCTGCAAGAGGCCGCCCAAGTCCTGAAGCTGCACCCGGTCACGGTGGCGGAGCGGGCATCCGACGGACGCATCCCGGCCGCCAAGATCGGGCGGCGCTGGGTCTTTGTCGAAGATGACCTGATCGCCTACGTTCGGGCACACTACAAGTGGCGAGCCTTGCAGGGTGGCAGCTCGGAGATTTCAGAATGTCACTCTACAAGCGCAAGGACTCACCGTATTGGTGGGTCAAACTCACGGTCAGCGGTCATCGCGTGTCGGAAAGCACTGGGACTGCCAACAAGCGGCAAGCTCAGGAATACCACGACAAACGACGGGCTGAACTGTGGGAGCAGCAACGACTCGGCGTAAAGCCGCGTCGCTCGTGGGATGAAGCTGTACTGCGGTACTTAGGCGAGGAGGTGAAGAAGAAGTCTGTTGGCGATGACAAGCTGCACCTTCGTTGGTGGCAGCCTCGGCTCGAAGGCATGTGCCTGACCGAAATCACCCGTGATGTGGTGGACAGGTACAAGCAAGAGAGCCAGCGTAGCGGCGTCAGTGACGCCACCACGAATCGGCGTCTTCAGGTCTTGCGTGCAATCTTGAGGCGGGCCGCGTTGGAGTGGGACTGGCTCGACAAGTTGCCTCGGTTCCGTCTGTTGAAGGAGCCGCAAGGTCGCGTCCGGTATCTGACGCGCGAGGAAGCCGGGCGGTTGTTGGCTGAACTGCCAGAGCACTTGCGGGCCATGGCGCGCTTCTCGTTGGCAACGGGATTGCGCCAAGGCAACGTCAAGGGGCTGCGTTGGGCGAAGGTCGATCTGGAACGTTGCTCTGCGTGGGTCGAAGCATCGGAGGCAAAGGGCAAGCGGGCCATTCCCGTTCCCCTGAGCGCCGAGGCGATGCGGGTCCTCGAAGAACAGCGCGGGAAGCATCCCGAGTGGGTCTTTACGTTCCGGGGTCGGCCTTTCGAGTTCAAGACCAGCACGAAGGCTTGGAGGAGGGCGCTAAAGCGGGCAGGGATCGAGAACTTCCGCTGGCACGATCTCCGGCATACGTGGGCCAGCTGGCACGCCCAGAGCGGAACGCCGATGCACGTGCTCCAGAAGCTCGGCGGGTGGCAGACCCCGGCCATGGTCCAACGTTACGCACACCTCGGCATGGATGACCTGAAGCGGTACGCAGAACAAGTACGGATAGAGGAGAGCTACGATTTAGCTACGCCGGAAATGAAGAAGGGCCGCCGAAGCGACCCTAAATCATTGAATAATCTGGCGCCCGAAGTTGGACTCGAACCAACGACCCCCTGATTAACAGTCAAGTGCTCTAACCGGCTGAGCTATTCGGGCGGGGACGGGCATTTTAAACGACACGGCCCCCCGGTCAAGCCCTCGTGGCTCAGGGAGTGTAGGGGCAGGGCGGATTTTCGGCCTCCCGGGCCCATTCCACGCGGGCGCGACCGCCCAGGTTCACCACCACGGCGCCCAGCAGGCGGGCGCCCTGGCGGCTGCAGGCGCGCAAGCTCAGGTTGTTGCCACCCGAGAATCCGCTGGGCTGGTAGCGCACGCGGTGGCGACCCACCGTGCTTCGCACCGCCACTGGCCCGGGCGCGCGCTGCTCGACCCAGAGGATGTCCTGCGCATCCTTCGGCTGCGGCGAGCGCGCCGGGTCCCGGTACACGATCCAACCCTGGTCCCAGCGCAGGTCCTGGCGGCAGCTCAGTCCGTCCGCACTGGGGCAGACGGTCACCGGCCGCCCCTGGGTGATGGCGGCCATGCGCGCCGACATCAACGCCACGGTGAGCGCGTGGAAGGTGTTCATGGCGGCGAAGCGTTCGCGCATGGCCCCGAACGCCGGCAGGGCCACGGCCAGTGAAATGGCCAGCACCAGCACCACCACCACCAGTTCGACCAGCGTGAAACCCCTGCCTTGCCTGGACATGGCCATCGCCCGTGGGAAGCCGGTGGCCAGTGTCCCCGGCGGCCCCGGAACCTTGAACGGAAGGTCCCCGCATCCCCATGTAGGAAGCACACCCGGGCGCGCGTCGGCGCGCCGCTATACTGCTCGTTTGCCCCTGCGAGGACGTCCCCCGTGTCCGACCGCTTCCAGCTCGTCGCCCCCTACCAGCCCGCCGGCGACCAGCCGCAGGCCATCCGCCGCCTGGTGGACGGGTTCGAGGCGGGGCTGGCGCACCAGACCCTGCTGGGCGTCACCGGCTCGGGCAAGACCTACACCATCGCCAACGTCGTCGAGGCGGTGCAGAAGCCCACCCTGGTGCTGGCGCCGAACAAGACCCTGGCCGCCCAGCTCTACGGCGAATTCAAGTCCTTCTTCCCGAACAACGCCGTCGAGTATTTCGTCAGCTACTACGACTACTACCAGCCCGAGGCCTACATCCCGAGCACGGACACCTTCATCGAGAAGGACAGCAACATCAACGAACACATCGAGCAGATGCGCCTGTCGGCGACGAAGGCCCTGCTCGAACGCCGCGACGCCATCGTCGTGGCCAGCGTCTCGGCCATCTACGGCCTGGGCGACCCCAACGAGTACTTCCGGATGGTGCTGCACCTGGTCAAGGGCGACCGCATCGACCAGCGCGAGCTGATCCGCCGTCTCACCGAAATGCAGTACAGCCGCAACGAGACCGAACTGGTGCGCGGCGCCTTCCGCGTGCGCGGCGAGGTGGTGGACGTGCACCCGGCCGAATCCGAGATCGAGGCCCTGCGCATCGAGCTTTTCGACGGCGAAATCGAGAGCCTGTCGCTGTTCGACCCGCTCACCGGCCACGTCGCCCGCAAGCTGCCGCGCTACACGCTGTACCCGAAGTCGCACTACGTCACCACCCGCCGCACCGTGCTCGAGGCCATCGAGACCATCAAGGCCGAGTTCACCGAGCGCATGGAGGTGCTGTACAAGGCCAACAAGCTGCTCGAGGCCCAGCGCCTGCAGCAGCGCACCATGTACGACATCGAGATGATGGCCGAGGTGGGCTTCTGCTCGGGCATCGAGAACTACAGCCGGCACCTGACCGGCCAGATGCCGGGCGAACCGCCGCCCTGCCTGTTCGACTACCTGCCGCCGGATGCGCTGCTGGTGGTGGACGAGTCGCACGTGACCATTCCGCAGATCGGCGCCATGTACAAGGGCGACCGCTCGCGCAAGGAAACCCTGGTGGAATTCGGCTTCCGGCTGCCCTCGGCGCTGGACAACCGGCCGCTGAAGTTCGAGGAATGGGAGCGCCGCTCGCCGCGCGCCATCTTCGTCTCCGCCACGCCGGGCAAGTACGAGCTGGAGAAGTCCGCCGACCAGGTGGTCGAGCTCGTGGTGCGCCCGACCGGCCTGATCGACCCCGAAGTCGAGATCCGCCCGGTCGCCACCCAGGTGGACGACGTGCTGTCCGAGATCCACCTGCGCGTGAAGCAGGGCGATCGCGTGCTGATCACCACGCTCACCAAGAAGATGGCGGAGAACCTCACCGACTACCTGGCCGAGCACGACGTCAAGGTGCGCTACCTGCACAGCGACGTGGACACGGTCGAGCGCGTCGAGATCATCCGCGACCTGCGCCTGGGCGTGTTCGACGTGCTGGTGGGCATCAACCTGCTGCGCGAGGGCCTGGACATGCCCGAGGTGTCGCTGGTGGCCATCCTCGACGCCGACAAGGAAGGATTCCTGCGCTCCACCGGCTCGCTGATCCAGACCATCGGCCGTGCCGCCCGCAACGTGCGCGGCAAGGCCATCCTCTACGCCGACCGCATGACCAACTCCATGAGGGCCGCGATCGACGAAACCGACCGCCGCCGCCAGAAGCAGGTCGAATACAACCTGGCCCACGGCATCACCCCGAAATCGGTGGTGCGCGCGGTGATGGACGTGATGGAAGGCGCCCGCAGCGAGCCCGAGGACGCGCGCGGCCGCGGTCGCAAGGTGGCCGACCAGGGCGCCGACTACGCGCTGCTCGACCCGGCCCAGCTCGCCGCCCGCCTCAAGCAGCTCGAGGCGAAGATGCACCAGCACGCCCGCGACCTGGAGTTCGAGGAAGCGGCCCGCGTCCGCGACGAAATCCACCGCCTGCGCACCCAGGGCCTGATGGCCTGAGCCGCCCGTTGTCCTCCCGCCGGCCGCTTGTTATACTTCGCGGCCCTTGCGGGCGGTTAGCTCAGCGGTAGAGCACTACCTTGACATGGTAGGGGTCACAGGTTCGAAACCTGTACCGCCCACCATCCAAATCAAGCACTTAGCGCGATTTGGGTGGCAAAGGAAGCCAGCAGTACGGAAAGAATACGGAAAACCGCTCTGGAAACAGGGCGGTTTTTTTGTGGGCTAGACTAGGGCCTAGGCTTGGGAATCGGCCTTCGGCGGAGGGTCCATATGTGCAAGCGACGCGGCGGAGTATTTGCAGGCCTATTTTTGGGGGCGATCTTCGCGTCAATACCTGCCTATGCAACTCCGGTCCCAAACACAGTGTTCAAGTACGAGTCGCAAGACGGCACTATCAACTATTCGAATGTCGGGTGCCCCGAGTCAGCGCGCTCCTGCACGAAGTTGTTCTCTTACATCGAGTCCAGTTCGGGCGTGCATTGGTCGATTATTTTCCGTGTCGAAGAAGGCGTCTTCTATAGGCGTCATGCGACCAAAGCGGTCAGAAATGGAGCTATCGCAGAAGACTGGATTTTGTTCGACCGGTTCGAACCAGTCGGACTTGTCAGTGGCAAGGTTGTTCGCTCCCAGGTTTCGTACTGGATGGCCAATTGCGAAAAGAGGACGTATGCCATTGGGGAGTTCGCGCTGTATGCCGGCTCGATGGGTAGTGGCGAAGTCGTTGGCAGTTCGACTTCCCAAGCGCCGGTCTCTTGGGAGCGAGCCCTTCCAGGGAGTGTAGGGGAGACTGTGATAACGACCCTATGTGCTGAAACCGCTTCCGACGAGAAACCTGTGGAAGTCCGGTCGCCCTAGTCAGCTCTGAATTGCACGAGATTTCTCAAAGACTTGGCCCTGCCGAGTGCGGTTTTCGGTCCTGTTGATCGCCCCCCATGGAAGCGGCAGCGACGTTTTCCCGGCTCCGACTTGGCTTTGCAAGGTAGGCCGTCCCGATGGCGCTTGGCCCCGCAGCTAACACGCATTGACCCGGACTCCATCCCGCGCGCACGCCTGTGCGCGATGTGTCGGGAAATTCCGGAGGGATCTCCCAAAGGTTGAGTGCTCGGGGTCGCTATTTGGACCGAAGTCATACGCGGACGCGCGTACTGGTCCACATCCTTCGAACTCTTGGGCGGCTCCAGCTTCGGATAGCTAATTCCGGTCAGCTCGGCCCACTCGGAAATGATCGCGTCCAGGATGGCGCTATGGGTCGCCGCGACGCTGCCAGGCCTCACAGTCTGTCGCTTTGCGGCAATGGCGATCCGCGCAACGGCGTTCGGCATGTAGTCAATTCGCGTCAGACGTGCCCGTCGCTCGCGTTGGAGCCGGGCAATATGCGTCTTGTCCCGGCTAAAGTGGCCTTCAGCGCCTTTCATGACCATGCGCTCGCTTGCCATGCTTGCGCCCCACGCTCAGCCGACCTGTACGCCCAGGCTCGCGCTGGGACAACGTATAGAGTGCAAGCAAGCCCATAACACCCAATCTCGAACCGGCGGACGGTGGGGCAGCGGTTATTCCAGCCGGGACCGCGTTTGGCATCTTTCAGGGCCTTTAGCACTTCACTGGAAAGTTTCGGTTTCATCGCGCGGCTTCCGGTGCAATCTTTGAATCACAGGTGCCAACAGACTGTTTATCTATGTAGAGGTCAGAGATTTGCGTACTGGGGCCAGGTTGGCTTTTGCACACTGGGCCAGGTAGCCAGTGATCAGCAATGGCGATTAAATCGGGCGTTCGGCCGTTCCTCCCGTTGCCAGCTTGCCGTGCAATAAGAATTTTGGACGCCAGCGCGCGGCGACGGTGCCGGTAAAACGTTTTCTTGTCGCTGAACCCCGGCCTGTCGGCGAAGTCGGACCACGTTAGTGCAATGTTTCCATTGTTGCTGCCGTCGAAGCGCCGGAATGCCATTAAAACTATATCGTGAGCCGGTGGCGGTAGGGCCTTCCACTCAAGGGAATCAAGTAGCTGGTGCGGCAATTGGACAAAGCCATTAGATCCGTAGCTATGGGCCCGGGCGGCGATTCGCTCGACTTCCGTAGCGCCTAGCGGTGGCCGGCAGCGTTCGGAATTAATCACTTGCAGGCGGACATTCACGCCTTGCAAATCGTGCCCCTTTCGCACCAAGCCTGCGCCCAAGCTCAGTAGGGTGGTGTTGCGCTCCCCTTCGGGGATGAAGCCTGGAAGCTTGCGCTGCTTGGCAAGGGGTGGCGGTGCGGGCGCAGGCTTTAGTTCAAGTTCCCGCACTAGCTCGGCCACCTTATACGGTGCGCGGTTGGCGTCCAGGGTTAGGATTCGGGACATGAATCGGGCGGCCTTTCGATGATAAAAGCCTGGCAGGCGCATTACTCGCGGCAGGTCGCACACCTTTTTGTCGCCCTGAAACCGGTCGGCGAGCGCTTGCTGCAATGACGTAAACCGGTCCAGCGGGCAATCTGCCACCAGCCAATAAGCGTGCCAGCGCCCCGGCGATGATTCCACCGTGCAGTGTGGCGAAAGACCAGCTGCTTGCACGGGCTTTAATGGGGAGCCGTCTAGGTCCAGAAATAGCGCGGTCACTTTCTGGACGTTCTTAGCTCTCCTTCCCTTGCCGTCGCCCTTGTTCACCATGAAGAAGACGCCTGCGCCTCTATCATTCAATGCGTTAAGCGTCTGCGTGTGCTTGTGCAGGGTGCCATGTAGAACGCGAGACAATTTTGGGGATTTGGCCGACGAGTCATCGAACGTTTGGAACGTGAACTGACCGTCGCCGAATAGCGAGAGGAAGTCTGTCGTGGTCATGGCGCTACCCCCGTAGCGGCCAGGGTGTCGGAATGGCCTCTTTGCCGCGTAGTGCCAGCTTTCCTTGGCATTCGAATCCAGAATCCGGCCGTGTTCCGCAAATGGCCGCGCGCCGTCATCTCCGCAGGGGTCAGGCATCGCCGTTGCCCGCGATATTCGCCCGGCTTGGCGTACGGGCCGACCCGGTGCCGGTCAAACATGCCAAGAGAATTGAACAGTTCGCCGCAGCCGGTACATTGGCAGCGGTTTCCCCGAAGCTGCGGACTCACGACCGCACCCCAGGTGAGTTGGCCAATCGGTCGGGCAGAGAGTTCAGCGAATCCATTCGAACGTATCGGCGCGCGCCGATAGAGAATGTGTCGAGAATGCCCCTTCTTGCTAGTTCGAATGCAACAGTCCGGCTGATTCCGTGTTCTTGGCAGGCTTCTACAAGGGGCCGAAATGTCGGCGGCTGCTTAACGTCCATGTGTGCGTCTCCGTTCCTGGGAATTGCTTGGGACCGGCGCGAACTATGGAGGTAGCAACGAAACAGGCCTTAGCCCTTTTTCGCTTTTTTTGGTGGGCTACTTTATCCCTGCGTCACGCAGGATTTTCCTTATGCACGTGGGCGTGCGGTCGAACTGGGCTGCAAGAATTCCGGCCACGTTTCGCGGGGCGGTTCCCTTGGCGATAAGGCGATTTGCCGCCTTGATGATCTTATCGCGGGTTGGCTGTGCTCTTTCTTTTGTGGCCTCGCCGCCGCGTTTCCCTCCTTTCTGCCGACCTTCGATTATGGGGATGGCGACATAGCCAAAATCATTCCGAACGATGATATTCGCACCGTCAGTGGCGTACACACGGAGCATTAGTCCGGCACGACGAAACTCGCCTCTAGCTGCCTTTCTGATGGCGCTCTCAAGTGCCGCCGCTTCGGGTCGGGATGAATCAATGCCCGTGGATGCGGTCAGAATCTTGTCGATAAGGCCTTGGTCGATCCTTTCCTTTGTTATGCCTTTTCGCTCTGCCTGGAATTCAATCCAGGTCCGGGCCAGCTGGCGGCCTAGGGAATCATCGTCCAATGCGAGGTCTATAGCGCTTGATTCGTTTGGGCCATATTTGGCGTCAAGCAGAGTATTCATAGCGCGAGCCCTGCAAGTGCCGCAGCAGCCTTATCACGCTGCAAGTGCCCATAGTGACGTTCAATCATCGCCACGGAAGTTCCGGAGACTTGGGCCACGGTCAACAGGTCCAGGCCGCCCGATACGAGGTCGGTAATCGTTGAGTGGCGGATGGTGTATGCGGTTGCTTCTCGCGGCAGTTCTGCTGCGACTACGGCCGCTTTTATTGGGCCTTTCCATGCGTCCTTGTCCCAAGGCTGGCCGTCTGCTCTCGCAAAGATCGGCGCTCCCGGTAGCTTGTCCCGACATTGGCCCTTCAGCATTGCCGCCGTGTCTGTGGGCAAAAGGATCTTTCGCCCGTTTCCCGCCTTGTCTCGCTCTATCGTGATTGTCGAGGTCTTCGGGTCGTAGTCCTTTACGCGGAGTTGGGCAAGTGCTCCCGGTCGGAGTGGCAGCAGGCAAAGGGCGTGCGCGAATGTCTTGGCGTCTTGCGGCAGTTGATCCAAGAGTGCTCGCAGTTGGTCACGGTCCAAATAGAGGTTCCGACGCCCTTTCGCCTCACTAGGCTGCAAAGCTTTGCGCCACGCGACGGCAGTTAGGACTTCTCCTTGGTCCAAAGCAAAGTTCAGGGCCGCCCGGAGACACACCATGTCGCGATTGACTGTGGCGGCCGACCTAGGCCGCGTATTGGCCTTTCCGGCCTTGCGGCGGCTCACAAGGGCCGGCATGGCCTCCAGGCGTTTGCGCCACTCCCGAACCTGCTTATCGGTCAGCTTGTGAAGCATGACCTTGGAGATGGGGTCGCCGTAAACGTAGCGCGCGAACCGGCGAGTGGCGTCCGGTCGATCCTGGGCGTAGCGCTCGCAAGCCTCCTTGACCGTGATTGGTTCGGCGGCGCCGCCCCCCGATAGGTGGGCGAACCATTCGCGGGCTTCTTTGGAAGCAGCTGAAAAGCGCTCGTTAGGAGGCAGGTGCCCAAAGTCCCCAAGTGAGCGGATCGGCTTCTTGCCCGTCTCGGAATCGTAGTAGCGGGCGATCCAGGAGCCACCCTTTCCGATGGTCGAAGGGCGGAAGCCCAGGAATTGCCGAGATGCGAGCTTGTGCCAGTACGGCTCGCGGCGCGGCTTCAGTTTTTCCCGGTCTCGAACGGTTCCCAAGTCCATGCTATTGCCCCGCAGAGGCGATGAATTCGCCGGTACGGAAATAGTACGGAAAACGTGGGGGAACCGATACGGACTGGCACGACATATAAATCAGCTATTTACAGTCGATGCGGACGGCTGCGAACCCCGATTCCCAGCCTTGACATGGTAGGGGTCACAGGTTCGAAACCTGTACCGCCCACCATCCCTTTATCGGGGGATGGGAAGCATCGGAACAGCCTTTGAAGCCGCCTCCGGGCGGCTTCTGTTTTTTCCGGCCTTCAGGGCCGCATCCGGTGGCCGCGCAGCCGCTCGAAAGCCGGCCGGCAGGCCTCGGCCACCGCCTGGCCTCGCGCATCCAGTCGTATCTCCTTCGCCGCCGGCGCCTCGAACCCCGTCGAACGCCAGACCGCCTCGTACCAGTGCGGCGCCCACACCCCGTCGCTGTCGCGCGGGCCGGCGGGCCAGTGCAGCATGCGGTCGGTGAAGTCCAGGCCCAGCTCGGCGCACAGCGCTCGCAGGTGGGCTTCCGGTGCGGCCAGGAAGTCTCCCGCGTCGATCACGGTCGGGGGCCGGCCCGAGGCCGCCGCCAGTTCGTCGAACAACTCGCCCTGCTGCAGCAGCCCGATGTCGGCCGGCTCCACCGTGGCGCGCGAGCGCAGGTAGGAAGCCACCACCTCGGCCGGGTCGCGCACCAGGAAGATGTTGTGCAGACCATGGATCCAGCCGTGGTCCATGCCCGGCAGCAGGTGGTGGCTCATGTGCTTCTGGTACCAGACTGGCCGCCCGCCGGGCACCGGGCCCAGCAGGGCGTCGGCCACCTTGCGCCAGTCGGTCTCGCCGGCGGCGATGACCTCGTCGCGGCCGGGGTGGTCGGCGCCGGTCATGGCCAGGTAGGCGGCGTAGAGCGGCTCGTCGCTCACCGCGCAGTCCGGGCGGTTTTCCCAGGCCCGCATCATCGCCGTGGAAATGTTGCGCGGGCCGCTCCACATGGCGATCCGCAGCGGGTTCACGCCAGCTTCTCCCCGGCGCGCACCAGCACGTCGCGCTGCACCAGCTCGCGGTACAGCGCCTGCAGCCGCGCCACCATCGGCCCGGGCCTGCCGTCGCCGATGGTGCGGCCGTCGATTTCGCGCACCGGCACCACGCCGGCGAAGGTGCCGGTGCAGAAGGCTTCCTCGGCGGAATAGACCTCGGTGAGGCTGAAGTTCTTCTCGCGCGCCGGGATGCCGGCCTCCCGGCACACCCGCAGCACGTTGGCGCGGGTGATGCCGCCCAGGCAGTAGTCGCCGGAGGAGGTCCAGACCTCGCCCTTGCGCACGATGAAGAAGTGGGTGGAATTGCAGGTGGCCACGAAGCCATGCGGGTCGAGCATCAGCGCCTCGTCGGCACCGGCCGCGGTGGCCTGGATGCAGGCGGTGATGCAGTTGAGCTTGCTGTGGCTGTTGAGCTTGGGGTCCTGCACGTCCGGAAAGCCGCGGCGCACGTGCACGGTGAACAGCTTCAGGCCGGTGGAGAGCGTCTCGGGCTTGGGGTTCTTGTGCTCGGGGATGATCACCACCGTGGCGGGGCCGATCGTGACGCGCGGGTCCTGGTAGGGCGTGCGCTTCACGCCGCGGGTCACCATCAGGCGCAGGTGCACGCCGTCGTGCATGTCGTTGGCGACCAGGGTTTCGCGGATGGCCCGCTCCAAGCCGCGGCGGTCCATGCCGATATCGAGCGCGATGGCCTTGGCACCCTCGAACAGCCGGTCCAGGTGGGCGTCCAGGAACACCGGCTGCCCGTCCACCACCCGCAGCCCCTCCCAGACGCCATCGCCCAGCACGAAGCCGCTGTCGAACACCGAGACCGTGGCCTCGGCCCGGGGCACCAGCCGACCGTTGATCCAGACCAGGATGGCGGCGTTGCGGGGGTCGTCGTGGAAGTCGTGGATGCTCTGGGCCATGCGCGGGTCTCCCTGGGAGCCCCGAGTCTAGCCCGGAAAGGCCTGTTTTCATTGACTTTCAGGCCCCCTCCGCCTACCTTTGGAGCCGTCAAGGGCTGAGACAAGGTGGCCCCGGGAAACCGGCGCCGAGCGTGCGACATGAGCACTACCACCACCCGGTAGACGATCTGCCAGGCTTCGCATCCGCGAGGGCGCCTGGCGCCCTTTTTTCTTGCCCGCGATCCCCAGCCCAAGACCCGAAATGATCAACATCACGCTCCCCGACGGCAGCCGCCGCCCGTTCGAACACCCCGTCACCGTGGCTGAAGTCGCCGCCTCCATCGGCGCCGGCCTGGCCAAGGCCGCGCTCGGCGGCAAGGTGGACGGCAAGCTGGTGGACGCCAGCTTCCGCATCGAAAACGACGCCTCGCTCGAGATCGTCACCGACAAGCACCCGGATGCGCTGGACGTGCTGCGCCACTCCACCGCCCACCTGCTGGCGCAGGCCGTGCAGCGCCTGTATCCCGGCGCGCAGGTCACCATCGGCCCGGTCATCGACAACGGCTTCTACTACGACTTCGCCTACGAGCGCCCGTTCACGCCGGAAGACCTGCCGGCCATCGAGGCCGAGATGCTCAAGATCGTCAAGGAAGCGCTGCCGGTCACCCGCAGCGTCAAGAGCCGCGACGAGGCGGTGGCCTTCTTCAAGGGCCTGGGCGAGCACTACAAGGCCGAGATCATCGAATCGATCCCGGCCAACGAAGACCTGTCGCTGTACACCCAGGGCGAGTTCACCGACCTGTGCCGCGGCCCGCACGTGCCGGGCACCGACAAGCTGCGCGCGTTCAAGCTGATGAAGGTGGCCGGCGCCTATTGGCGCGGCGACCACAACAACCAGATGCTCAGCCGCATCTACGGCACCGCCTGGCTCAACGACAAGGACCTCAAGGCCTACCTGGTCCAGCTCGAGGAAGCCGAGAAGCGCGACCACCGCAAGATCGCCCGCCAGCTCGACCTGTTCCACATCCAGGAAGAAGCGCCGGGCCTGGTGTTCTGGCACCCGAAGGGCTGGCAGCTGTGGCAGGTGGTGGAGCAGTACATGCGCCGCGTCTACCGCGCCTCCGGCTACCAGGAAGTGCGCTGCCCGCAGATCCTCGACGTGTCCCTGTGGAAGAAGTCCGGCCACTGGGACAACTACAAGGAAAACATGTTCTTCACCGAGTCGGAGAAGCGCACCTACGCGCTCAAGCCGATGAACTGCCCGGGCCACGTGCAGGTGTTCAACCAGGGCCTGCACAGCTACCGCGACCTGCCGATCCGCTACGGCGAATTCGGCGCCTGCCACCGCAACGAGCCCTCGGGCGCGCTGCACGGCATCCTGCGCGTGCGCGGCTTCACCCAGGACGACGGCCACGTGTTCTGCACCGAGGACCAGATCGAGTCCGAGGTCACCGCGTTCCACCGCCAGGCCCTGCGCGTGTACGCCGACTTCGGCTTCAGCGACGTGCAGATCAAGATCGCCCTGCGCCCGGACAACCGCCTGGGCGACGACGCCACCTGGGACAAGGCCGAAAACGCCCTGCGCGCGGCCCTGTCGGCCTGCGGCGTGGCCTGGGAGGAGCTGCCGGGCGAGGGCGCCTTCTACGGCCCGAAGATCGAATACCACCTCAAGGACGCCATCGGCCGCACCTGGCAGCTGGGCACCATGCAGGTCGACTTCATGATGCCGGGGCGCCTGGGCGCCGAGTACGTGGACGAAAGCTCGACCAAGCGGCACCCGGTCATGCTGCACCGCGCCATCGTCGGCTCCATGGAGCGCTTCATCGGCATCCTGGTCGAGAACCATGCCGGCGCCTTCCCGGCCTGGCTGGCCCCGGTCCAGGCGGTGGTCATGAACATCACCGACGCCCAGGCCGACTGGGCCGAATCGGTCCGGAAAACCCTTGTGAATCAAGGCTTCCGGGTCCAGTCCGATTTGCGGAACGAGAAGATCGGCTATAAGATCCGCGAGCACACCCTGCAAAAAGTCCCCTACCTGCTGGTCGTTGGCGACCGCGAGAAGGAAAATGGGATGATTGCGGTGCGCACGCGGTCGGGCGAGGACCTGGGGACCCTGTCGGTCGACGACTTCCTGGCCAGGCTGCGCGAAGAGAACGGCCCGGTCGCCTGAGGGCGGCCGGTTTCAGTCACAAACAAGGAACACGCGAATCAATACTTCATCTTCAGACAAGGGCAACCGCAAGAACCTTGAAATCCGGGTCCCGCGCGTACGCGTGATCGGCCTGGACGGCGAGATGGTCGGCGTCCTGTCCCGCGACGAAGCGCTTGCGCTGGCCGAAGAGTCCGGCGTCGACCTGGTCGAGATCCAGCCCACCGCGGATCCGCCGGTCTGCCGCATCATGGATTACGGCAAGTACAAGTTCGACCTGCAGAAGAAGGCGAACGCCGCCAAGAAGAAGCAGAAGATCGTCGAGATCAAGGAACTCAAGTTCCGCCCGACCACCGACGACGGCGACTACAACATCAAGCTGCGCAACCTCCGCCGGTTCCTGGAGGAGGGCGACAAGGTCAAGGTCAACATCCGCTTCAAGGGCCGCGAGATGGCCCACCAGGAGCTGGGTCTCGAGATGGCCAAGCGCATCGAGGCCGACCTGGGCGAGGACGTGGTCATCGAGCAGCGCCCGCGCCTCGAGGGACGCCAGATGATCATGATGGTCGCGCCCAAGAAGAAATAACCGGGCGTCTCCTACACAACGCCTTGGTTTTGTTGCATAATTCGCGGCTCGCCGGCTTTCCGGCGGGCTCCCGGTGCGGCATCCGGGCCCGGAACATCGGGCGAAGTCGTCATGGACCTGCCATTGGTTCCCTTGGGAATCAATGGCTTACAAGCCGGCACGGGCAGGAAGGAAAGCGTGGCACCCGCCACCGCCCAGGCCAGTAACCAATAAATCCCAAAGGGACTCCCATGGCCAAGATCAAGATCAAGACCAATCGGGCGGCGGCCAAGCGCTTCCGGAAGACCGCTTCCGGCAAGTACAAGGCTGGCCACGCGAACCGTAGCCACATCCTCACCAAGAAGGCGACCAAGCGGAAGCGCAACCTCCGGCAGACGAACCACGTTCGTGCCGAGGACGCGGGCCGTCTGGACCGCATGCTGCCGTACCTCTGAGGAGAATAAGAAATGGCACGAGTCAAGCGTGGTGTCACGGCGCGCCGCCGTCACAAGAAGATCATCAAGCTCGCGAAGGGCTACTACAACGCCCGCCGCAAGGTTTTCCGCGTTGCCAAGCAGGCCGTCACCAAGGCCCAGCAGTACGCGTACATCGGCCGCAAGCAGAAGAAGCGCCAGTTCCGCAGCCTGTGGATCGTGCGCATCAACGCCGCGGCCCGCATGCACGGCCTGAGCTACAGCCGCTTCATGAATGGCCTGCTGAAGGCGAACATCACCATGGACCGCAAGGCCCTGGCTGACATCGCCATCCACGATCCCGCCGCCTTTGGCGTGATCGCCGAGCAGGCCAAGCGCGCTCTCGCGGCGTAAGGCCACTGCCTGCGGCGGCTCGCCGCGCGCAGGCAACACCGAAGTGGGGAAGGGCGAGAGTCCTTCCCCATTTTGTTTTAAGGCCCCGGAAAACGAGCCGAGAATGTCCGACATCGAATCCCTGACCCGCTCGGCCCTGGCCGAGGTCGAAGCCGCCGCCAGCCTCGAGGCGCTCGACGCCCTGCGCGTTGCCCTGCTGGGCAAGAGCGGCACCATCACCGGCCAGCTCAAGCAGCTCGGCGCCCTGGCCCCGGAGCAGCGCAAGCTGGCCGGCGAGGCCGTGAACCGCGCCAAGGACGCGCTGTCGGCGGCCATCGCCACGCGCAAGTCGGCGCTGGAAGAAGCCGCGCTGGCGCAGCGCCTGGCCAGCGAGCGTATCGACGTGACCCTGCCGGGCCGCGGCGCCGCCGTGGGCAACCTGCACCCGGTGTCGCGCACGCTCGAGCGCATCACCGACATCTTCGCGCGCCTGGGCTACCAGCTGGCCGACGGCCCGGAGATCGAGGACGACTTCCACAATTTCGAGGCGCTGAATTTCCCGCCGCACCATCCGGCGCGCGCCATGCACGACACCTTCTATTTCCCGGACGGCCGCCTGCTGCGCACCCACACCTCGGGCGTGCAGGTGCGCTTCATGCAGTCGAACAAGCCGCCGCTGCGCATGATCGCCGCCGGCAAGGTCTACCGCAGCGACAGCGACCAGACCCACACGCCCATGTTCCACCAGGTCGAAGGCCTGCTGGTGGACGAAACTTCCAGCTTCGCCGACCTCAAGGGCACGCTGGCGGAATTCGTGCGCGCCTTCTTCGAGCGCGATTTCGAGATGCGCTTCCGCCCCAGCTACTTCCCCTTCACCGAGCCCTCGGCCGAGGTGGACATCGCCTGGCAGCAGCCGGACGGCTCCACCCGCTGGCTGGAAGTGCTGGGCTGCGGCATGGTGCACCCGAACGTGCTGCGTGCCTGCGGCATCGACCCGGAGAAGTACACCGGCTTCGCCTTCGGCCTGGGCGTCGAGCGGTTCGCCATGCTGCGCTACGGCGTCAACGACCTGCGCAGCTTCTTCGAGAACGACGGCCGCTTCCTGCGCCAATTCGCCTGAAGCCCCTCCTGTAGGAGCGACTTCAGTCGCGACCTTCGCCGAAGGCGAAGAAAGTGTTGCGACTGAAGTCGCTCCTACAGGGGGCAAAAGACAGAATACAGAAGAGAGACAGACATGAAATTCCCGGAAAGCTGGCTCAGGGAGCACGTCGCCACGGCCGCGCCGCGCGAGGAGCTGTCCGCGCGCCTCACCGCCATCGGCCTCGAGGTCGAGGAGCTGCAGGTGCTGGGCGAGGGCCTGGACGGCGTGCTCGTGGCCGAGATCCTTTCCTGCGAACGGCACCCCGAGGCCGACCGCCTGCAGGTCTGCCAGGTCGCCACCGGCGCCGGCACCGTGCAGATCGTCTGCGGCGCGCCGAACGCCCGCCCGGGCCTGAAAGCGCCGCTGGCCACCGTCGGCGCGAAGCTGCCGGGCGGCATCGCCATCGGCGCCGCAAAGCTGCGCGGCGTGGATTCGCAGGGCATGCTGTGTTCCGCGAAGGAGCTGGGCATCGACGCCGATGCCTCCGGCCTGCTCGAGCTGCCGGCGAACGCGCCGGTCGGCGAGCCGATCGCCGCGTTCCTGGGCCTGCCCGACGCCAGCTTCGAACTCAAGCTCACGCCCAATCGCGCCGACTGCTTCAGCGTGCGCGGCATCGCCTTCGACGTGGCCGCCGCGATGGGCGCCCAGGTCAGTCCGATGCCCATCCCCGAAGCTGCCATCACCAGCCAGGCCTTGTTCGAGGTGGCGCTGGGCGCCGGCGCCGACTGCCCGCGTTACTGCGGCCGCGTCATCGAAGGCGTGGATGCCAAGGCGGCCTCGCCGCTGTGGATGACCGAGCGCCTCAAGCGCGCCGGCCTGCGCCCGATCAGCCCGCTGGTGGACATCACCAACTACGTGATGCTCGAGCTGGGCCAGCCGATGCACGCCTTCGACGCCGCCACGCTGGCCGGCCCGGTCGGCGTGCGCCGCGCCCGCGCCGGCGAAACCCTCAAGCTGCTCGACGAGCGCGAGGTCGCACTGGACGACGGTTTCCTGGCCATCACCGACGGCGACCGCCCGGTGGCGCTGGCCGGCGTGATGGGCGGCTTCGACACCCGCGTCACCGACGCCACCACCCGCGTGTTCCTGGAAAGCGCGCACTTCGCGCCCGACGCCATCATCGGCCGCTCCCGCCGGCTGGGACTGCACACCGACGCCTCGCACCGCTTCGAGCGCGGCGTCGACCCGCAGCTGCCGCGCCTGGCGCTCGAGCGCGCCACCGCGCTGGTGCTGGAAATCATGGGCGGCCAGGCCGGTGCCATCACCGAGGCCGTGCAGCCGGAATTCCTGCCGCAGCCGAAGGCCGTGGTCCTGCGCCGCGCCCGCCTCAAGCGCGTGCTGGGCCTGGCCGTGGCCGACGCCGGGGTCGAACGCATCCTGCGCGCGCTGGGCATGCAGGTCACCGCCAATGCCGACGGTTGGTCGGTGTTGCCGCCCAGCCGCCGCTTCGACATCGCCATCGAAGAGGACCTGGTCGAGGAAATCGCCCGCATCCACGGCTACGAAACCATCCCGACCACCACGCCCACCGGCGAGGTTCGCCTGGTGGCGCCCAGCGAAACCCGCGTGGCCGATGCCGTGCTGCGCCGCCAGCTGACCGGCCGCGATTTCCTCGAAGCCATCAACTACGCCTTCCTCGATGCCGCCACGCTCGAGGCCTGGCAGCTGTCCGACAGCGCCGTGGCCCTGGCCAATCCGCTCACCGCCGAACTTGGCGTGATGCGCACCGCGCTGCTGCCGGGCCTGGTGTCGGCGCTGGGCCGCAACCGCGCGCGCCAGCAGCCGCGCGTGCGCCTGTTCGAGCTGGGCAAGGTGTTCCACCTGGCCGAAGGCGCGCCGCGCGAAACCCCGCGCATCGCCGCGGTGGCCTGCGGCCCGCAGTCGGCCGAGCAGTGGGCGCTGGACGACCGCGACGTGGACTTCTACGACCTCAAGGCCGAGGTCGAGGCCCTGCTGGCCCTGGCCGGTGCCCGCGCCGAATTCCGCCCGGACGACAGCCCCTGGGGCCACCCCGGCCGCAGCGCCTCGGTCTGGCGCGACGGCCAGCGCATCGGCTGGGTCGGCCACCTGCATCCGCGCCTGGCCAAGGCGCTGGACCTGGACGGCGAGGTGGTGGGTTTCGAACTCGACCTGGCACCGCTGGCCGCCCGCGACGTGCCCCGGGCCGGCGAATTGTCCCGTTTCCCGTCCGTCCGCCGCGATATCGCGCTCGTCGTCCCGGAAACCACCCCCTGGACGGCCCTGGAAACCAGCCTGCAGGCGGCCCTGGGCGGCCTGCTGCGCGAGGTTGTGCTGTTCGACCGCTACGTCGGGCCGGGCCTAGAGAGCGGCTCAAAGAGTCTGGCTATGGGCTTGATTCTGCAGGACGTTTCACGCACCCTAACTGACCGCGACGCCGACCAGGCCGTCGCCACCGCCCTCGAGGCGCTGGCCAGGGACTGCGGCGCGCGGTTGCGGTCATGATGGCCGCCGGCAACGGCGGGTTACAGGGGATGTTATGGCACTGACCAAGGCCGAAATGGCCGAGCGCCTGTTCGAGGAAGTTGGCTTGAACAAGCGCGAGGCCAAGGAATTCGTGGACTCCTTCTTCGATGTGCTGCGGGAGGCGCTGGAGCGTGGGCAGCAGGTCAAGCTGTCGGGCTTCGGCAACTTCGACCTGCGCCAGAAGAACCAGCGTCCGGGCCGGAACCCCAAGACCGGAGAGGAGATTCCCATCTCCGCCCGCACCGTGGTGACCTTCCGTCCGGGACAGAAGCTGAAGGAGCGAGTGGAAGCCTATGCTGGATCCAGGCAGTAACCGGGAACTCCCGCCGATCCCGGCCAAGCGCTACTTCACCATCGGTGAAGTAAGCGAGCTTTGCGACGTCAAGCCGCACGTGCTGCGCTACTGGGAAACCGAATTCACCAGCCTCAAGCCGGTGAAGCGGCGCGGCAACCGCCGCTACTACCAGCGCCACGACGTGCTGATGATCCGCCAGATCCGCGGCCTGCTGTACGAACAGGGCTACACCATCTCCGGCGCGCGCCAGCGCCTGGAAGGCGAGGCCGGCCGGGTCGAGACCAGCATGTCCGCGCAGATCGTCAAGCAGGTGCGCATGGAGCTGGAAGAAGTCCTCCAGTTGCTCCGCCGCTGAAGCCGCTCCTACACACAAGCCTCCCGGCTTGCGTATAATCGGCAGCCCGGCTCCGGCCGGGACACGAATCGGGGCGTAGCGCAGCCTGGTAGCGCACTAGCATGGGGTGCTAGGGGTCGTGAGTTCGAATCTCACCGTCCCGACCAATTCGTGGCAAGGCCGCCCGCCACCCCCGGGCCGTCGAAAGCGAACCCGCCGAAAGGCGGGTTTTTGCTTTCCGGCACGCTAGGATGCGCGCAGGCGGTCGTGGCGACGAGCAGGGGGAGCGTCGATGCAAACGGGTTCGTGGCGGTCGTGGTTGCTGCACCCGTTGTTGCTGCTGCTCTGGCTGGGCAGCTTCCTGCTGGCCGCCGCGCTCGAGCACGCGCCACATGCCAGCCTGTGGTTCCCGCCGGCGGCGGTTACCTTCGCCGGGCTGTACTGCGTGGGCTGGCGGGCGGCGCCGGCGGTTTTCCTCGCCTGCGTCCTCGGTACCTACCTGACCGAAGCGGCCAACCAGGAGCACCTGCGCCTGGGCGTACTGGCATCGTCGAGCCTGGTGTTCGCGCTGATCCACACCGGGGCCTACGCCCTGCCGGCGATGATGCTGCGGCGCCTGGCCCCGTCGGCACCGACGGAACTGACCCTGCGCGCGGTCTCGCAGTTCCTCCTGCTCGGCGCGCTGGGCGCACTGCTGGCCGCGGTGTTGGGCGCGCTGGGGCTGCACCAGACCGACCTGCTCGAAGCCCCTGACATGTTCGAGCTGGCTTCGGCCTGGTGGATCGGCGACTACGCTGCCCTGGTGACCCTGGCGCCCGTGCTCGCCCTGGTGATCCGGTGCATGGGCGGCACCGGTGACGTACGGCGCTTTCCCGCGTTCGAGTGGGGCCGGTGGCGCCTGCGCAAATCCGCCGCCGGCAAACTCGGACTGCTGTTCGCGGCCACCCTGGCCATCCTGGTCGGCTACCTGGAATTCTCCAACAGCCGCGCCTTGCTGGTGATGCTGGTGCTGCCGGTGGTGCTGCAGCTGTGGGTGGTGCACACCGAAAACCTGGCGAGTGCCCAGTTGGGGCTCCTGGGTTTCAGCCTGCTGACGGTGGGCGCGGCGGCAACCGTCGACGTCGGCGATGACGCGCTGATACTGCAGTTCGCCGCGATCAGCCTGGCCGCCAACTCCTACCTCGGCCTGGCGGTGCCGGCGCTTTACGCGGCAAACCAGCGGCTCCGCGACCAGGTCAGCCATGACGGCCTGACGGGCGCGCTCAGCCGCACCTGCTTCGAGGACCGGGCGGGCATGGAACTGGCCACCGGCCTGGCGCAGGGCCGGCCGGCGTCGATCGTCATGCTCGACGTCGACGGCCTCAAGGAACTCAACGACACCCACGGCCACGCCGGTGGCGACATCGCGCTGCGCGAGCTGGTGCAGCGCTGCAAGGCCTGCCTGGGTCGCGCGGACTTCATCGGTCGCCTCAGCGGCGACGAGTTCGCCATCTTCCTGCCCGCGTCGGACGAAGCGAAGGCGGGCGACATCGTCCAGGCCATCCAGAACCGGCTGCAGGCGGCTCCGGTAGCGTCCCTGGGCCGCCAGGTGTCCGCGAGTTTCGGCACCGCGACGGCAGCCGGAACCCCGGCTTCCCTGTCGCAGCTGCTGCAAGCCGCGGACCAGGCCATGTACGCGCAGAAGCGGGCGCGACGGCTCGCCTCCTGAGGCCTGCTCCGCGGCCGGAGCGCGGTCAGCTGTCGAACAGCGCCGCGTCCAGGCCCAGCAGGTTGCCGGCGCCGCTGCGCATCGCGGCCGCATGGGCCTGGGTGCGCGGCAGGATGCGGGCGAAGTAGAAGCGGGCGGTTTCGCGCTTGGCCGACTTGAAGCCGGCCGGGTGCTCGCCGGCTTCCGCCACCGCCACGGCCTTGGCCCACCAGAAGGCCAGGGCCACGTAGCCCGAATAGAACAGGTAGTCCACCGAGGCCGCGCCCACTTCGTCGGCGTTGGCCATGGCCTTCCTGCCCACCTCCATGGTCAGCTCGCCCCACTGCTTGGCCACTTCGGCCAGCGGCAGCACGAACTCGGTGAGCGAGGCGTCCTTGGCGTGTTCGGTGCAGAATTCCTGGATCATCTTCAGGAACATCTGCAGGCCGGCGCCCTGCAGCTGCATGGTCTTTCGGCCCAGCAGGTCGAGCGCCTGGATGCCGGTGGTGCCTTCGTAGATGGTGGTGATGCGGGCATCGCGCGCGAGCTGTTCCATGCCCCATTCACGCACGTAGCCGTGGCCACCGAAGCACTGCAGCGCGTGGTAGGCGCACTCGTTGCCCCACTCGGTCAGCATGCCCTTGACGATCGGGGTGAGGAAACCGAGCAGGGTGTCGGCGTCCTTGCGCTCGGCCTCGTCCTTCGAACGTTCGAGCACGTCCACCAGCGTGGCGGCGTGCAGGGCCAGCATGCGCCCGCCCTCGGCCAGCGACTTGCAGGTGAGCAGCATGCGCCGGATGTCCGGGTGCACGATGAGCGGGTCGGCCGGCTTGTCCGGGTTCTTCGCGCCCGACAGCGAACGGCCCTGCAGGCGGTCGCGCGAGTAGGCCAGCGCGTTCTGGTAGCTGCGGTCGATCAGGGCCAGGCCCTGCAGGCCCACGGCCAGGCGCGCGGTGTTCATCATGGTGAACATCGCATTGAGGCCCTTGTTCGGCTGGCCGATCAGGTAACCCTGGGCGCCGTCGAAGTTCATCACGCAGGTGGCCGAGCCGTGGATGCCCATCTTGTGTTCGATGGAGCCGCAGCGCACCGCGTTGCGTTCGCCCGTGCTGCCGTCGCGCGCGGTGCGCAGCTTGGGCACGATGAACAGCGAGATGCCCTTGGTGCCCGCCGGGGCGTCCGGCAGGCGCGCCAGCACCAGGTGCACGATGTTGTCGGTGAAGTCGTGGTCGCCGCCGGTGATGAAGATCTTGGTGCCGGTGACGGCATAGCTGCCATCGGCCTGCGGTTCGGCCTTCGTCTTGAGCAGGCCCAGGTCGGAACCGCAGTGCGGCTCGGTCAGGCACATGGTGCCGGTCCACTGGCCGCTGATGATGGGCTTGAGGAAGACTTCCTTCTGCCAGTCCTCGCCGTGGTGCTTAAGCGCTTCGGTGGCGCCGTGCGAAAGCAGCGGGTAGTTGCCCCAGCTCAGGCAGGCGGCGTCGATCATTTCCTTGAGCGCCGCGCCGAAGCTTTCGGGCAGGTCCTGGCCACCCAGGGCCTCGGGCGCGGTGAGTGCGCTCCAGCCGCCTTCCACGTACTGGGCGTAGGCCTCCTTGTAGCCCGGCGGCGTGGTGACCGCGCCGGTGGCCTTGTCGAAGCCGCAGCCGTGTTCGTCGCCGACCGCGTTGAGCGGGGCCAGCACGGTTTCGTTGAAGCGCGCGGCTTCTTCCATGACGGCGTCGAGCAGGTCGCGCTGGGCGTGTTCGATGCCGAGCTTGGCGTACAGCTTGTCGGCGCCGATGACGTCGTAGAGCGCGAACTTCATGTCGCGCACGGGGGCGGTGTAGCGGTTCATGCGTGGTGTCCTCGGTAAGTCAGCGCAGCACGCCCTCGAGCCCCGGGACGGGGTCGAGCGCGCTCTGGAATTCGAAGGGATCGTCGGTGCCGGGGTCGGAGCTGGCCAGGCGGCCTTCCAGCGCGTAACGCACGCTGCGGCGGTTGGTCAGGGCGGCGTCCACGGCGGCCTTGGGGCCGGCGGCCGGCGCGAAGGCCTGCTCGATGATTTCGGTGGAGCCGGGGCCCACGCTCAGGCCCGGGTCGAAGTCGAAGCGGGTGGCTTCCGCGCCGCCCACCGTTAGCGTGGCCTGCAAGCGCGAGAAGCGCATGGGCACGGTGCTGAAGTTCTGGATGCGGATGCGCGCCAGCCAGCGGCCGTCTTCCTGCACCCGCAGTTCCTGCAGGCTGGCCTGCGGCGGGTAGACCCGCTTGGGCGGGCCGCCGGCGCAGCCGGCGAGCAGGGCAAGCAGCAGCAGGGAGAGGGCGACGCTCAATTTCCGCATGGCAGGCTCCGGTCCAATCAGGGTAACCCCCGGAGCATACCAGCCCGTACGTTTGCGGCGCGTGCGGGGAGGCTCAGCGCGGCGGGTTCACCACCACGAGCTCGTCGAGCTCGTAACCCATCGAGCGGGCGCGGGCCTTGAGCGACTCGAAGGTGGCGGCGTCCACGGTGGGTTCGCGGGTGAGGAACCATAGGTAGTCGCGGTCGGGTTCGCCGACGATGGCCCACTGGTAGTCGCGGTCCACGGCGATCACCCAGTAGTCGGCCCAGACGAAGGGCAGGAAGGACAGCCAGGCCGGCGCGAAGCGCACCTCGAGCTCGGCGGCGCGTTCGCCGCTGCGGCGGGCCATGCCCTCCACCGACTGGCGGCTGCCGTCGGCCTTGCGGCAGGCGTTGACCACGCGGATGCGGCCGTCTTCGAGCGGCGTGTAGGTGGCGGTGATGTCGCCGGCGCAGGCGTCTTCGAAGCGGTTGGGCAGGCGGGCGATCTCGTGCCAGGTGCCGGCGTAGCGCTGCAAGTCCAGTTCGGGCACGGCCTTGAGTGCCTGCGCCGAGGCGGCGGACGTGGCCAGCAGCCCGGCAATCAGGAAGAAGGTGCGGACCATGGCGTACTCCTGGGGAAACCTGCCCCGAGGCTACGCCCGCGCCCGGCGTTGGTCCGTGAACGCGGCGCGATCAGGCGCCCGGCGTTGCCGTCGCGTTCATTTCCGCGGCCAGCCTTTCCTGGAACTGGTCGAAGTCCAGACCCTGCGCGGCGGCTTCCTGGTGCGCCGCGGCGCGCAGCGTGGCGGAGAACACCAGCGTGGCTTCGCGGCCTTCGGCGCGGGCGAGCGCGGCGGCGCGCTTGAGGATGGCCAGCACGTGCGCGGCGCTGTGCGATTCGCCCACGATCTTTCCGTCCAGGCCCAGCACCCACTGGCC
Source organism: Rhizobium sp. (assembly GCA_019459185.1). GTDB lineage: Bacteria > Pseudomonadota > Gammaproteobacteria > Xanthomonadales > Xanthomonadaceae > Arenimonas. The sequence goes on along the minus strand of JAIBEO010000200.1, from coordinate 34,579 downwards.
GTCCTTGAACACGATGCCGCCGAGCAGCTTGCCCTGGGCGTCGCGCAGCTGGGCGTGCGGTTCGCCGAGTTTGTCCGCCGGAATGGCCATGGGCTTTCCTTTCACCAGATGAGGTCGTCGGGCACCTTGAACTGCGCGTAGTACGCGTCGTCCTCGGAGCTCGTGGGGGTGGCGTCGCTGGCCTGGCCGTGGTCGAGCACCACCAGGCTGGCGTCACGTTCGCGCACCTTTTCGCCGGCGGCGCGCGGCAGCAGTTCGTAGCGGTCGCCGGAGCGCACGATGACCACGGTGCCGGCGGCCAGGCGCTTGCGCTGGTCGTCGTCCACCAGCACGGTGCGGATGGCGCCGTCGGCGGGGAAGCGGTATTCGCTCTCGCCCGTGCGCGGCAGCTTTTTGTCCAGGATGATCTGGCGGGCCTGCGCGGCGAGTTCGCCGGCGCGGGCCTTGGCGCGGCGTTCGGCTTCCAGGGCGCGGTCGCGTTCCACCTTTTCCAGGCGCACGCGCTCGGCCTCGCGCTGGATTTCCGCCGCGTCGGACGGCGCCTTGCCCAGCCGCGCCTTCTGCTGCTCGCGGGCCACTTCGGCCACCTTGGACTTCTTGGCCAGGCCTGCCTTGAGCAGCTGTTCCTGGAGGGGGTTGGGCTTGGCCATCGTGCTGTCTTACGGGGGAATTCCGCGACATCATAGCCTTCGACCGCTCCCGACGCCCTTTCCCAGCCGCCGATGACCGCCCTGAAGTACCTCGCCGGCTACCACGAACCCCTGCAGGCCAAGGTGCGCGAACTGCTGGGGCAGGGCCGCCTGGGCCCGATGCTGGCGGAAAAGTACCCGCAGGCGCACGCGGTGCGCAGCGACCGCCAGCTCTACGAGTACGTGCAGGAACTGAAGGAGCGGCACCTGCGCCAGTCGGTGCCGCTGGCCAAGGTGGCTTACGACGGCAAGCTGCAGGTGATGAAACACGCGCTGGGCACGCACACGGCGGTGTCGCGGGTGCAGGGCGGGCGGCTCAAGGCCAGCCGCGAGATCCGCATCGCCAGCGTGTTCCGCGACGCCCCGGCCGAATTCCTGGAGATGATCGTGGTGCACGAACTGGCGCACCTGAAGGAGGCCGAGCACAACAAGGCCTTCTACCAGCTGTGCACCCACATGGCCGCCGACTACCACCAGCTGGAGTTCGACCTGCGGCTGTGGCTGACGCAGCGGGAGCAGGGCGGGGCCTGAGGTTTCCGCGGCGCAAAAACAAAGGCCTGCGTTTGCACGCAGGCCTTGTTCGGAATGATGGTGGCCGAGGACGGAATCGAACCGCCGACACGGGGATTTTCAAAGCGGCCTTAAGCCTAATCAAATCAGCCACTTACGGCGCTAGCCTGATTTCTTGAAGCATTTGAAGAGCGCCTGTTTGAATCTGGGCTTGGCCCACGACGGCCAGTTGAAATGTCTACTCAGGAGCGAGGAGGCTTGGCTCGCGGCGTTCGTTTGTCGAACTCGCGCCTGTACGTTGCTCCCCGGATGTCAAACTGGAGATTCTTTTGATAAATGCCTCGCAAAATCCATTCTTCTGCGGGGCGAGACTGCAGATCCTCCAATGCCAGCCTGTGGGACTCGCGCTCTAACTGTTCCAGTTGCTCATGAGCGACTTGCAGGATTTCCAAGAATTGCTTTGCCGCATTCGTGCCCGGCGAGCTAATTCGACTACTTTGAATCCCCATTCCCCAAAGGCACGATTTTCCAGAACTGTCCGGACCTACAACGGCTGTGACAGTCATATCTATCCCGACCCCAACTTGATGGGCGTACATGGCATCTCGAATTGTCATGACATGCTGGTGTGCCGCAAGCTGTGCCTCTGTAAGGCAGCCTAAGAAGCGTACTCGCGCCTTTTCAGGCAGCAACGGAACCTTCCACGCCCTGGCGTATCTGATGGCAGCAGTCGTCCATGCGGCTTCTTCTACAAAATCTGCAGGTTCCTCTGCGTCATCGCCGACAACCAGGCCGATCATATCTATTGCTATGCCGATGTCAGTACGCGCTGCGTGAACTGCTCTATAGATTCCAGCAGCGGCGGTAGCAATCACGTAGTTATCAGTCATGTCATCGCTCGGTGAGCACGGGCAGGGACTCGCTTGCCGAACTATCCGCGTCAGATCTGGCGCACCGAATTCGCTGGTGAGCCCGGACAGCCAGTGTTGAAGGCTCTGAAGATCGCGGTCAAAACGCCGGAATTCCAACTGGCTGGGTGGTCCCTAACTTCCTTCGTAACCATCGCTTCTACTTGGCTTCCGGTCATGCCGACTACGCAAGCATTGAGCCATTCGATGTCGGCGGCGCCGAGCAACGGAGCAACGAGCATGCCGTCTACCGCACCCATAGCGAAGGTGGTCCTTGCCGATTGATCTAGCGCCAAGTACTCCTGGCCCGTAAGAAAGCCATTCGATATCCAAACTTCGCGTTCGACCTCTTGGGAGCGAGCTGCGGAATTCGGAAGAAGTAGGATCGCAAACAGAAGTAGGCCGTTTCTCATCTTCGATTCCCCTCATAAGCTGTTGACGTTCTGAACGTATCTGACGGTCACCACTTTCGAAAAGGTATTCCGCAGTTCCGGACCAGTGAGGTAAGGTTCTCGGTTTGTGAGTATTTGCTCAAAGCCGACATTGACAAGTTCTGGTATTGCGATGGACCAAGAACAATCTCTGCGAACGGCTGTCGGATTTCTGGCAGCGGGATCTCAATGTAGGGAACTAGCATCGATGCTCCTTCCCGAAATCTAATTTGTTTCGCTTCATTCCCGGCAAAGTAGGGGGAAATGATCCTCCATTCGGCCTCCTCTGAAAATGCAGAGTGCTTGATTAGACAAAGCACTCTCAAGAAATCCTCGCGATAGACCTCTAGGAAACTGAAATAGCGCTCGCTGGGGTGGTTTCTCGAAAGATCTATAGACGATTGTTCGTTTCGGAAGGTCTTAAGGATCAAGTCGATAAGCCCCTCAATAACATCTCGTTGCTCGCTTGCGTCATAGATGCATTTCGCAAGAACCGATCGCGAGGATTGCGCCAATTTGCTCAGCAATTCAGGCGAAAAGCCGACGCTCACCCCTTTCCCATGTGGCGTATAGCTTCGCCACTGACTGAGCAAACTGCTCTTCTCGGATAGTGAGAATATAAAGATTCCGTAGTGAGTCTTCTTGAACGATTGCGCCCAGCTCTTGAGCTGAATGAGAAAATCGATTTCACTTGGGTCTGCGCTGTCGGCAGCAATGCGAATCTCTATGGTCTTCGTCAAAATGTCGCATGCATGAATAACCTCCCGGGAATCGTTTAGATAGTACGCATTGCTCGCCCAGATCGATTTGGATCGCGCCATCCCAATCAATGAGCCGATCCCGGTGTAATGAAAAAGATTGAACGGAGCCGGCATCTCAAAATATGTTCCGACATTTCGCATCGACGTATTCCTGGGTTAGTGTCTTTTGCTCGCTAGTCCGCTATGAATTGTGCTGTTGCTTGGGTAACGCTTGAGAGGGTCCGCATCGGACATCGGTTCAAGGTATGGGAGGCGCATGGTTAAGTGGGAGGAAAAACTCTACGGGAGAATAACTGGCCGCGCTATCGCGCGCTGCCTCGCCATGTTCCAAGAAATTTGGGCAGAGCGAGCGGCTTGGCAGATTTCGCAGCAGGACGAATCGCAATGGCTCAAAGCCTTTCAAAGATTGGCAGCGGTCCCTAACTGGACTGTCTACTATCAAGACACCCTAATCGAGTTGTTAGCGAAAATTGCGGTCGTGTCAGGCATTGGGCCAATACTGAAAGATGCGGTCGAAGCGACCGACCCGATAGCTTTCCTCTTGGACGCGGTTGACTCAATGCCTGACGAAGTGCCAGAGCACCCAGCGACCTTGCCTCTTGCGTTCGCCATGATCGGCAACTTGGATGCGATTGCGTGCTACTCCAGGTCAATCAACGACATGATCCAAACTGCCAAGCAGGGCGATATCAACGCGCTTTTTGCTGCCCTCTCGGTGGATAGCATGGTTTCCACTATGTCTTTTTTTCAGGTTGGACTTAGGCTAGGTCAATTGTCGGGCGATTCTTCAAGCGCGGAACAAGTTTTCAGGGCTATCAAAGGGCCGCATAAGAAACGCCTCGAGTATCCCGAGCTCAGGTGGGCGGAATACCTACTTCGGGACCAGGGCGCGTTTGAGACCTGCTCAAGAGAAGAGATCTATGAGTTGGTTGTGGAGCATTTGAAGATATACGACACGACTGGCGCGAACGAAGACGCCAAGGCCAGCCTCTTTAAGCTCTTTCGGAGTTGGCAAAAGCAGGCGGGGATTCAAAATCCGCGATTTGGGTTCTCGGCCAAAGGCAAGTGAGGTCATAGCTTTCCTATCGTCCAATCACGGGCGATGACCAGGAAATGCCATGCAAAACCACGAGTTCAGCCCCACGGCCGGGGACGGCGGCGGACAGGCCGGCTTGCCGGCTGCCGCGCCGCCGGCTTCGGCGGGTGCCAAGCCCAGTATCACAGCACCCGCTAACTGCATTCGCCCCCTTCGGCATGGGGTGGATAGCGTCTACGTCTCCTATCCCGGGGGAATCGACCGCCATGTGGCGGTCATGCTCCAAGAGCTCAAGGAGCTGGCCCAGTCCATCGATGACCGGCAGCAGGCCGAAGCCGGGTACTACAACGGAGACCACTTTTTCACGGTCTCGCCCCGAGGCCGGGGCCGCTTCGCTTTTGTGCTGGAGGACAACTGGTTTCGCTTGGAACTCTCCAACGCGAGCGCAAATATTCTGCCGTTGGCGCATGTCCAAGTTCGGAGCGAGTACCTCACCGCCGTAGGTGCGGAGGAAGCCTTGGCCTCCCTGGATGCCCTGATCCCCGAATTTGGCGAGGCTTCTGGCCCCGGGACGCTGAGCCGCATCGACCTGTTCGTGGACTTCACGACGGATTTGGACGTCACCTCCCTCCCTGGTGACCATTGGGTAAAGCGTTGCCGCAAGCGGGACATCCATGAGGACCGGGACTATGTGACCGGCATGACGTTCGGAGCCGGGAACGAGGTCAGCGCGAGGCTCTACGACAAGACCCGGGAGCTTTTGAAGTCAGGCAAGGACTACCTCAAGCCGCTGTGGGCCGCGCAGGGCTGGCAGGAAGGGCAGACGGTCTGGCGCATGGAGTTCCAGGTTCGCCGGGAAGGTCTGCCGGACGAGCTCAAGGGCGCGGCGTTGGATGCGGTGCCTCTCCTGGGACTCCTCTGGCGCTACCTGACCTCGGAATGGCTGCGGCTGGCGATTCCCTCGGCCACAGACGACACCCGCACCCGCTGGCCGATTCACCCGCTGTGGGAAGCGCTGGCCGGCGTCTTCGATGTGCCGCCCGAGGCATCGCCCCTGATGCGGGTCACGAAGTCCCGCGCCCCGGGCGATGACGCCATCTTCAAGGCCGGCCTCTGGGGCCTGACGTCCTTCATGGCCCGCGAGGGCATCACGGAGCTCGATCAAGGCCTGGGCGAGTTCCTCCAGGCCCTGACGGTCTACCACGACGGCCCCGAGGCGGCTGAAGGGCGACGGCTGGCCGAGTACCTGGACCGCAAGGCGAGGGCCAAGGCCCGCCGCTACAACGTGCGGATCGATCCCCATGACCAGGACTAAGCCATGCGTACGCTCGACCTGCACGAAGCCGCCGCATGGCTGCACATGTCGCCGGCCGTCCTGCGCCTGCACGCCCGCCAGGGCCGCGTCAAAGCCGCGAAACCGGGCAAGCGCTGGGTCTTCCTGGAGGACGATCTTGCTGCGTATCTCGGTCAGCTTTACGCTGCCGGTAGGCAAGCGCCGTTAAGTGGCTCCAACGAGGAGAAATCTTCATGGGGCTATCGAAACGGGGTGACGTCTGGTGGGTCGCCTTCACCACGCCGAACGGCGAAAGAATACGCCGCTCTGCTGGGACTTCAGACCAAACCGCCGCCCAGGAATACCTCGACCGGCTCAAGGTCCGGTACTGGGAAGAACAGCGGCTAGGCGTGAAGCCCGATCGCAGCTGGCAGGACGCCGCTGTGAGGTGGGTGAAGGAAACCAGCCACAAGAGTTCGCACGACAAGGATGTGGCCAACTTGCGTTGGCTGCATCCCTTCCTGGGGCACTTGATGCTCAGTCAGGTGACCCGCGAAGTGGTCGAGAAGACTGGCGAGAAGAAGGCGGCGCAATCCAGTCCTTCCACTGCCAATCGAACCCTCGCCCTGGTGCGTTCGATCTTGCGACGGGCAAAGGACGATTGGGAGTGGGTGGATCACATTCCCAAGGTCCGGCTCTACCGGGAACCGAAGAAGCGCATTTGCTTCCTTTCCCCGGATGAGGCGCGGCGACTTCTCGCGGAGTTGCCGCCCCACCTCCGGGACATGGCGCAGGTCGCGCTTTCGACGGGGCTCCGGCAGCGCAACGTGTCTTACCTGCGATGGGACCAGGTGGACATGAGCCGTCGCGTGGCGTGGATCCATCCAGACGAGGCCAAGGCTGGCAGGGCCATTGGCGTTCCCTTGAACGAGGACGCGCTCGACGTTCTGCGTCGGCGTCTGGGGCGGCATCCGGAGTACGTGTTTGCCTACCAAGGCCAACCCGTCGCCCGATGCTCCACCAGGGCATGGAAGCAAGCGGTGGCAAGAGCGGGCATCGAGCCCGGCTTTCGTTGGCACGACCTGCGGCACACCTGGGCGTCCTGGCACGTCCAGAACGGAACGCCGCTGCAAGAGCTGATGGAGTTGGGTGGTTGGGCGAGCTACGAGATGGTGCTTCGGTACGCGCATTTGGCGGCCGATCACCTACGGGGCGCGGCCAGCCGCATCGATGGCACGTTTTTGACACACAAACAAAAGCCGCAACTAGTGCGGCTTTCGTAAGTGCTTGACGTATATGGTGGCCGAGGACGGAATCGAACCGCCGACACGGGGATTTTCAATCCCCTGCTCTACCAACTGAGCTACTCGGCCAGGAGTCTGGCGACGCGCGGGGCAGGGCCCGGGCGAGCGCGAGATCATAGCCGAGGCGGGCGGGCCGAGGCAAGCCGGGGGAGGCCGTAAATGCGTACTGAATGCCCCGCGGGCGGCGTATGGGCGCTTCACGCGGGCGGGAGTAGGGTTGGGTGCATGGCCCTGCACGGCCATCGCCCAAGGAGATCCGCCATGAAGACCCGCCTCGCCCTGACTTCGCTAGCGTTCGCCCTCTCGCTCGGCCTGGCCCTGCCGGCCCTGGCCGCGGAGCCGCCGACCGATCCCGCCACCAGCGCCGCCCCGGCCACCAAGGCCGAAAAGCGCCTCGAACTGCTGCGCGCCAACGCCGGCGAATCGGTGGAGCGCGTGCGCTTCCTGGTACCGATGCACGGTTACGAAGTGGTCGGCCCGCTCGATCTGCTGGTCTGGGAAACCCCGTTCAAGGCCTGGCTGGTCACCGTGCGCGACTCCCCGGCCTGCAACCGCCTGGAAAACGAGTGGAAGCTGGGCTTCGACGTGCTCAACGACACGCTCAACACCAGCAACGGCTACGTGGTGGGCGACAACGGCCTGCGCTGCCGCATCGACGACCTGCGCGAGGTCAACGTGAAAGCCTGGCGCCAGGCCGAGCGCGACGCCGGCATTGCCGACTAAGGCGCTTCAGCCCGCCGGCGGCACGTAGCCGGCGGGCTTTTCGGCGCCATCGCCGAACAGGAACTTTTCCATCTCCGCCTCCAGGAAGGCCCGGTGCTTCGGGTCCATGGGCGAGAGGCGGTTCTCGTTGATCAGCATGGTCTGGTGCGCCAGCCACTGCTGCCAGGCCTCGCGGCCGATGTTCGCGAACACGCGCTTGCCCAGTTCGCCGGGCCAGGGCACGAAGGGCAGGCCCTCGGCCTCGGCCTGGGTTTTCAAGCAGAACACGGTACGGCTCATGGCAGGTTTCCCAGCAGTCTCTTGACGGGGGCCGGCAGGCCCAGTTCGTGCAGCCGCTCGCGCGGCTGCCAGCGCAGTTCGTTATTGTCGCCGGTTTCCGCGGCGCTGTCGGCCACGCGCCAGCGCAGTGGCTCGATGTGCAGGCGGTAGTGGCTGAACACGTGTTCGATCAGCGGCAGCGCTTCGCCGGCGTCGAAGGCGGCCGGAGCGTGCCGCGACAGGAAATCGCGCGCCTCGTCGTGGCTGCCGGCCTCGGGCAGCGACCAGAGCCCAGACCACACGCCCTTGGCCGGCCGCCGCGCCAGCAGGATGCGGTCGCCGGCGTCGTGCACCAGCAGCATCAGCGTGCGCCGCTCGGGCAGGGGCTTTCCGGGCTTGGCTTCGGGCAGCTGTTCGACGCGGCCCTCGCGGCGCGCCACGCAGCCGTCCTGCAGCGGGCAGAGCATGCAGGCTGGGTCGTGACGGGTGCACAGCGTGGCGCCGAAATCCATGATGGCCTGGGTGTAGTCGGCCAGTCGCGTCTCGGGAAGATGGTTTTCGGCCAGCTCCCACATCGCCTTTTCCACCGCCGAACCGCCGGGCCAGCCGCCGATGCCGTGGAAACGCGCGAGCGTGCGCTTCACGTTGCCGTCGAGGATGGGGAAACGTTGGCCGTGCGCCTGCGCCAGGATGGCGCCGGCGGTGCTGCGGCCGATGCCGGGCAGGGCGGCGAGTTTCTCGAAATCGGCGGGCAGGTCGCCGCCGTGCTCGGCCACGCAAACCTGCGCCGCCTTGTGCAGGTTGCGGGCGCGGGCGTAGTAGCCCAGGCCCGCCCACAGCGCCAGCACGCGGTCGGTGTCGGCGGCGGCCAGGTCGGGCAGGGTGGGCAGCGCGTCCAGGAAACGCGCGTAGTAGGGAATCACCGTCTGCACCTGGGTCTGCTGCAGCATGATTTCCGACAGCCACACCCGGTAGGGCGTGCGCGGGTGCTGCCAGGGCAGGTCGTGGCGGCCGTCGCGGTCGAACCACTGCAGCAGGCGTTGCGCGAACTGGCTCATTCTTCGGTAGGGTTGTCTTCGGCGGGCTCGCCGAGACGAACTTCTACGCCTTCGAGCGTGAAGCCCTCGACGACCAGCGAAGGCGTGGACAGCGTGCCCTGCAGCGGCGGCAGCGGGTTGCCGCCGTCGTTTTCCAGCCAGGCCAGCAGATCGGTGAGCGAGAAGCGTGAGTCGAGGCGCGTGCCGTCGCGCGACACCAGCAGGGTGAGCGGCGTGCTGAAATCGGTGGCGCCGTCGTAGGCCAGTTCGTAATCGAGCGGCATGGGCGTGGAGGCGAAGGGTTCCGGCAGCGGTGGCCAGCCCGTTGGCCAGTTCGCCAGCTGGCCCGAGAGCGCCAGCGCCAGCGTGTCGCCGAAGGCCAGACGGCCCTTGGCATCGAGTTCGGGCAGCGGCGATTCGCCCTTGAAATCGAGGGCGGCGATGTCGAGCACGCTGGCGGCACCGGTGAGGTCCAGACGGCCCTCCAGCGTGGCCGACCAGCGTGCATCGAGTTCGCCGTTGCGCAGCTTGCCGCCGCCTTCGAAATGCAGCGGCGAGGCGAGGCCGGCGGTTTCCAGCGCCAGCGGGCCGGTGAAGAGCAGGTTGGTTTCGCCCCGCACGAATTCGCCGGCCACGTCGGCCTTGGCGGGTTTGCCCGGCGTCAGCGCCGGCAGGTCCACCGACAGCGACTGCAGCCGCCAGCCGTCGCCCTGCACGGTGCCGGCGGTGAGGTGCAGGCCGCGGGTGAGGGTGGGCAGCTCGACGGGCCCCGTGTCGGGGCGCGTGGCCAGCCAGGCGTCGAGCGCGGCCAGGTCGAGCGCGGGCTGCGCCAGTTCGATGCGGGTGACCACCACCGGGCCTTCGCCCAGCACGGTGTCCCAAGGCAGGGAGACTTCGGCGCGCGCGGCAGTGAGCAGCGGCGCGGCGGCGCCGGGCTGGCGCACCACCACGCCTTCCAGCAGCAGGCGCGGTTCGGGGCGCAGCGCGTATTCCGGCGTACCGGTGAAGGTGATCTCGAGCCCCTGCGATTCACCCACGCTGGCCAGCACGGTGGCGGCGAGGCGCTGCGGTTCCAGCGCACGGTTCACCCACCAGGCGCCCAGCAGCAGCGCCACGGCCAGCACCGCGAGGTAAACCGGCCAGCGGCGCTTGCGCGGCGCCGTGTCCATTCAGGCCCCGAGCGTGCCGGGCAGCAGCGCGTCGACGAAACCTTCCGGGTCGAACACGCGCAGGTCCTCGGGTTTTTCGCCCAGGCCGATGAAGCGGATCGGCAGGCCGAATTCACGCGCCAGCGCGAACACCACGCCGCCCTTGGCGGTGCCGTCGAGCTTGGTCACCACCAGGCCGGTCACGCGCACCGCGGCGTGGAACTGGCGCAGCTGGTTGAGCGCGTTCTGGCCGGTGGTGCCGTCGATGACCAGCAGCACTTCGTGCGGCGCGCGTTCGTCGAGCTTGGCCAGCACGCGGCGGATCTTGCCCAGCTCGGCCATCAGGCCCTGCTGGGTGTGCAGGCGGCCGGCGGTGTCGGCGATCAGGATATCCATGCCACGCGCCTTGGCGGCCTGCAGGCCGTCGAAGGCCACCGAGGCCGGGTCGGCGTCCTGGCCCTGGGCGATGACGGCCACGTTGTTGCGTTCGCCCCAGATCTTGAGCTGCTCCACCGCGGCTGCGCGGAAGGTGTCGCCGGCGGCCAGCATCAGGCTGTGGCCGTCGAGCTGGAAGCGCCGCGCCAGCTTGCCGATGGTGGTGGTCTTGCCGACGCCGTTCACGCCCACGGTGAGGATGACGAAGGGTTTGGCGGCCGGATCGATTTCCAGCGGCTTGGCCACCGGGCGCAGCATGGCCAGCAGGTCGTTGCGCAGGGCGGTGAGCAGGGCCTGGGCGTCGGCGAAGTCGCGGGCCTTCATGCGCTTGCGCATGCGCTCGACGATCTCGGTGGTGGCGGTGACGCCCACGTCGGCGCCGATCAGGGCGGTTTCGATCTCGTCGAGCAGGTCCTCGTCGAGCTTGGGGTTGCGCGAGAACAGCCCGCCCAGGCTGCGCGCGAACAGGCTGCCGCCCAGCACGCCCTTCATGGCCTCGCGGCCCTCGGCGCGCTCGGCCTCGGCGCGGGCGGCCTTTTCCTCCTGGTGCACGGTGAAGGCGCGGGCCAGGTCCTCGGGGCTGAAACCGGAACGCGCGGGCGCCGCCGCGGGCTTGGCCGGCTCGGGTTTTTCGGGCTTCTTCTTCAGGAAATCGAACATCGCGCTGCTTTCGCGGACAATGGCCGGAATCTTACCACCCGGCTTCCTGCCCCTCCGATGAACCCGCGCCCTCCCGGTACCGTCCGGATCATCGCCGGCCAGCTGCGCGGCTCGAAGCTGCCCGTGCCCGACCGGCCGGGCCTGCGCCCGACCTCCGACCGGGTGCGCGAGACCCTGTTCAACTGGCTGCAGCCGAAGCTGCCCGGTGCGCGGGTGCTGGACCTGTTCGCGGGCACTGGTGCGCTGGGCTTCGAGGCGGCCTCGCGCGGCGCGGCGGCGGTGCGGCTGGTCGAGCGCGACCCCGGCCTGGCCCAGGGCCTGCGCGACAGCGCGGCCCGGCTGAAGGCCGCCAGCGTGGCCGTCGACACCACCGATGCGCTGGCCTGGCTGCGGCGCGCCCCCGACCAGGCCTTCGACCTGGTGTTCCTGGACCCGCCCTTCGAGGCCGGGCTGTGGGAGCCGGCGGCGGCGCTGCTGGGCCCGTGGCTGGCGCCGGGGGCGTGGATCTACGTCGAAACGCCGCAGAACGTGGCGCCTTCGCTGCCCGCGGACTGGCTGCCGCACCGCGAGGGCCGGACCCGCGAGGTGCGATATGCGCTGTTGCGGGCGGAAGGGGGGCCGGCGCCGGATTCCGCTGCTACACTTCCGGGCGAATCCACCCCGCAGGGCGACTGATCGGCATGAGCCTGGCCCGAACCCGCGTCGCGGTTTATCCCGGCACGTTCGATCCCATCACCAACGGACACATCGACCTGGTCGCCCGGGCCGCGCCGCTGTTCGACAAGGTGATCGTGGGCATCGCCGAAAGTCCCGGCAAGAGCCCGGCCCTGCCGCTGGAGCAGCGGGTCGAGCTGGCGCGCATCGCCCTGGCCGGCCACGCCAATGTCGAAGTGGTTGGCTTCCATTCGCTGCTGGCCCACTTCGTGCACGACGTGGGCGCCGGCGTGCTGCTGCGCGGCCTGCGCGCGGTGTCGGACTTCGAATACGAATTCCAGATGGCCAGCATGAACCGCCACCTGATCCCGGACGTCGAAACGCTGTTCCTGACGCCCGCCGAACAACACAGTTTCATTTCTTCCAGCCTGGTGCGCGAGGTTGCGCGGCTCGGCGGCGACGTCTCCGGGTTCGTGCACCCGGCCGTCGCGCAGGCCCTGGCCGCCCGGTGGAAGCGTTCCTAAGCCCAACACACAAAAGAGGTACCGCCATGACCCGCGCTCTCGCTCCCGTCGCCCTGCTTCTCTCCGCCCTGCTGCTCTCCGGCTGCAAGAAGGCCGAGGAAGCCACGTCCAACGAACCCGTCGCCCTGGTCGCCCCGGCCGGCTCCGACGACATGGCCTGGAAGGAATACCTGGGCCAGGTGGTCGGCCAGAACCAGGCCGGCGTCACCGACCGCGTCTTCCCGTACTACCTGCCGATGAACGCCGCCACCCCGGCCGAGGGTGACCAGGACGGCAAGACCATGTACGACCGCCAGCTGGAGAACGTCGCCGCCGTCGTGCAGCGCACGGTGCTGCCGGGCAACATGCTGGCCTTCGGTTCGCCGGACAGCACCAAGATGGCCGACCTGATCGTCACCGCCTTCACCGGCGCCGAGCCGACCGCCCTCAAGGGGTCGCAGGTGCTGTTCATCGGCAACGCCGCCGACAACGAGCGCGTGAAGGCCGCCGTCGAAGCCGCCGGCGCCAAGTACATCTTCGTCGAGGCCAAGTAAGCCTGGCCCGCCGGGAACCCGCCCAAGCGGCGGGTTCCCGCACACGGCCGGGACGACCCCCATGTCCCTGCTGATCAACCAGCTCTGCATCAACTGCGACGTCTGTGCCCCGGCCTGTCCGAACACCGCGATCAGCCAGGGCGAGACCATCTACGAAATCGACCCGAACCTGTGCACCGAGTGCGTGGGTCATTTCGACGAACCCCAGTGCGTGGTGGTCTGCCCGGTGGAGTGCATCGAGCTCGATGCCGGCAACCCGGAGACGCGCGAGCAGCTGCTCGCCAAGTACCACGCGCTCACCCGAGGACAATCCGCCGCATGACCCGCCTGCTGTTGATCGGCCTGCTGCTGCTCGCGCCGCTGGCCCACGCCGACGCGCCCGCGCGCGTCGACCGCCCGTCCCAGGCCGGCATCGCCAGCGCCAACGCCTACGCCACCGACGCCGGCATGGAAGTGCTGGCCATGGGCGGCAACGCCTTCGACGCCGCCATCGCGGTCAGCGCCACGCTGGGCCTGGTGGAGCCGGAGAGCTCGGGCCTGGGCGGCGGCGGTTTCCTGCTGCTGCACGTGGCCAGGGACGGGCGCGACGTGTTCGTGGACGCCCGCGAACGCGCACCGCTGGCCGCCAGCCGCGACATGTACCTCGACGCCGCCGGCAACGCCGACCGGGACAAATCGGTGAACGGCGCGCTGGCCGCCGGCATCCCCGGCATGCCGGCCGCGCTGGATCACCTGGCGGCGAAGTACGGCCGCCTGCCGCTGTCGAAGTCGCTGGCGCCGGCGATCCGCCTGGCCCGTGAGGGCTGGCGCTTCGGCCCCAAGAATTCCGCCATGCTCGGCTGGCGCCGCGACGTGCTGGCGCGCAGCCCGGCCGCGACGAAGCTGTTCCTGCGCAACGGCCAGGTGCCCGCCGAAGGCACGCTGATGCGCAACGAAGACTACGCCCGCACGCTGGAACTGCTGGCCTCGAAGGGCGCGCGCGGCTTCTACCACGGCGCCTACGCGCGCAGGCTGGCGAAGGGCGTGCGCGCCGCCGGCGGCATCTGGAGCGAGCGCGACCTGGCCGAATACGCCGTGGTCGAGCGCGAACCCATCCGCCTGCGCCACCGCGGCCACGACATCGTCACCGCGCCGCCGCCGTCCTCGGGCGGCGTGGCCCTGGCCACCATCCTCAACGTGCTCGAAGGCTACGACTACCCGCGCCTGGGCAAGGTCGAACGCACCCACCTGGCGGTGGAAGCCATGCGCCGCGCCTACCGCGACCGCGCGCTGTACCTGGGCGACCCCGACTTCGTGCAGGCGCCGGTGGCCATGCTCACCGGCAAGGACTACGCCGCCGGCCTGCGCGCCTCGATCCACCCGGACAAGGCCACGCCCAGCGACCTGCTGCCCGGTGTCAACGCCACGCCGCTTCGCCCGGACACCACGCATTTCTCCATCGTCGACGCCGAGGGCAACCTGGCCGCCGTCACCCAGACCGTGAACCTGCCCTACGGCAACGCAGTGGTGGTGCCGGGCACGGGTTTCCTGCTCAACAACGAGATGGACGATTTCTCGGTGAAGCCGGGCGTGCCCAACGCCTTCGGCCTGGTGGGCGAAGACGCCAACGCCATCGCGCCGGGCAAGCGCCCGCTGTCGTCGATGACGCCCACCTTCGTCATCGGCCCGGAACGCACCGCCGTGCTCGGCACGCCGGGTGGCAGCCGCATCACCACCATGGTGCTGCTGGGCGTGCTGGAGTTGCTCGACGGCAAGGGCGCGCAGGCCACCGCCGATGCGCCGCGTTTCCACCACCAGTACCTGCCGGACGCGACCTCGGCCGCGCCCGGCGCCTTCCCCGCGGCCGAGCTGGCCGCGCTCACGGCGCGCGGCCACGACATCGACGCCCGGGACAGCACCTGGGGCAACATGCAGGTGGTGCTGTGGAACCGCGGCACCGGTGCCGTGGAAGCGGGTACCGACCCGCGCTGGAAGGGCGTGGGCAAGGGCTCGTCCAGCGAAGCCTCGGTCTACCGCTAGGAGTCCGCCATGAAACTCTGGTCCATCCTCGGCAACTCGCAGCGCCTCGACGGCGGCGCGATGTTCGGCAACGCCCCGCGCGCGATGTGGGCGCAGTGGTCGCCGCCCGACGACGCCAACCGCATCGACCTGGCCTGCCGTGCGCTGCTGGCCAGCCCGCTCAAGGGCAAGACCGTGCTGTTCGAAACCGGCATCGGCGCCTTCTTCGAGCCGAAGCTGCGCGAGCGCTACGGCGTGGTGGAGGAGCGGCACGTGCTGCTCGATTCGCTGGCCGAAGCCGGCTTCTCGCACGAAGACGTGGACGTGGTGGTGCTCAGCCACCTGCACTTCGACCATGCCGGCGGCCTGCTGGCGCCCTGGCGCGAAGGCCACGCGCCCGAACTGCTGTTCCCGAATGCCACTTTCGTGGTGGGCGCCGAACACTGGCAGCGCGCGCTCAACCCGCACCCGCGCGACCGCGCCAGTTTCATCCCGGAACTCACCGGCCTGCTCGAAGCCAGCGGCCGGCTGGAACTGGTGTCGGGCGAACATTGCGCGGCGCTGGGCGACAGCGTGCGTTTCCACTTCAGCCAGGGCCACACGCCCGGCCTGATGCTCGCCGAAATCTGCGGCGCACCGGCTGCCGACGGCCAAGCGCACGGCGGCCTGGTGTTCTGCGCCGACCTGATCCCCGGTCGGCCCTGGGTGCACGTGCCCATCACCATGGGTTACGACCGTTTCCCGGAAATGCTCATCGACGAAAAGCGCGCCTTCCTGGAAGACAAGCTGGCGCGCAACGTGCACCTGTACTTCACCCACGATCCCGGCTGCGCCCTGGCCCAGCTGGCCAGGGACGCAAAAGGCAAGTTCACCACCACCCACGAGGTCGCCGCGCTGGCGGCCCGCTCCCTGGCCGCCTGAGGACCCGAGACGATGCGCCTGCTGCTTCCGACCCTGCTGTTCCTGAGCCCGGTGGCCATCGCCGCCAACTACGGCGAGCCCATGCCGGAAGGCGAGGCCGTGGCCATCGCCACCACCGCCGCAAACCCGGGCGAATACGCCGGCAAGCCCGGCAAGTTCAGCGGCCGCATCACCGAGGTCTGCCAGAAGAAGGGCTGCTGGGTGGTGATGGAGCAGGACGGCCACAGCGCCCGGGTAATGGCCAAGGGCGAAAGTTTCGCCGTGCCCAGGGACGCCAGCGGCCCGGCCGTCGCCTACGGCGTGCTGGAAGTGGAGCCGATCAGCGAGGAACACGCCCGCCACCTGGTCGAGGACGACGGCGCCAGGGCCCCGGCCGCGCGCGAACTGCGCATCGTCGCCACCGCCATCAGCCTGCCGGACGCCGAGCCGTCACGGGAATGAGACACGCGTCTGATGTAATCAGGGGTCGTCATTGCCGGGTCGCTGGATCATGAGTTTCCACGAAAGCACGCCGTTGATCTCCCGCCGCCGCCTGCTGCAGGGCAGCCTTGGCCTCGGTGCCGCCGCGCTGGGACTGAGCCCGGTGGGCAGGCTGCTGGCGCAGGCCGGCCACACGAACCTGGTTCACCCGGGTTACGGCCCGCTGGCGCCGGTGAAGGACCTGGCCACCGGGTTGCCGCTGCTGCAGCTGCCGCAGGGTTTCAGCTACACCAGCTTCGGTTGGGAAAGCGAGGCGCTGTCCGACGGCCGGCCCTGCCCGGGCAAACACGACGGCATGGGCGTGGTGGGCGCCGAAGGCAGCGTGATCACCCTGGTGCGCAACCACGAAGTGAAGTACCAGCAGGTCGGCAGCTTCGCGCCGGCCGAAGCCACCTACGACCCCGACTGCGCCGGCGGTACCGTCACGCTGCGCTTCGATACCGCCCGCGGTGAACTGGTCGAGGCCCGGCCTTCGCTTTCGGGCACGCTGGTGAACTGCGCCGGCGGCGCCACGCCCTGGGGCACCTGGCTGTCGTGCGAGGAAATCGTCTCCGACGCCGGCGAACGCGTGCGTTTCGAAGACAACGCCTTCCGCAACCTGGCGCGCAGCCACGGCTTCGTCTTCGAAGTGCCCGCCCACGGCCTGGCGAAGCCGGAGCCGCTGGTCGGTCTGGGCCAGATGAAGCACGAGGCGGCCTCGGTGGATCCTGCCACCGGCACCGTCTACCTCACCGAGGACCACGAGCCGGAAGCGGGTTTCTACCGATTCCTGCCGGCGAAGCCGGGCGAACTGATTCGCGGCGGCCGGCTGCAGATGCTGCAGGCGGTGGGCGTGCCCGACCTGCGCACCGGGCGCCGGATGGGCGAGGTGTTCAAGGTGCGCTGGGTGGACATCGAGTTTCCGGAGAGGGGCCGCGATTCGCAGGGTGGCCCGGCCGGGCTGTCGCGCCAGGGCGTGGCCAACGGCGCCTCGCTGTTCACGCGGCTCGAAGGCGTGATCGTCGGCGACGGCCGCGTGTTCTTCACTTCCACCAGCGGCGGCAACGCCGGCTGCGGCCAGCTCTGGTCCTACCGCCCGGGCGAAGAGACGCTGGAGCTGGTGTTCGAATCATCCTCGCGCGAAGTGCTCGACTACCCCGACAACATCATCCTCAGCCCGCGCGGCGGTCTGGTGATCTGCGAGGATTCCGAGCAGCCGGTGCAGCGCCTGTACGGCATGACCGGCGGCGGCGGGCTGTTCGAATTCTGCCGCAACAACGTGGTGCTCGACGGCTTCCGCGGCTTCGACGGCGATTTCCGCGAGGAAGAGTGGGCTGGCGCCTGCTTCTCGCCCGACGGAAAATGGCTGTTCGCCAACATCTACGAGCCGGGTTTCACCGTGGCCATCACTGGCCCCTGGAAACCCGGCCTCATCTGAGGACGACCCGTGATCACCCTGTTCTATGCCGCGCTCTGCACCCTGCTGGTCCTGTTCCTCGCGGGTCGCGTCATGGCTTACCGGGTGAAGTTCAAGGTGGGTCTGGGCGACGGCGGCCACGGCGAACTCAACCGCCGCGTGCGCGCGCATGCCAACGCGGTGGAATACCTGCCGCTGGCGCTGCTGCTGCTCGGCGGCATGGAGCTCAACGGCTATCCCGACGCGGCCATCCACGGCTTCGGCGCCACCCTGCTGGTGTCGCGCCTGCTGCACGCCTGGGGCCTGAGCCGCAGTGCGGGCAGCAGCCCGGGCCGTTTCCTGGGCACGCTGCTGACGCTGCTGCTGATGGTGGCCATGGCGGTGTTCGCCATCATCGGCTACCTCCAGCCCCTGCTCGCCGCCTGAAGCCGATCCTACAAAAACCTATCGACGGGGCGGGGCGAGCAGCTCGGCGCGGCTGAGGTAGCCGTCGCCGTCGGCGTCCTGGCGGCTGAACTGCGCGCCGAAGCGCTCGTGGTGCTGGGCCAGGGTGAGGGTGTCGGCGTCGGGCAGGTGCTGCTCGCCGGGTTCGAGCACGTCGTTGCCGTTCGTGTCCATCTGCCGGAACGCGAAGCTCATGCGCTCGAGGAATTCATGCCGCGACACGCGGCCGTCGCCGTCCAGGTCGACGCGCGCGAAATAATCGCCGGCTTGCGCCGCCGCTAGGCCCGGGGCCAGCAGCAGCGCGAGCAGGCTAGCCCGCATAGACCGTGATTTCCTCGCGGTCGTGGTAGAGCTGCTTGGCGCGCAGCGTGAGCGGCCGGCCGGCGTGGTCGACGAAGTGCTGCAGGCAGTCGCGGGTCTCGTCCCAGCGCTTCTTCATCGGCAGCTTGAGGTTGAAGATGGCGCGCTTGCACCAGCCTTCGCGGAACCAGGTGGCCATGCGGTCGGCCACCTTGGCCGGTGACTCGACCATGTCGCAGACCATCCAGTCCAGCGGCTTGAGCGGCTGCCAGCGGAAGCCGTCGGCGCGGATGTGTTCGATCACGCCGGTGTCGAGCGCGCTCTGGGCCAGCGGGCCGTTGTCGATGGCGGCCACGCGGATGTGCCGGCGCGCCAGCACCCAGCTCCAGCCGCCCGGCGCGGCGCCGAGGTCGGCGGCGTTCATGCCGGGCTGCAGGAATTCCTCGCGCTCCTTGGGCGTGAGCAGGCACATCAGCGCCTCCTCGAGCTTGAGCGCGGAGCGGCTGGGCGCGTCGGCGTGCGCGCGTAGGCGCGGCACGCCCAGTGGCCAGGGCGAGGCGTCCTTGGGGTCGGCGCTGCCCAGCAGGGCGTGGTTGCCGGCCAGCAGCAGCACGTGCAGGCGCGGCAGGCGCGGGTCGTCCTTGTCGGTCACCAGGCCACGCTGGCGCAGCGCCGGGCGCAGGGCATTGCCCAGCGCGCGGGCCAGGCCGGCCAGCTGTTTGCCTTCGTCGGAATCCGGGTGCTCCACCCAGACCTCGCCGTGGCGGCCGCGGCCGCCGAGCGCGTCCATGATCGGGGCGATGCGGTCCTTCGGGTCCAGGCCGGGGAGGTCGGCGAACAGGCGCAGCTTCTGGCGCGCGAAGATGAGCGTGGACCAGGGCAGGGCGCGCGCCAGCGCGGCGCCGTCCTCGACGCCCAGGAACTGCACGTAGCCGGTGTTGCGCTCGGCGCGCGCGTAGCCGTGGAAACCCGCGGCGGCGGCGCGTTCGCCCAGCTCGGCGGCGAGTTCGGGCTCGAAGCCCGGGCGGCAGTAGGCCAGCAGGCCCTCAGTAGACAATGCCGCTCTCCCCGTAGTCGCGCAGCACGTCGCGCGCGTGGTCCCGCATCAGGTCGGTGTGCACGGCGATGCCGCGTTTTTCCAGTTCGCCCTTCCAGTCGGCGGGCAGCGGGCCTTCGTCGAAGCCGGCCAGGTCCTGCACGTCGTCGGCGCGGGCGGCGACGAGCAGTTCGTCGATGCCGGCCCACACCACCGCGCCGTAACACATCGAACACGGCTGGGCCGAGGTGGCCAGGGTGATGCGTTCGCCGGCCTGGTTCAGGCGGTAGCTCTGCAACCGCTGCTGGCTGGTGGCCAGGGCCATCACCTCGGCGTGCGCGGCCGAGCAGTTGTGCGGCACCACGCGGTTCACGCCCACGCCCACCAGGCGGTCGCCGCTGAACACGGCCGCGCCGAAGGGGCCGCCGCTGCGGTGGTCGACGTTGCGGCGGGAGAGCTGGATCGCCAGTGCCACCTTTTCTTCGGTGCCCGGGTAGCTGCGGCTGGCGTCCACTTCGTCGTGGATCCAGGCGGGCAGGGTGAGGTGGAGCTGGGCATAGATCATCGGTGTCACCGTCAGGCGTACCAGGAAAGGCCGCCCGTGTACGCCAGCAGCAGGAAAAGCGTATCCACCAGCCCGTGCGCGCCGATGGTGACCCACAGGTTGCGACGCGAGAGCACGAACACGCCGGCGAAGGCCAGGCCGAAGGCGAAGGTCACCAGCAGCCCCGAAACCCCCTGGTAGGCATGCGGCGCGGCGAACAGCGCGGCGCCCGCGAGCACGGCCACCGGCGTGCGCGCGGCCGTGGGCAGGCGGTCGGCGAGCAGGAAGACCTGGCCGCGGTAGTACAGCTCCTCGGCCAGCGCGGCGCTGAGCCACATGCCGGCGAGGTAACGCAGCGTGGTGGGCGTGTTGCCCTGCAGCGCGGCGAACGCGGAGTAGTCGGTGGGCTCGCCGGTGGCGGCGGCGATGCCGGGCTGCACCAGCAGGTCCATCACCAGCTCAAGCACGACGAAGGCACCGAGCATCCAGGCCAGCGTGTGCCGCGGCCAGGGCCAGGCGAGGCCCAACGGCCGCAGGCTGCGGTATTCGGCGAAGGTGGCCGCAAGCACCGCCAGCGCCACCAGCCCGCCGCGCCAGGGAAATGACAACCCCGGCACCAACCACAGCGCGCCGATGGCGGCGAACGCCAGCAAGGCCAGCGGCCAGGGCCAGCGGGGGCGCGAGGCCGCTTCGCTCATTTGCTGCTCCAGGTGTCGCGCAGGGTCACGGTGCGGTTGAACACCGGCGTACCCGGCGCATGGTCGCGGCGGTCGGCGGTGAAATAACCCAGGCGCTCGAACTGCACGCTGTCCTCCGGCACCAGCGCGGCGGCGGAAGGTTCGACCCAGCCGCGCACCACGCGCGCCGAAGCCGGGTTGAGGTAGTCGCGGTAGGTCTTGCCGGCTTCGTCCTTGTCCGGGTCGGGCACCGAGAACAGTCGGTCGTACAGGCGCACCTCGGCGGCCACGGCGTGCGCGGCGCTGACCCAGTGGATGGTGCCCTTCACCTTGCGATCGGCGCCGGGCAGGCCGGCGCGAGAATCGGGGTCGAGCGTGCAGCGCAGCTCCACCACGGTCTCGCCGTCCTTCACCACGTCCTCGCACTTGACGATGCCGACGCCGCGCATGCGCACTTCGCCGCCCGGCACCAGGCGGTGGAAACCCTTGGGCGGCACTTCCATGAAGTCTTCGCGCTCGATCCACAGCTCGCGCGAGAACGGTACTTCGCGCTCGCCGAAGCTGGCGTCCTTCGGGTGGTTGGCGAAGCGCAGCGCTTCGGCGTGGCCTTCCGGCAGGTTGGTGATGACGAGCTTGAGCGGGTCGACCACGGCCATGCGGCGCGGGCTGGCGGAATCCATCACTTCGCGGATGCAGCCTTCGAGCACCGAGAAATCGATGAGCGAATTCTGCTTGCTGATGCCGATGCGGTCGGCCAGCAGGCGCAGCGCCGCCGGCGGGCAGCCGCGGCGGCGCAGGCCCTGCAGGGTGGGCATGCGCGGGTCGTCCCAGCCGGCCACCAGGCCTTCCTGCACCAGGGCCAGCAGCTTGCGCTTGCTCATCACGGTGTAGTTGATGTTCAGGCGCGAGAATTCGATCTGGCGTGGCTTCGCGGCGGGCACGGAAAAGCCGGCGTCCACCAGCGACTGGTACAGGCCGGGGTTGCGCACCAGGTCCACGTTGTCCACGAACCAGTCGTAGAGCGGGCGGTGGTCCTCGAACTCGAGCGTGCACAGCGAATGCGTGATGCCTTCCAGCGCGTCCGACAGGCAGTGCGCGTAGTCGTACATCGGGTAGATCGGCCAGGCGTCGCCGGTGTTCTGGTGCGGCACGTGCTTGATGCGGTAGATCGCCGGGTCGCGCAAGTTGATGTTGCCGCTGGCCATGTCGATCTTCGCGCGCAGGGTGCGGGCACCGTCGGGGAACTCGCCCGCGCGCATGCGCCGGAACAGGTCGAGGCTCTCTTCGACGCTGCGCTCGCGGAAGGGCGAATTGCGGCCCGGCTCGGTGAGCGTGCCGCGGTAGGCGCGCACCTGCTCGGCGTCGAGGTCGCAGACATAGGCCTTGCCGTCCTCGACCAGCTTGAGCGCGGCCCGGTAGAACACCTCGAAGTAGTCGGAGGCGTGGCGCAGCTCGGCCCACTCGAAGCCCAGCCAGCGCACGTCTTCCTTGATGGCCTCGACGTACTCGGGGTCTTCCTTGGCCGGGTTGGTGTCGTCGAAGCGCAGGTTCACCAGGCCGCCGAACTCGCGGCCGATGCCGAAGTTCAGGCAGATCGACTTGGCGTGGCCGATGTGCAGGTAGCCGTTGGGCTCGGGCGGGAAGCGGGTGCGGATGGACGCGTGCTTGCCGGACGCCAGGTCCTCGCGGACGATCTGGCGGATGAAGTCGTTCTTTTCCGGCGCGGTGGCGTCGGTGGGGGCGGGGGTGGCGGTCATGCGTCCGGATGGGGCGTGGGAAGGCCGCTAGTTTACCGGCTCGGCGCGCCGGCGCGGCCCCGGCTGATTCCCGGCCGCGGCCGGGGTTAGAATCGCCGGGCAGGGGGCTGCATGCACAAACGGGGAGAGTGGCGCTTGCGAACCGCATGGGCCTTGACCACGGGTATCGGCGCCATCGTCCTGGCCGCCGCGTTCTTGCTTGCCGGCCCGCCCGCGCGGGCCCAGGCACCGGCCGCCGAAGCGGCCAGCGAGCCGGTGCTCGACCTGGCGGTGATGGAGACGCCGGTCCTCACCACCCTCGACGACATCCTCAGTGGCCGCGCCCAGCCCGGCTTCACGCCCGTGCTGACGCCGGGCTTCCCGTTCACGGCCCGCGACGGCCACGTGCTCTGGGTCCGCATCCGCACCGAGCTGCCCGCCGACGGTCGCCAGTGGCGCCTGGGCGTGGTGCGCGTGCCGCTCGACCAGCTGCGCCTGCGCCTGCATCCGCCCGGTGACGTGGTGGCACGCGACGGCTTCTTCCGCCGCACCAGCGAGCGCGCGCCCTGGCCGGCCACCTTCGAGCTGCCCCTGCCCGAGGGCACCGCGGGTCCCACCGAGCTCTACCTGGAGCTGGAAGGTCAGGTGATGGGCGGCTTGCACGTGCGCCTGCGCGACGTCGAGGCGGCAAGCGCCGAGAACAGCAGTGCGCGCTTCTGGTTCCGGGTGACCTACCTGCTGTTCCTGCTGGTGGCGGTGCTGTCGCTGGTGCGCCACGCCGAGGACGCCCGCGCCGGTGCGCTGTCGGTGGGCGGCGCGGCCTTCTGCGCCTGGCTGGCCTGCCTGGGCATCAACGGCCACCTGTATTCGCTGCCCGAGGTGGCGCTGCTGTCGGGCCTGGGCGCGATCGTGCCGCAGGCGCTGTTCCTGCTCGGCGCCGGCCCGGTGGTGCTGGCCACGCGCCACTACAGCGGCCTGGCCAAGTCGGCGCCGCAGCTGGTGGGCTGGATGCGCGGCCTGGGCTGGGTGCTGGTGGCCGGTGCGCTGTTCGCGCT
Source organism: Rhizobium sp. (assembly GCA_019459185.1). GTDB lineage: Bacteria > Pseudomonadota > Gammaproteobacteria > Xanthomonadales > Xanthomonadaceae > Arenimonas. The sequence goes on along the minus strand of JAIBEO010000200.1, from coordinate 11,108 downwards.
CACGCTGCCGGCGGCGACGGCCACCACGCTGCAGTGGGTCGCCTGGTTCAGCTACCCGGTGGCCCTGGTGGCCTGCCTGTTCATGCTGGTGCTCGATTCGCGCAGCACGCGCTGGGCGCCGCTGCTCACCCTGCTGGCCATGGGCGGCGCGGTGCTGGTGCGCGTGCTGGCCGACCACCAGGTGCTGGCGGCGAACTGGTGGACGCTGCACGCCTGGCAGCTGCTGCTGGCGGTGGTGATGGTGCAGTACCTGGCCTTGCCCTGGGTGCGCGCCCGCCTGCAGCGCTGGGCCATCCAGCGCCGCGCGACGCCGCCGGAGCCCAGCACCGAGGAAAAGATCAGCGCCGCGCGCGAGAAGCTCATCAAGAGCCTGCAGCATGGCCTCGAACACGCCGACGACGACGACGTGTCCTGGATCGCCTACCGACGCCTGCTCGACGGCCTGAAGGCGGTGCTGCCGCAGGATTCGTCGGCGGTCGTGGGTGAGCACGCCGACGGCGAGGAGCTGCTGCAGGTCGAACCCAAGTCGGCCGAACCGCGCTTCCGCGACCTGCTGCGCGACCGCACCACGCTGCTGCGCAACCTCAGCAAGCTCAAGGCGCCGCAGCAGGTGGGCATGGATTTCGACGGCCCCGAGGGCCCGCTGGAGAAGGTGCAGCTGGCCGTGATCCCGCTGCCCATCCCGAAGCCGGGCTGGGGCGCGCTGCTGGTGGAACGCCCCGACGGCGTTACCTACAGTGATTCCGAACTGGCGCTGTGCGCCGAGTTCGCCGCCGTGGCCGTGGTGGCGGGCGAGGAAGCCTCGGGCACGGTCAGCGCCCAGCGCCAGGCCGAAGCCGACCCGGGCACCGGCGTGTTCCGCGAGGAGCCGCTGCGCGGGCGCCTGCAGCAGATGATGGACATCGCGCGCCTGAAGCAATCGCCGTTCTGCCTGCTCTACGTGGTGGTGGACCAGCTGCCCTCGTTGCGCGAAGCCGGCGGCGAAGTGGCGGCGGTGGCCGCGATGCGGCCGGTAGCCACCATGCTGCGCGAGGAGATGAGCCACGGCGACCTGATCGGCCGCAGCGGCCCCGAGGGTTTCATGGTGCTGGCCCCGGGCAAGAAGCTGCTGCAGGCGCGCGAATACGCCGACCGCCTGCGCGAGGCCATTTCGCACATGGTGGTGGACCCGCGCATCGCGCCGATGCTGTCGATCAGCGTCGGCATCGCCCAGGCCGGCCCGGACGAGCGCGACGTGCCGGGCCTGGTGGCGCGTGCCGCCAACGCCGCGCGGGTGGCGTCCAAGAACGGCGGCAACCAGATCTTCAGCTGAGAAGGACACATGGCAATCACGCTCGTCATCGGCAACAAGAACTACTCCTCCTGGTCGCTGCGGCCCTGGCTGCTGCTGCGCCATTTCGGCGTGCCCTTCGACGAAGTGCGGCTGCCGCTGGACACGCCCGAGTTCCACGAGAAGGTCTGGCAGTGGTCGCCCACCGGGCGCGTGCCGGCGCTGCGCGACGGCGCGCTGGCGGTGTGGGATTCGCTGGCGATCTGCGAATACGCCAACGAGCGCTGGCTCGACGGCCGCGGCTGGCCGGCCGACCCGGCCCGGCGCGCGCTGGCGCGCTGCGCGGCGGCGGAAATGCACTCGGGCTTCGGCGCGCTGCGTGGCCAGCTGCCCATGAACGTGCGCCGCGTGCCGCGCGAACGCCACTGGGACGCCGCCGCCCAGCGCGACATCGACCGCGTGCAGGCGCTGTGGCGCGAACTGCGCGGCGCCGCGACCGGGCAGGGCGACTACCTGTTCGGCGACTTCGGCATCGCCGACGCCATGTTCGCGCCGGTGTGCGTGCGCTTCCGCGGCTACGGCGTGCCCATGGACGCCACGGTGCAAGCCTACGTGGACGCCATCCACGCGCTCCCGGCCATGCGCGAGTGGGTGGCCGCCGCGCTGGCCGAAACCGAACGCGTCGGTGCCGACGAGGCCTGAGTGCATGGACTTCGCGCGCCTGATCCGCGACATCCCCGACTTCCCAAAACCCGGCATCCGCTTCAAGGACTTCAGCCCGCTGCTGGCCAACGGCGCCGCCTTCGCCTCGGCGGTGGCGGCCATGGCCGGGCCCTGGCGCGGGGCCGGGCTGCAGGCCGCCGCCGGCATCGAGGCGCGCGGCTTCATCCTGGGCGCCGCGGTGGCGCGCGAACTGGGCATCGGCTTCGTGCCGCTGCGCAAGCCGGGCAAGCTGCCGGGGGCGGTGCACGAAGTGAGCTACGCGCTCGAATACGGCCACGACCGCCTGCAGGCGCAGTCCGACGCCGTGCCTGGCGGCGCGCGCGTGCTGATCGTGGACGACGTGCTGGCCACCGGCGGCACCCTGGCCGCGGCCGCCCAACTGGTGGAAGGCCTGGGCGCCACCCTGGCCGGCGCCGCGGTGCTGCTGGAACTCACCGCGCTCGACGGGCGCGCGCGCTGGCGGCGCGAATCGCCGCTGCTGGCGACGCTGCGCTACTGACTCACTCGGCGGCCAGCTCGCAGACGTAGATCAGCTCGCAGGCGCCGTCGCCGGTGTCGTTGCGGCTGAGCGAGCTGCGCCACACGCTGCCGTCCTCGCCCTGCACTTCCACCAGCCAGCCGCGCAGGCGCACGAGCTGGTCGGGTTCGACCCGCGACAGCGCCGACGCCACCGCGCCATTGGCCGGCACCAGGTGCATGTTGGCGCTGGAGCGGGCGATTTCCTGCTCCGGCAGCGGCGGGCCGTCGCCGCCCCAGCGGTAGCGGTACCACCGGCCCGACTGCCAGATGTCGAGGCGCGAATAGTGCGCCGGGTCGGCCATGCGGCCCCAGCCCAGCGCCAGGTCGGTGGGCGAGAGTTCGGCGCCCCGGTCGAAGCGATAGTCCTCGCGGCCCAGCACGCGCCCCTGCAGGCTGAAGCCGGCCAGCGGGCGCACGCGGTAGGCGCCGAGCCGGAATTCACCCACGCCCGCGGGCACCGGACCCTGCAGCGGCTCCTCGATTTCCGACGCGGGCAGCGGGCCGGGCAGGCGGCAGTCGAACGCGGGTTGCCCGGCCGACGCCAGGGGCGCTTCCACGTTCGGGTGCCGGCCCGCCGCCCAGAGCAGGGCGGCCAGGGCGCCGGCGATCAGCAGCCAGGTCCAGCGGTTCATGGCACGAGCCTAGCCGGCGGCCGGCGCGGCGAACAAGCCCGGCGACGGGCTCAGGCGAAATCGGCGAGCAGGGCCAGCCGGGTGGCGTCGGGCACGGACAGCTCGAGCGGTAGGCGCGCGTCGTCGATGCCGAAGGCCAGCGCGGCGCCGGCGCGCAGCGCCATGATCGCCGCCGGCGCGAGTTCGAAGCGCAGGAAATGCACCGCCGCCGACTTGCCGGCCTCGCTGCGCTCGAGGTCTTCGTCGGCGATGGCCAGCACCCGGTCCTGGCCCTGCACCTGCGCATACACCCGGTGCTCGATGCCGCCCAGGCGTGCCAGTTCGCGCTTGCGTTCGTCCGGGTCCGGGAATTCGATCAGCATCGTCGCCTTGAGGTTGGCGCCGTCGGGCACCAGCGGGTTGTAGGCGTCGAGTTCGTCCTGGATGGCGCCGGCTTCGAAGATGCGCTCGATGCGCAGCATTTCCTGCACCTGGTACTGCACCGTCAGCCGGTCTTCGAACAGCAGGTTGAGGTTCGTGCCCAGGGGCACGCGCCGCGCCTGCTTGTGCGCGATCACCCGGGCGCGGAAGGCTTCGCGGGCCTCGGCGTAGGCCTCGAGCGTGAACAGGTCGGCGCGCGTGAGCTTTTCCATCCTGCGGGTCCTGGTTGAATCGTCGGAGTGCACCAGCGCCAGGTGGCGGCGGGCGCGCAGTGCGTCGCGCCGGGCCGGGAAGGTGTCGTCACGCATCGCCGGCGGGCCGGGCGCGGCTCAGGCCGCGAGGTCGTCCAGGGCTTTCTGGAAGCGGTTGGCGTGCGAGCGTTCGGCCTTGGCCAGGGTCTCGAACCAGTCGGCGATCTCGTCGAAGCCCTCGTCGCGCGCGGCCTTGGCCATGCCCGGGTAGAGGTCGGCGTATTCGTGTGTTTCGCCGGCGATGGCCGAGCGCAGGTTGCTGGCGGTGTCGCCGATGGGCAGGCCGGTGGCGGGGTCGCCGCAGGCCTCGAGGTATTCGAGGTGGCCCAGGGCGTGGCCGGTTTCGCCCTCGGCGGTGGAGCGGAACACCGCGGCGATGTCGGCCAGGCCCTCGACGTCGGCCTTCTGCGCGAAATACAGGTAGCGACGGTTGGCCTGTGCCTCGGCGGAAAAGGCGGCCTTGAGGTGGGCTTCGGTGCGGGAGCCTTGCAGTTCCATGGCGATGTCTTCCTCGGTGGGCACGGGCCCCGCCAGCTTACCGCCGCGGGTGGCGGGTGGCCTCGGGCCGGTAGCCGATGCCGGTGACGCGCATGCGCAGGGCGTTGCCACCCGGGGGACAACCGGATGTGGCCGACCCATTGCCTGCCAGGGGCCATCAAGCCTTGGCGCGAGGTTTCGCGGCCTTTGCGGCGGCCGGCTCCGCTGGCGATTCAGGCAGTGCCAGCAGCTCGGGCGGCAGGTCGCGCAGCTCGCCGGCCAGTTCGTGCAGGAAGGCGGCCATGGCCGAGCTCTTTCGCCACACCAGGGCCAGGCGACGGCTCGGCGGCGGGTCGCGGAAAGGCAGCAGGCGCAGGTTCGCCGAGGGTGGCACCGGCGGCTTCACCGCCAGCACCGGCAGCAGGGTGACGCCGACGCCGGCGGCCACCATCTGGCGCAGGGTTTCCAGGCTGGTGGCGCGGAAGCCTTCCTTTTCGCCGGCGCCGGCCAGGCCGCAGACTTCCAGCGCCTGGTCGCGCAGGCAGTGGCCCTCCTCGAGCAGCAGCAGGTGCTGGTCGCCCAGGTCGGCCAGGGTGAGGTCGTGCCGGCCCGAGAGCGAATGGCCTTCGGGCACGGCGAGCAGGAAGGGCTCCTCGAACAGGAACTCGCTGTCGGCCCAGTCCTCGTGCAGCGGCAGCGCCAGCACGGCGGCGTCGAGCTTGCCGTCGCGCAGCATGTGCAGGATGGTTTCGGTCTTCTCCTCGACCAGCAGCAGCTCCAGCCGCGGGAAGCGCCGGCGGATGCGCGGCACCACGTGCGGCAGCAGGTAGGGGCCCAGGGTGGGGAACAGGCCGAGGCGCACGCTGCCAGCCTCGGGGTCGGCGGTGCGGCGGGCGGTTTCGCGCATCTGCTCCACCTCGGCCAGCACGCGCCGGGCGCGTTGGGCGATGTCCTGGCCGGCCGGCGTGAGCATCACGTGCCGGGGAGCGCGCTCCACCAGGGAGACGCCCAGCTCTTCCTCGAGCTTGCGGATCTGGGTGGACAGCGTCGGCTGGCTGACGTGGCAGGCCTCGGCCGCGCGGCCGAAGTGGCGCAGGTCGGCCAGGGCCACCAGGTAACGCAGGTCGCGAAGGTTCATGGTGATGGCTATAGCCTATGGAATAGTCGAAGGCAATACGCAATGCGGAATTCAATAGGCACCGGCTATCGGCACGATTGAGTAAAACGATTTCACATGTCGATAGGTTCTACCTAACATTATCCCAACTTCAATTCACCTTCCCCACAACAACCGGAGCTTCACATGTCCCTTATCAACACCGAAATCAAGCCGTTCAAGGCCCAGGCCTTCCATAACGGCAAGTTCGTCGAAGTGACCGATGCCTCCCTGAAGGGCAAGTGGTCGGTGCTCGTCTTCATGCCGGCCGCCTTCACCTTCAACTGCCCGACCGAAGTCGAGGACGCCGCCGCGAACTACCCCGAGTTCCAGGCCGCCGGCGCCGAGATCTACATCGTCACCACCGACACCCACTTCTCGCACAAGGTCTGGCACGAGACCTCGCCGGCCGTGGGCAAGGCGAAGTTCCCGCTGGTCGGCGACCCGACCCACGCCCTGACCCGCGCCTTCGGCGTGCACATCGAGGAAGAGGGTCTGGCCCTGCGCGGCACCTTCGTGATCAACCCGAACGGCGTGATCAAGACCATGGAAGTCCATGACAACGCCATCGCCCGCGACATGAGCGAGACCCTGCGCAAGCTCAAGGCCGCCCAGTTCGTCGCCGCCAACCCGAACCAGGTCTGCCCGGCCAAGTGGAAGGAAGGCGAGAAAACCCTGGCGCCGTCGCTGGACCTCGTCGGCAAGATCTGAACCGCCCCGCGGTGTTCCCAACGCCCGGGCGGTTTCCCCGCCCGGGCGTTTTCGCAAGCGCGCCCGGAGCCTTGCGCCTGCCGCCCCGCGGGGCCGCAACCGCAAGTTTCCTTTCCCCTTTCCCTTCCCGGAGCCATGCCATGCTTGACGAGACCCTCAAGACCCAGCTCGGCGCCTACCTGCAGAAGCTGGTGATGCCGATCGAACTGGTCGCCTCGCTCGACGACGGCGACAAGTCGCGCGAACTGCAGGCCCTGCTGGCCGACATCGCCGCGCTCTCCGGCAAGATCAGCCTGCGTCTGGACGGCGACGACGCCCGCAAGCCCTCGTTCGCCATCGTGCGCACGGGCACGCCGGTGCAGGTGCGTTTCGCCGGCCTTCCGATGGGCCATGAATTCACCTCGCTGGTGCTGGCCCTGCTGCAGGTGGGCGGCCACCCGTCGAAGGAGTCCCAGGAGCTGCTGGCGCAGGTCGCCGCGCTCGAAGGCGACTTCGAATTCGAAACCTATTTCTCGCTCTCGTGCCAGAACTGCCCGGACGTGGTGCAGGCCCTGAACCTGATGAGCGTGGTGAACCCGCGCATCCGCCACGTGGCCATCGACGGCGCGCTGTTCCAGGACGAGGTCGAGCGCCGCGAGGTGATGGCGGTGCCGACGGTGTTCCTCAACGGCCAGGTGTTCGAGCAGGGCCGCGTTGACTTGGCGCAGATCGTCGCCAAGCTCGACACCAACTCGGCCGCACGCGAAGCGGACAAGATCCGCGCCAGGGCGCCGTACGAAGTGCTGGTGGTTGGCGGCGGCCCCGCCGGCGCGGCCGCGGCCATCTACGCCGCGCGCAAGGGCATCCGCACCGGCGTGGCGGCCGAGCGTTTCGGCGGCCAGGTGCTCGACACGATGGGCATCGAGAACCTGATCGCCGTGGACCACACCGAGGGCCCGAAGCTGGCCTCGGTGCTCGAAGCCAACGTGCGCGCCAACGATGTGGAGGTGATGAACCTGCAGCGCGCCGAGACCCTGGTGCCGGCCGCCGAACCGGGCGGCCTGGTCGAAGTGAAGCTGGCCAACGGCGCCAGCCTGTTCTCGCGCAGCGTCATCCTGTCCACCGGCGCGCGCTGGCGGCAGATGGGCGTGCCCGGCGAGGACGAATACCGCAACAAGGGCGTCGCCTACTGCCCGCACTGCGACGGCCCGCTGTTCAAGGGCAAGCGCGTGGCGGTGATCGGCGGCGGCAACTCCGGCGTCGAGGCGGCGATCGACCTGGCCGGCTTGGTGGCGCACGTCACCCTGGTCGAATTCGACGTGAAGCTGCGCGCCGACGAGGTGCTGCAGCGCAAGCTGCGCAGCCTGCCGAACGTGGACATCGTGCTCAACGGCCAGACCACCGAAGTGCTGGGCGACGGCCGCAAGGTCACCGGGCTGGCCCTGCGCGACCGCGCCAGCGGCGAAGTGCGCCAGCTCGGGCTCGAGGGCATCTTCGTGCAGATCGGCCTGCTGCCGAACACCGAGTGGCTGCGCGACACGCTGGAACTGAGCCCGCGCGGCGAGATCGTGGTGGACGCGCACGGCCGCACCTCGGTGCCGGGCGTGTTCGCCGCCGGCGACGCCACCACCGTGCCCTACAAGCAGATCGTCATTGCGATGGGCGCCGGCGCCACCGCCAGCCTGGCCGCCTTCGACTACCTGATCCGCCACGCCGCGCCGGCCCCGGTGGCCACCGCGGCGGTCGCGGCGGTCGCGGCGGCCTGAGCCACGGCCCCGGCGCCGGCCCCCGGGCCGGCGCGCTATCATGGCGCGGCCCCCCGAGGACCGCGCCATGCCCCCTGTCGAACCCGGCGCCGCCAGCGACATCGATCGCCTGTTCGCGGCCATTCCCGAACGCAACACCGGCGACTGCCTGCTGCGCACGATGCAGCAGCACCATGTGTCGCTGTCGACGATGGCCGACACCAAGGCCAACATCATCATCACCATCTCGTCGATCACGCTGACGCTGGTGCTGGGGCGCATCAGCGACCCCATGCTGCGCAACGCCTCGCTCACGCTGGCGGCCTTCACCATGCTGGCGCTGCTGCTGGCCGTGCTGGCGGTGCTGCCCAAGTACCGGCCGCTCAAGCTCAGGGACGGGCAAATCCCGCCGCAGTTCAACCTGATGTTCTTCGGCCACTTCGCCGAGCTGCCGCGCGAAAGGTTCCTTACCGAAATCGCCGGCGCGCTCAAGTCCGACGGTTCGGTGTACGAGACCATGGCGCGCGACACCTACGCCCTGGGTTGGTACCTGGCGCACCACAAGTACCGCTACCTGCGGCTGTCCTACCTGTTTTTCCTCGGCGGGTTCCTGCTGGCCTGCTTCGTGCAGGGCTGGCAACTGCTGGCCGGCTGACGGTGACGACCCTCGCCAACGCCATCCGCGATGCCGCCGCGCGCCTTCCCGGCGACGAGGGCAGGTTCGAGGCCGAGCTGCTGCTGGCGCACGCCCTGCAGCGGCCGCGCAGCTGGTTCTACGCGCATTCGGGCGACGTGCTCGACCCCGGCGAGGCGCGCGCCTTCGACACGCTGCTGCGCCGGCGCGAAGGCGGCGAGCCGGTGGCGCAGATCACCGGCCACCGCGGCTTCTGGTCGCTGGAGCTGGCAGTCACCCGCGACACGCTCATTCCGCGCCCGGAAACCGAACTGCTGGTCGAACTGGCGCTCGAACGCCTGCCGGTGAACGAAATGGGCCAGGTGCTCGACCTGGGCACCGGCACCGGCGCCGTGGCCCTGGCCATCGCCAGCGAACGGCCGCTGGTGGACGTGAGCGCGGTGGACGTCAGCACCGCGGCGCTGGACGTGGCGCGGGCCAACGCCGCCGACGCCGGCCTGCCGCTGCGCCTGCTGCAGGGTGACTGGTTCGAACCGGTGGCCGGCGACGTCTACCGCATGATCGTCTCGAACCCGCCCTACATCGCCGACGACGACCCACACCTGCAGCAGGGCGACCTGCGCTACGAGCCGCGCTCGGCGCTGGCCTCGGGCCCGGACGGGCTGGACGCGATCCGCATCATCGCCGCCGGTGCGCCCAACCACCTGCTGCCCGGCGGCTGGCTGCTGGTCGAACACGGGCACGAGCAGGGCGCCGCGGTGCGTTCGCTGTTCCAGGCCCAGGGCTTCGCGCACGTGGCCAGCGCCCGCGACCTGGAGCGCCGCGAGCGCGTCACGCTGGGCCAGTTCCTGGGCTGATCAGTCCGCCAGCCGCACCTCGACGCGGCGGTTGAGCGCGCGCCCGGCTTCGCTGGCGTTGTCGGCCACCGGCCGCGATTCGCCCAGGCCTTCCGACGCCAGCCGCTCCGCGGCGATGCCCTTGCCGGTGAGCCAGGCCACCACCGCCGCCGCGCGGCGTTCGGACAGCGACTGGTTGTAGGCGTCGCCGCCCTCGCTGTCGGTGTGGCCGGCGATGACCAGGCGCAGCGGCGGGTCGGCTTCGAGCACGCCCAGCACCTGCTGCAAGGTGGCTTCCGATTCCGGCTTCAGCGTGGCCTTGGCGGTGTCGAAGTAGATGCCGTACAGGTCCACCTTTCGCTCGCGCTCGAGCTGCTCGGCCAGGGAACTGCTGTCGGTCTTGAGCGGCGCCAGTTCCAGCACCAGGTCGAGCGTTTCGCCGGCGATGAGATCCTCGGCCTCGCTGTCGGGCGTGTAGCCAGGCTTGCTGCCGGTGGTCACCACCAGGCCCGCGGGCACGTCTTCGAGCGTGAATTTACCCTGCGCGTCGGTCTGCGCCTGGCGCACGTTCGAGGCCGAGACCAGCACGCCGGCCAGCGGCCGCCCGGCCTCGGTGTCCACGGCGATGCCGCGCACGGTGCCGGTGTACTTGTAGCCCTTGGGGTTGATGAGGAGGCGCGCGAAGTCGAAGGCGTAGCCGTCGCCGGCGTCGTTGTCGGGGTCGTCGATGCGCAGCATCAGCTTGCCGTCGCGCACCAGGTCCAGGTACTCGGGCAGCAGCTGCAGGGTGAGCAGCTTGCCGATCGGGCCGGTCTGGTCGAGCGCGTTCAGGGTGACCGCCAGGTCACCCACCTCGGTGCCGTCGAGCCAGGCGCGGAAGCGGCTGCCCATGCGTTTGGACTGGAAGTCGTCGACGAACAGCTGCAGCGCCACCACTTTCACCTCGATGCCGCTGGCGTCGAACTCGAAGCCGAGCGACTGCGGCTGGTTGCCCGGCCGCTGGGTTTCGTAGGTGTAACCGTCGCGGCGCGCGCCGTCGCCGCCGGCATAACCGCTCACCACCATGATGCGGTCGGTGCCCGGCGGGTCGTCGGCTTCCGGCAGGTAGGGAAAACGATGCACCGGCGTGGATTTGCCGGTGAACGGGTCGAAGCCTCCGGGCCAGCCGAAGCCCAGGTTGTCGATGTCGCCCACCTGCACCAGCAGCTCGGCTTCGGGACCGTCGCGTTCGGTGCGGAAGGTCTGCTTCCACTGCTCCGGCAAATTCTCCAGCTTGGCGGCGCGGCGGTCGGAATCGGCCTGCAGGCGGGCGTCGCGCACGGCGCGCTGCGAGGCTTTCACGCGCGCCATGGCGGCTTCGCGTTTTTCCGGGTCGTTGCCGGCGGCGGCCAGGACCTGCATCGCGGCCATCACTTCGGCCATGCGCGCCTTCTTCGCCTCGAGCTCGGCGCTGGCGTCGGCCAGTTCGGCCTGCGGGTCGGCGGGGGCGGGGCCGACTTGCTGGGGCGGGCTGTCAGGGCTGAATTCTTCGTCGCCGGCGGCGCGCGCCGCGTCGGCGATGGCCTGGCCGAAGGGCAGGTCGGCGATGTCGTCCAGGTCGGCCGCGCCTTCGGTGGGCAGGGCGTCGGCTTAGGCGAAGCCCTCGTACAGGCGCGCATGCCGTTCGGCACCCGCCAGGGGCGGGGGGGTTGGGGGCGCCTGGATACGGGCGGCCGATTACGCGGGGTTCCCGGCCGGTGGAATTTCCGGGAGGAG
>JAIBEO010000193.1 GCA_019459185.1 Rhizobium sp. | reverse complement strand
GGAGGGCCTTCAGGCCCGAAGCCTTTCTCCGAAGAGCGTCGGGGCGGAAGGCCCGCCTAAAATGCCCGGTGCAGGGCGCAGCGGATGACGCGCAGGCCCAGGCGGCCGAGGCGGCGGTTGAGTTCGGCCTTGAGCGAGTCGGCCAGGGTGGGCGCGTCGTCGTTGGCCGCCGGCAGGGTGGCCAGGGCGTCGCGGGCCTGGTCGGTGACCAGGGCGTCCACGCGGTCCAGGGCTTCGCCGGCCCGGGACGGGTCGAGGATCTGGTAGTAGAGCTCGGCGTGCGGGCCGTCGCCGTCGCGGATGTCGAGGTGGTGGCCGATCAGGCAGACCGGCTGGCCCAGGTGGTCCAGCCCCGGCAGCGTCCAGCGCCAGCCCGGGCCCAGGGCCCGCACGAAGCGGCCGAACCGGTGCACCGTGACCACGCTGTTGTCCGGCACCCGGCGGAAGCCGGTCAGCCAGGCCAGGGGTGCCAGGGGCATCGGGAGGGGCAGCAGGGGCGACATGAAAGTCATAGCAGGCGGGGGGTTAGCCAGTTTTGCTCAAGCATAATCTAGCAAACGTGACCGGTTTCACAATTCGGACACCGCGGGCTTGACCGGGCCACCCTGCCCGACCCCATGGCCTCCCGCCCCCCGCCCGGGTTAGAACTGCCCCATGCCCACCGTCCTCGTCACCGGCGCCACCGGATTCCTTGGCCAGCACCTGCTGCGCGAGCTGCTCGCCACCGGCGCCAGCGTGCGCGGCCTGGCCCGTTCGGCCGAAGGCGAAGCCGCCGTCGCCGCGGTGGGCGCGCTGCCCGTTCGCGGCCACCTGGGTGACGCCGGATCGCTGCGCGCCGCGGTGGCAGGCGTCGATGCCGTCTTCCACACCGCGTCCGACACCAACAACTGGGGCCCGCGCGACGCCGCGCAGACCGAAACCAACGTCGGCGGCACCCGCCGCCTGCTCGAAGCCGCGCGCGAGGCGGGCGTGAACTGCTTCGCCTACACCTCCAGCGTTTCCGCCTACTCGCACCTGGTGCACCAGCCGCTGCGCGAGGACGTGCCGCAACGCGGCGCCGAATCGTGGATCAACTACGAGCGCAACAAGTACGCCGCCGAACGCCTGGTGCGCGAATCCGGCCTGCCCTTCCTGGTGCTGCAGCCCTCGCACATCCTGGGCCCCGGCGACCGCAACAACTGGTCGAACCTGATCCGCCTGCTCGACGCCGGCAAGCTACCCGGTTCGCCGCCCGGTTCCGGCGCCTTCGCCGACGTGCGCGAAGTGGCCCGCGCCCACGTGCGCGCCTGGCAGGGCGCCGCGCGCGACGAAACCTGGTTGCTGGGCGGCGAACATGCCACGTTCCTGGCGCTCATCCAGGAAGCTGGCCGCCAGCTCGGAAAGCCGGCGCCGAAAAAGGCCATGCCCGCCTTCGCGCTGCGCGCCTATGCCCGCGTGCTGGACCTGGCCTCGCGCGTCACCCGCCGCGCGCCGGAGCTGACGCCAGCCGCAGCCACGTTCACCTGCCACCACCTGGTGGTGGATTCCTCGAAGGCCGAACGCGAGCTCGGCTACCGCGCCACGCCGTTGCCGCAGTTGCTGGCCGACACCATCGCCTGGCTGCGCGCCGAGGGCCTGCTGCCGCCTCAGGCCGAGGCGAGGCCGTAACGCTCGAGGATGTCGTCGGCCGAGGCCGGCTTCGAGAACAGGTAACCCTGGCCCAGGCTCAGGCCCAGCAGGCGCAGCTGGTAGCGCTGCTCCTCGGCCTCGATGCCTTCGGCGATCACTTCCAGCCCCAGCGAATCGGCCAGCAGCCGGATGGCGCGCACGATGGCCGTGCTGCCGCCGCTTTCGCCGCTGCGCAGTTCGGCCACGAAGCTGCGGTCGATCTTCAGGCCATGCAGCGGGAAGCGGTGCAGGTAGCTGAGCGAGGAATAGCCGGTGCCGAAATCGTCGAGCAGCGTGAGCACGCCCGATTCGCGCAGGCGCGCCAGGCAGGCCTGCACGACCTCGGGCTGCTCCAGCAGCGCGCCTTCGGTGACTTCCAGCCGCAGGTTGGCGGGCTTCACGCCGTGGCGGCCCATCAGCTCGAGCAGGCGCTGGTCGAAATCGGGCGCGCGCAGGTGCCGCGGCGAGACGTTGAGCGTGGTGTAGGCGCGGCCCGCGGCCAGCCGGGCGATGTCGCTGCAGACGCGGTCGTAAATTTGCCAGTCCATCTGCTCGAGCGCGCCGGTTTCTTCGGCCGTGCCCATGAATTCGCCCGGCGCGCACAGGCCGCGCACCGGGTGGTGCCAGCGCATCAGCGCCTCGAAGCCCACCAGGTGGCCGTCGGCAAGCGTCAGGATGGGCTGGTAGTGCGGCACGAATTCCTGGCGCTGCAGCGCGCGGCGCAGGTCGCCTTCGAGCTCGAGCAGCTTGAGCGCGGCCTCGTGCAGGTGCTCGTCGAACAGCGCGTAACGCTGGCGGCCGGTGGCCTTGGCGCGGTACATGGCCACGTCGGCGTCACGCAGCAGCTCTTCCGGGCTGCGGTAGCGGCCGTCCACCAGGGCGATGCCGATGCTGGCCGAGGTGTAGAGCTCCTTGCCGGCGATGCGCATCGGTTCGGCCAGCGAATCGATGACGCGTTCGGCCACCGCCACCGCGTCTTCGGCGGTGTGGATGAAGTCGAGCACGATGGCGAATTCGTCGCCGCCCAGGCGCGCCACCATGTCCGGGTCGCGCACGCAGCGGCCGATGCGCCGCGCGGCCTCCTTCAGCAGTTCGTCGCCCACCAGGTGGCCGACCGAATCGTTCACCACCTTGAAGCGGTCGAGGTCGAGGAACAGCACCGCGAACAGCTGGCTGGGGTCGTAGCGGTAGCGCGACAGCGCCATGCCCATGCGGCCCAGCAGGTGGCTGCGGTTGGGCAGGCCGGTGAGCGTGTCGTGCATGGCCTCGTGCTTGAGCTTGTGCTCCATGCGCTCGCGCACCGAGATCTGGTCGAGCAGCTCGCGGTTGGCGTCGGCCAGTTCGCTGGTGCGCGCGGCCACGCGCTGCTCGAGTTCGGCGTAGGCCTCGCGCAGCGATTCGTGCGCCTGGCGCCGCTCCAGCGCCTGGGCGATGTGGAAGGAGACGAAGCTCAGCAGTTCCTGGTCGCGCTTGGTGTAGAGGTAATCGGGCGTGTAGCTCTGCACGGCGATGACGCCCGCCACCCGGGCCTCGATCTGCAGCGGCACGCCCAGCCAGCACACCGAGGGCGTGCCGAAGGACTGCACCTTGCCTTCCGCCACCAGGTTGTGGATGCCGTCGCGGTCGGCCAGCAGCGGTTCGCCCGTGGCCAGCACGAATTCCGTGAGGCCCTTGGCCAGGCGCCGGCGCGGGCGCGCCTGGTCGCGTTCGTCCACGGAATACGGGAAATCCAGCTCCTCGGCATCCGGCGTGAGCAGGGCGATGAAGAAGTTCCGCGCGTCGAGCAGGTCGCTGACGATGCCGTGCACCTCGGCGTAGAACACCTCGATGCTTTCGCTGCGACCGGCCTGCTCGGCGATGCGGAACAGCGCCGCCTGCAGCTTCTCGCTGCGCTCGCGCTCGATCACCTGCTGGCGCAGTTCGCGGGTGCGTTCGTCGACGCGGCGCTCGAGTTCGGCCTTGGCGTCACGGCGTGCCAGCGCGGTGAGGATGTGCTGGGCCACATAGCTCAGCAGCGCGCGGTCGTCTTCGCTGTAGCGGCTCTGCGGGTCGTAGCTTTGCACCACCACGGCGCCGCGCACCACGCCTTCGTCCACCATGGGCACGCCCAGCCAGTCCTCGCTGTCCGGGCCCAGGGACTCGTCGCGGGTGACGCCCAGTTCGCGCCGCACTTCGGTGGACGGGCCCAGCACCGGCCGGCCCAGCCGGATCAGCGCGAGCGTGAGGCTGTTGCCCATTTCGCTGGCCGGCAGCTCCTCGTCCGGGTCGGGCTTCACCGGGTCCTGGCTGTCGGCGAAGTAGATGAAGCGCATCCTGTCGCGCTCGGGCGAGTAGCGCACGATGTAGAAGTTCTCGGCGTACATCAGCCGGCCGACGATCTCGTGCAGGCCCTTCATCACCGTGGCGGTGTCCTCGCCGGAACTGGCGAGGTCGGAGATGGCGAACAGGGCGCGCTGGAGCTTCTCGGCGCGGCCAAGGCGCTCCACGTCCACCCGCAGGCGTTCGACCTCGGCGGCGAGCGCGGCAGGGTCGCCGGCGCGAAGGCGCACCGGCGTGGTCTGGGCTTCGCTGCTGGACAGCGTGCGGTGTGGCATCAAGGGCTTACCTACCCCTCCCCTGGGGGTTTCCCCGAGTGTATCAGCCCGCCCGGACCGTGCTGGCCAGCACCTCCGGGGTGGGACCGGCGGCCACCAGCCGGCCCTGGTCGAGCACCGCGCAGCGTTCGGCCAGGGCGCGGGCGGCGGCGAAATCGTGGGTGATGAACAGCAGGGCCAGGCCCTGTTCGCGCTTCAGGCGGCCCAGCAGGGCCAGGATGCCGGCGCGATGCTGGGCGTCGAGTGCCGACACCGCTTCGTCGCAGACCAGCAGCTCGGGGCGGGTGGCCAGGGCGCGGGCGATGGCCACGCGCTGGCGCTGGCCGCCGGAGAGCTGGTGCGGCCAGCGGCTGGCCAACGCCGGGTCCAGGCCTACGGCCGGCAGCAGCTCGGCGACGCGGGCGGCGCGCGCGGCGGCATCGCCGAGGCCGTGGATGCGCAGCGGTTCGGCCACCAGTTCGTGCACGCGCATGCGCGGGTCGAGCGAGGCGTACGGATCCTGGAACACCACGCCGATGCGCCGGCGCAGCGCGCGCAGGCCGGCGCGGTCGGCGCCCAGCAGGTCCTGGCCGTCGAAGCAGATGCGGCCGGCCACGCCGTGCCGCACCAGCCGCAGCAGCGCGCGGCCCAGGCTGGACTTGCCGCTGCCGCTTTCGCCCACCAGGGCCAGGCATTCGCCTCGGCGCAGGTCGAGCGTGATGTCCTGCACGGCGGGGCGCGAGGCGCCGGGGTAGGCCACGGCAACGGTTTCGAGCTGCAGCAGCACCGGGCCGGGCGGCGACGGTTCCGGCGCGGGCAGGCGGTCGGCGGCCAGCAGTTCGCGGGTGTAGGCGTGCGCGGGGGCGGCGAAGACAGCGGCGGTGTCGCCGGTTTCCACCAGTTCGCCGCGTTGCAGGATGGCCAACCGGCGCGCGTGCGCGGCCACCAGCGGCAGGTCGTGGCTGACCAGCAGCACGGCCAGGCCGAGCTCGCGGCGCAGCTGGTCGAACAGCGCCAGCGATTCGCGCGCGAGGCGCGGGTCGAGCGCCGAAGTGGGCTCGTCGGCCAGCAGCACGCGCGGTGCGCCGGCCAGGGCGAGCGCGATCAGCGCGCGTTGGCGCTGGCCGCCGGAAAGCTGGTGCGGGTGGCGTTCGAGCAGCGTGCCGGGTTCGGGCAGCTGCAGGCGTTCGAACAGGGCGTGGGCTTCGCGGCGGGCGTCATCGCGGCCCAGGCCGCGTTGCACGCGCAGGCTTTCGCGCAGCTGCGCGCCCACGGTGCGCAGCGGGTGCAGGCTGGCCTGCGCGTCCTGCGGCACCCAGGCGATGTGCCGGCCGCGCAGCGCCGCGTGTTCCCGCGAGCCCAAAACGATGTCCGCGCCTTGCCCGACCCGGAGCCGGCCGCGCGCCGCCAGGCCCGGCGGCAGCAGGCCCAGCAGCGCGGCAACGGTGAGGCTCTTGCCGCTGCCGCTTTCGCCCACCAGCGCCAGGCATTCGCCAGCCGGGAGCACGAGGTCGAGCGGCCCCAGCAGGCGGCGTTCGCCCGCGTGCACTTCCAGGCCGGTGAGGCGCAGCGCGTCGTCCGTGGCCACTCAGGACGCCCCGCGCACGTCGAGCCAGTCGCGCAGGCCGTCGCCCAGGAACTGGAAGGCCGCCAGCGTGGCCACCAGGAAACCGGCCGGGAACAGCAGCGACCAGGGCGCGACGTCGAGCTCCTGGGTGCCTTCGCTGAGCAGGCTGCCCCAGCTGGCGGCGGGCTCGTCCACGCCCAGTCCCAGGAAGCCCAGGAAGCTCTCCACCAGGATCGCCTGCGGCAGGATCAGGCCCAGGTACACCAGGCCCAGCGGCAGCAGGTTGGGCAGCAGGTGCCAGCGCAATACCTGGTCGAAGCGGGCGCCGGCGGCGCGCGCGGCCAGCACGAAGGGCATCTCGCGCAGGCGCGCGGCTTCGGCGCGGGCCACGCGCGCGAGATCGATCCACACGTAGCCGCCGATGGCCGCCAGCAGCAGCCACAGCGAACGCCCGAACAGCGCCAGCAGCAGGATCACGATCAGCAGGAAGGGCAGCGCCGAGAGCACGTCGAGCACGCGCACCATGGCCCGCTCCACCCGGCCGCCGGCGTAACCGGCCACCGCGCCCCAGGCCAGGCCGACCACCAGCGCCACCGCCGTGGCGAGCGTGCCTATGGTGAGCGAAAGGCGGCCGCCGGCCAGCGTGCGCGACAGGATGTCGCGGCCGATCGCGTCGGTGCCGAACCAGTGCGCGGCCGAGGGTGGCGACGACAGCGCGGTCCAGTCGGGGCGGTGCGGGTCGGGCAGGCCGAGCAGCCACGGGCCGGCCCAGCAGGCCAGCGCCAGCGCGCCCAGCAGCCACAGGCAGGCGCGGGCGGAGCGCGGCAGGGAACGGTGCGGGTGCATGGCCGGCATCTTAGCCGCCGGGCCGGCGGGCGTATCATGGAGAGCATCTTTCCGAGGAGCCGACGCATGGCCTTCCCGTACACCCGCATGCGCCGCATGCGCCGCGACGATTTCTCCCGCCGCCTGATGCGCGAGCACCGGCTGAGCGCCGACGACCTGATCCTGCCGGTCTTCATCCACGAACATTCCGGCCGCGCGCCGGTGGCTTCGATGCCCGGCGTCGAGCGCCAGTCCATCGACGAACTGCTGCGCACCGCCGAGCAGGCGGTGGAGCTGAAGATCCCGGCGATCGTGCTGTTCCCGGTCACCGCGCCCGAGGCCAAGTCGCTCGACGCCGTGGCCGCCTGGGACGAAAACGGCCTGGCCCAGCGCGCCATCCGCGCGCTCAAGCAGCGTTTCCCGCAGCTGGGCGTGATCACCGACGTGGCGCTCGACCCCTACACCAGCCACGGCCAGGACGGCCTGGTGGACGCCAGCGGCTACGTCACCAACGACGACACCGTCGAGGCGCTGGTGAAGCAGGCGCTATCGCATGCCGACGCCGGTGCCGACGTGGTCTCGCCCAGCGACATGATGGACGGCCGCATCGGCGCCATCCGCGAGGCGCTGGAAGAGGCCGGGCACGTCAACACGCGCATCCTGGCCTACAGCGCCAAGTACGCCTCGGCCTTCTACGGCCCCTTCCGCGACGCGGTCGGCAGTGCCGGCGCGCTGGGCAAGGGCAACAAGTACACCTACCAGATGGACCCGGCGAACTCCGACGAGGCGCTGCGCGAAGTCGGCCTCGACCTCGACGAGGGCGCCGACATGGTGATGGTGAAGCCGGGCCTGCCCTACCTCGACATCGTGCGGCGGGTGAAGGACCACTTCGGCGCGCCCACCTTCGTCTACCAGGTGAGCGGCGAGTACGCGATGCTCAAGGCCGCCGCGCTCAACGGCTGGCTCGACGAACGCGCCTGCGCGCTCGAGGCGCTCACCGCCATCAAGCGCGCCGGCGCCGACGGCGTGCTCACCTATTTCGCGCTCGACGCGGCGCGCTGGCTCAAGGAGGAATGACATGACCGCCCGCTACGCCGTGTTCGGACACCCGGTGGTGCATTCGCTGTCGCCGCGCATCCACGCCGCCTTCGGCAGCCAGCTCGGCATCGCGCTGGAGTACGACGCCATCGACGCCGCACCGGCGGACTTCGAGCGCGCGCTGGCCCATTTCGCCGAAACCGGCGGCCGCGGCGCCAACATCACCCTGCCGCACAAGGAAGCCGCGCTGGCCCTGTGCACGCGGCTGGGCGACCGCGCCCGCCGCGCCGGCGCCGTCAACACGCTCACCCGCCACGCCGACGGCTGGCACGGCGAGAACACCGACGGCCTCGGCCTGGTGCACGACCTCACCGAGCGCCGCCGCATCGACCTGCGCAGCCGCCGCGTGCTGCTGGTGGGCGCCGGTGGTGCCGCCCGCGGCGTGGCGCCGGCCCTGCTCGACGTCGGCATCGACGAGCTGTGGGTGGTCAACCGCACGCCGGAGAAAGCCGACGCGCTGGTGGACGCCATGGGCGAGCCCGGTCGCGTGCACACGCGCTACTGGGCCGACCTGCGCAACCTCGGCAGCTTCGACATGATCGTCAACGCCACCTCGGCCGGCCGCGGCGGCGCGCCGCTGGAGCTGCCGTTCACGCTGGCCACGGCGCGCACCCTGGCGGTGGACCTGAGCTACGGCGAGGCCGCGGGCCCCTTCCTGGCCTGGGCGCAGGCCGCCGGCTGCGAAACGCGGGTGGACGGCCTGGGCATGCTGGTGGAACAGGCCGCCGAAAGTTTCGCCCTCTGGCACGGCCAGCGCCCCGAGACCGACGCGGTGTACGCCTCGCTCAGCGCCCGCGCCGACGCCCTGCACACCGCCGACTGATGGACTGCCGGGCCGGCTGCGGCGCCTGCTGCATCGCGCCCTCGATCAGCTCGCCCATCCCGGGCATGCCGCAGGGAAAACCCGCCGGCATGCCCTGCGTGCAGCTGGGCGACGACTACCGCTGCCTGATTTTCGGTTCGCCGGAACGGCCGGCGGTGTGCGCCTCGCTGCGGCCTTCCGACACCATGTGCGGCACCAGCCGCGAAGAAGCGCTGGCCGGCCTGGTGGCGCTGGAGCGGGCCACGGCCTGAGCCGCGGCGGGGTTCAGCCCGCCAGGTACTCGTCCTTCAGCCGGACGTAGTGCTTGGCGCTGTAATAGAGCTGCTCGATTTCCTTGTCGGAAAGGTGGCGCACCGGCTTGGCCGGGTTGCCCAGCCACAGCTCGCCCGCCAGCACCTTCTTGCCCGGCGGCACCACGGCGCCGGCGCCCACGAAGCCGTGGTCCATCACCTCGGCGCCGTCGAGCACGGTGGCGCCCATGCCGATGAGCACCGCGTTGCCGATGGTGCAGGCGTGGATGATGGCGCCGTGGCCGATGGTGACGTCGTCGCCGATAAGGGTCGGGAAGCCGTCGGGCCGGGTGTAGGGGCCGTCGTGGGTGACGTGGATGATGGTGCCGTCCTGCACGTTGGTGCGGGCGCCGATGCGGATGTGGTTCACGTCGCCGCGGATGACGCAGCCGGGCCAGACCGAGCTGTCCTCGCCCAGATGCACGTCGCCGATGACGGTGGCGGCCGGGTCCACGTAGGCCCGGGCGCCGAGGGTGGGCAGGATGCCCTTGTAGGGTCGGATGTTCATGGTTCGATTCTAACCCCGGGCATTCGCGCCCGCCTTACGCCGCTTGGTCGTAGACTGGCGCCATGGACACCCCCGCCCACCCCGACGACGACCTGCGCCCGCTGCTGGCCCAGCTGCGGGCCGCCCACCGGCGCCAGCCGCCCGGCTACCGCCAGCGCATGGACGACCTGGCCCGCCTGGGCGAGGCCGTGCGCCGGCACCGGGACGACCTGGTGAAGGCGGTGTCGGCCGATTTCGGCCGCCGTTCGCGCCACGAAACCCTGGCCGCGGACATCATGACCACGCTCGACGAGGTGGCCTACCTGCGCCGCAAGCTGCGCGGCTGGATGCGCCCCGAGCGCCGCGGCGTGAACTGGGCCTTCCTGCCCGCGCGCGCCGAAATCCGCCGCCAGCCGCTGGGCGTGGTCGGCATCGTCGCGCCCTGGAACTACCCCATCCAGCTGGCCCTGATCCCGCTGGCCGACGCCATCGCCGCCGGCAACCACGCGCTGGTGAAGCCGTCGGAACACACGCCGCGCACGGCCGAGCTGCTGGCCCGGCTGATCGCGGAAGTCTTCCCGCCCGAGCGCGTCAGCGTGGTGCTGGGCGACGCCGCGGTGGGCGCGGCCTTCACCCGGCTTCCCTTCGACCACCTGGTGTTCACCGGTTCGACCACGGTGGGCCGCGCGGTCATGGCCGCCGCGGCACCGAACCTGGTGCCGCTGACGCTGGAGCTGGGCGGCAAGTCGCCCGCCCTGATCGCCCCGGATTACCCGGTGGAGCACGCGGCCGAACGCATCGCCGCCGGCAAGTGCTTCAACGGCGGCCAGACCTGCGTCGCGCCCGACTACGTGCTGGTGCCGCGGGCGATGCGCGACGAATTCGTGCGCGCCTACCTGGCCTCGCTGCGCCGGCGTTACCCCACGCTGGCCGGCAACCCCGACTACACCGCCGTGGTGAACCACCGCCAGGCCGATCGCCTGCGCGCCTGGCTCGACGACGCCCGCGAGCGCGGCGTGAGCGTGGTGCAGCACCGCCCCGACAATGAAACGCCGCCGCCGGGCGTGGAAGTGATCCCGCCCACGGTGCTGCTCGACCCGCCCGACGACGCCAGGGTGATGCAGGAGGAAATCTTCGGCCCGCTGCTGCCGGTGAAGTCCTACGACAGCCACGACGAGGCGATCGCTTACATCCAGGGCCGCGACCGCCCGCTGGCGTTTTATCCCTTCGACCGCGACCGCGCGCGCCTGCGCCGTACGCTCGACGCCGTCGTGGCCGGCGGCGTGTGCGTGAACGACACGCTCATCCACTTCGGCCAGCACGACCTGCCCGTGGGCGGCGTCGGCCCCAGCGGCATGGGCCAGTACCACGGCGAGGCCGGCTTCCTGGCCTTCAGCAAGCCGATGCCGGTGCTGTACCAGTCGCGCCTCAACGGCATGTTCGTGTTCGACCCGCCCTACCGGAAATTGGCCGATTTCGTCGTCAGGTTCCTGGCCCGCTGACGGTAGGAGCGGCTGTAGGAGCGACTGTAGGAGCGACTTTAGTCGCGAAGCTTTTCGCGAAGAGCTTCGCGACTACAGTCGCTCCTACAATGGCAGGTTCCGCCGCCGCTTGATTCCTGCGGCTCGTGCCGCCACCTTGGAAACCATGGACAAGACCAAAAACCCCCTGCTTGCCGACGGCGAACTGCCGGTTTTCTCCGCCATCGCTCCGGAGCACGTGAACCCCGCCGTCGACGAGGTGCTGGCCGGTTTCCGCGCCGAAGTGGACCGGCTGGTGGCCGACCCCTCGGCGCGTGATTTCGCCCGCCTGATGGCGCCGCTCGAGCGCTGGGAGGAAAAGCTCGGCCGCACCTTCTCGCCGGTGTCGCACCTGCACGGCGTGAAGGACTCGCCGGCGCTGCGCGAGGCCTATTCCGAAGCGCTGGAAAAACTCACCGAACACGGCACCGAACTGGGCCAGAACCGCGGCCTGTACGCGGCGGTCAAGGCCCTTCACGACGCGCCGGAATTCGCCGCGCTCGACCGCGCCCGCCGCGCGCTGGTGGAAGACAGCCTGCGCGGCTTCGAGCTCAGCGGCGTGGCGCTGGAAGAGCCCGCGCGCTCGCGCTTCAAGGCTATCCAGAACGAGCTGAGCAAGCTGGAAACCGAGTTCGAGGAAGCCGTGCTCGACGCCACAGACGCCTGGTCGCGGCCGGTGTCGGAGGAAGAGCTGGCGGGGTTGCCGGAATCGGCGCGTGGCCTGCTGCGCGCGATGGCGCAGGAGAAGGGCGCGGAAGGCCACCTGGCCACGCTGAAGGGCCCGGTGGTGCAGGCGGTGCTCACCTTCGCCGACTCGCGCGCGCTGCGCGAAGAGCTTTACACCGCCTACAACACCCGCGCTTCCGAACAGGGCCCGCATGCCGGCCGCTACGACAACAGCGAGCGCATCGGCCGCATCCTGGCCCTGCGCCACGAGGCCGCGCAGCTGCTGGGTTTCGCCTCGGCCGCGCACGTGTCGCTGGCCGACAAGATGGCCGGCACGCCGGAACGCGTGCTGGGTTTCCTGCGTGAACTGGCGGCCAAGGCGCGGCCGGTGGCGCAGCGCGAACTGGAAGAGCTGCGCGCGTTCGCGGCCACGCTGGGCATCGCCGACCTGCAGCCCTGGGACGTGGCCTATGCGTCCGAGAAGCTGCGCGAGTCGCGCTTCGCCTTCAGCGAGGAAGACCTCAAACCGTATTTCCCGCTGCCGGCGGTGATGCAGGGCCTGTTCACCGTGGCCGAGCGCGTGTTCGGCATGCGCCTGGTGGAGCGCAAGGGCGTGGAAGCCTGGCACCCGGACGTGCACTACTTCGACGTGGTGGACCATGACGGCAGCGTGCGCGCCGGCGTCTACCTCGACCACTACGCCCGCGCCGGCAAGCGTGGCGGCGCCTGGATGGACGTGTGCCGCTCGCGCCTGCGCGACGGCGACGCGGAGCACAAGCCGGTCGCGTACCTGACCTGTAATTTTCCTCCCCCGAACAGCGACGCGCCGGCGCTGCTCACGCACGACGACGTGGTCACGCTGTTCCATGAGTTCGGCCACGGCATCCACCACCTGCTGACGGAAGTGGATTGGCCCAGCGTCGGCGGCATCAGCGGCGTGGAGTGGGACGCGGTGGAGCTGCCCAGCCAGTTCATGGAGAACTTTGCGTGGCAGCGCGAGGCGCTGGACCTGTTCGCAAAACACTGGCAGACCGGCGAACGCCTGCCCGACGACCTGTACGCGAAGATGCTGCAGGCCCGGCATTTCCACGCCGGCCTGTTCCTGGTGCGCCAGCTGGAGTTCGCGCTGTACGACTTCCGCATGCACCTGGAATTCGACCCGGCGCGCGGCCCGCGCACGCTGGAGCTGCTGGCCGAAGTGCGCGACGAGGTTGCGGTGGTGAAGCCGCCGCACTGGCACCGCGGCCCGCATGCGTTCACGCACATCTTCTCGGGCGGTTATTCGGCCGGTTACTACAGCTACCTGTGGGCCGAAGTGCTGAGCGCCGACGCGTTCTCGGCCTTCGAGGAAGCCGGCGTGTTCGACGCCGCCACCGGCGCCCGCTACCGTCGCGAGATCCTGGCGGTGGGCGGCTCGCGCCCGGCGCTGGAAAGCTTCGTCGCCTTCCGCGGCCGCGAACCTGACCCCGAAGCCCTTCTCCGCTCCTACGGCCTCGCCGCGTAAAAAATAGGGGTCAGAGTACTAATTCGCCAAAGGCGAATTAGTACTCTGAC
>JAIBEO010000177.1 GCA_019459185.1 Rhizobium sp. | reverse complement strand
GGAGGGGCCTAAAACCCCAAAAAAATCAACAGCAAAAAAAAAACCGAAAAGAGCAACCCCCCCCCCCCAAAACAGAAAAATAAAAAAACCCACACCCCCCCCCCCCCCCCCGGTGGGCGGCCCTCCCCCCCCAACGTCCCCCCCCGCAACGCCTCGGGCCTAACGCCCCTCCCACGCGAGGCAATGGCCTAAAATGACAACCCGCCTCCGCCGCCGCGTCCCATGACCCTGGTCCTGCAAGACCCCCTCCCGCGCAAGCAAACGCACGAACGCCAGAAGCTGGCCAAGCGCCTGCGCCGCCAGGTCGGCCAGGCGATCGCCGATTTCGGCATGATCGAGGAAGGCGACAAGGTGATGGTCTGCCTGTCCGGCGGCAAGGACAGCTACGCCATGCTCGACATCCTGCTGCAGCTGCAGAAGAAGGCGCCGGTGCGCTTCGAGCTGGTGGCGGTGAACCTGGACCAGAAGCAGCCGGGCTTCCCGGAACACGTGCTGCCCGATTACCTGCACTCCATTGGCGCGCCCTTCACCATCCTCGAGCAGGACACCTATTCGGTGGTCAAGCGCGTGGTGCCCGAGGGCAAGACGATGTGCTCGCTGTGCTCGCGCATGCGCCGCGGCGCGCTGTACTCGCATGCCAAGGCGCAGGGCTTCACCAAGATCGCGCTCGGCCACCACCGCGACGACCTGGTGGCCACTTTCTTCCTGAACCTGTTCTTCCACGCCAAGCTGGCCTCGATGCCGCCGAAGCTGGTGAGCGACGACGGCGAGCACGTGGTGATCCGCCCGCTGGCCTATTGCCGCGAAGCCGACCTGGCCGAATACGCCGACTGGAAAGCCTTCCCCATCATCCCCTGCACCTTGTGCGGCTCGCAGGAAAACCTGCAGCGCAAGCAGGTGGGCCGCATGATGGCCGCCTGGGAGAAGGAAAGCCCCGGCCGCATCGACACCATCGCCAAGGCGCTGGCCGACGTCCGCCCCTCCCAGCTGGCCGACCCCAAGCTCTTCGACTTCCTCGCCCTCGGCCGCCACGGCGACACCCCGCTGCCCGACGCCCACGCCTGGCTAGCCAGCGACCCCGAACCCTGAAATGGGGTCAGAGAACATATTTGTTTAATGCGTACGTTTGAAACAAATATGTTCTCTGACCCCATTTTTTAGACCCCCTTTTTTACTTTGATTGGAATTTGGATGTTTTTCCGGAACCTGACGTTTTTCCGCTTCCCCGCCACCCTCGCCAAGACCCTGACCGACCTCGATGAACGCCTGGAGGAATGCCGGCTCAAGCCGGTGGGTCCTTCCGAGCTGATGTCGCGCGGCTTCGTGTCGCCCTTCGGCCGCGACGAGGCGGCCATGAGCCACCGCGTCGGCGACGGCATCTGGATCACGCTGGGCGGCGAAGACCGCCTGCTGCCCTCGGCCGTGGTCAACGACCAGCTCGGCCGCAAGATCGCCGAGATCGAGGAAAAGGAAGGCCGGCGCCTGGGCGGCCGTGCGCGCAAGCGCTTGAAGGAAGACGTCGTGATGGAACTGCTGCCGCGCGCCTTCGTGCGCCCGGTGCGCTGCCACGCCACCATCGACCTCGAGCACGGCTTCATCGCCGTCGACACCAGCTCGCGCAAGACCGCCGAGAACCTGGTGTCGGAACTGCGCCACGCGCTGGGCAGCTTCCCGGCCCTGCCGCTGAACGCCGAAACCTCGGTGCGTGCGGTGATGACCGGCTGGCTGGCCGGCGAACCGCTGCCCGGCGGCCTGGTGCTGGGCGACGAGTGCGAGCTCAAGGACCCCGTGGACGGCGGCGCCGTGGTGCGCTGCAGCCGCCACGAACTGCAGACCGACGAGATCCGCAAGCACCTCGAATCCGGCAAGCAGGTCACGCGCCTGGCGCTGGTGCTCGACGACCACGTCGGCTTCGTGCTGGGCGAAGACCTGGTCGTGCGCAAGCTCAAGTTCCTCGACGGCGCCGTGGACCAGCTCGAAGGCACCGAGCGCGACGGCCTGCACGCCGAACTCGACGCCCGCTACGCCCTGATGGCCGGCGAACTCAAGCGCCTGTTCGCCATTCTCGGCGGCGCCCTCAAGTTCAGCGCCGCCGAGGCCTGAGCCCCGTCGCCCCCGCTGTTCCCGCTGTTGTTGGAGGCGGGGGGGGGGGGGGGGGGGGGGCGCGGGG
>JAIBEO010000169.1 GCA_019459185.1 Rhizobium sp. | reverse complement strand
GTCGCTTCCTGGGAGATAAAGGCTTCACCGAGCAGGAAGCGACCCTCGCCTTCGCGGTGGGGCCGGCGCCAGGACGTTGGTTAGCAAAGAACCGACCAAACCATCCCGGACTTGGATGAAGAACCTTTTTTTTTCGACCGGCCTTGTCCCCGCCGCCGGCTGGCCGCACCATCCTTCCATGGCCGACGCCCCGACCCAGACGCTGCGACTGCTGAGCGCCAACATCCAGGCCGGCTCCAGCACCCGCGCCTACCGCGACTACGTGACCCGTAGCTGGTCGCACGTGCTGCCCAGTGGCAAGCGGCTCAACCTCGACAGCCTGGCCGAGCTGGCCAGCAACTACGACCTGGTGGGCCTGCAGGAATCCGACCCCGGCAGCCTGCGCTCGGGTTTCACCAACCAGGCCGACTACCTGGCCGAACGCGCGCACTTCCCGTTCTGGAGCCACCAGCCGAACCGCCGCATCTCGCGCATCGCCGGCAGCGGCAACGCGCTGCTCAGCCGGCTGCAGCCCACCGACCTGCTCGACTACGCCCTGCCCGGCCGCATCGCTGGCCGCGGCGTGCTGCTGGCCAGCTTCGGCGAAGGCGAATCGGCCTGGCAGCTGGCCATCACCCACCTGTCGCTGGGCGTGAAGTCGCGCCAGCTGCAGCTCGGCTTCCTGGCCGAACTGCTGGCCGATTCGCCGCGGCTGGTGCTGATGGGCGACTTCAACTGCGACTCCGACGCACCCGAGATGCGAGCGCTCTACCGCGGCACGACGCTGGAACCGCCGCCGCACCGCATCGCCACCTTCCCCAGCTGGGCGCCGCAGCGCGGCCTGGACCACGTGCTGGTGGGCGGCTTCAAGGTGCTCGACTACAAGGCCGTGCCGGCCGCGGGTTCCGACCACATGGCGGTGGGCGTGGAGCTCGAGCCTAAATGAAAGG
Source organism: Rhizobium sp. (assembly GCA_019459185.1). Taxonomy (GTDB): domain Bacteria; phylum Pseudomonadota; class Gammaproteobacteria; order Xanthomonadales; family Xanthomonadaceae; genus Arenimonas. The sequence goes on along the minus strand of JAIBEO010000169.1, from coordinate 128 downwards.
TTCTTCTCCCAAGTCCGGGGTGGCCTGGGCGATCCTTCGCTGACCACCGACCTGGCGCCGGCCCCACCGCGAAGGCGAGGGTCGCTTCCTGCTCGGTGAAGCCTTTATCTCCCAGGAAGCGACCCTCG
>JAIBEO010000126.1 GCA_019459185.1 Rhizobium sp. | reverse complement strand
CCCGCCGGGGGCCCCCCCCCCCCCCCCCCCCCCGGGGCGCCCACCCGGCCCCCCCCCCCCCCCCCCCCCCCCCCGCCAAGGTCGGAATACTACTCTGACCCCTATTCTCTCAGAGCGACTGCTCGAGTTCGGGGACGATCTGGAACAGGTCGCCGACCAGGCCGAAGTCGGCGATCTCGAAGATCGGTGCCTCGGCGTCCTTGTTGATGGCCACGATGGTGCCCGCGTCCTTGATGCCGGTCAGGTGCTGGATGGCGCCCGAGATGCCGATGGCCACGTACAGCTCCGGCGCGATGATCTTGCCGGTCTGGCCCACCTGCAGTTCGTTCGGCACGTAGCCGGCGTCCACCGCGGCGCGCGAGGCGCCGACGCCGGCGCCCATCTTGTCGGCCAGCGAGTAGATGATCTTGAACGCCTCGGCAGAGCCCAGCGCACGGCCACCCGACACCACCTTCGAGGCACCCTGCAGGTCCGGGCGGTCCGACTTGCCCTGCTGCAGCGACACGAAGCGCGTGTGCGAGGGCAGGGCGACATCGACGGACGCGGCTTCCACCGCCGCGGCGCCGCCGTTGCCGGCCGCCGGCCACGAGGCCGTGCGCACCGTACCCACCACGGCCATCGAGGACGGCGCCTCGACGGTGATGATGGCGTTGCCGGCGTAGATGGGCCGCTTGAACACGTGCGTGCCTTCCACCGCCATGATGTCCGACACCTGGGCCACGCCCAGCAGGGCCGCCACGCAGGGCATCAGGTCCTTGCCGAAGGTGGTGGACGGGCCGAACACGTGCGAATAACCGGCGGCCAGCTTCGCCACCTGCGGCGCCAGCACCTGCGCCACCGGGTGGGCGTTGGCGGCGTTGGCCACGGTGATGACCTTGGCCACGCCGGCGATCCGGGCGACCTCGGCGGCCACGGCTTCGGGCGCGTCGGACAGCACGGCCACGTGGATCTCGGCGCCGGCGACGGCCTGGGCGCAGCTCACGCAGCGCGCGGTCGAGGAATTGAGCTGGCCGCCGAGGTGTTCGGCAACGATCAGGATCTTGCTCATCGTCATGGTCTCCTTACACCAGGCCCTTGGCCTTGAGCGCCGAGACCAGCTCGGCGACGTCCTTCACCATCACGCCCTTGCTGCGCTTGGCCGGCGGGGCGTAGTGGCTGGTCTTGAGGTGGTCGCCCGCTTCCACGCCGAGGTCGGCGAAGGCGATGGTCTCGAGCGGCTTGGACTTGGCCTTCATGATGTCGGGCAGCTTGATGAAGCGCGGCTCGTTCAGGCGCAGGTCGGTGGTGATGACGGCGGGCAGCTGCACTTCCAGCGTTTCGAGGCCGGCGTCGACTTCGCGCACCACGGTGGCGTGCTCGCCATTGACCTCGACCTTGCCGGCGAAGGTGGCCTGCGGGCGGCCCCAGAGCGTGGCCAGCATCTGGCCGGTCTGGTTGGCGTCGTCGTCGATGGCCTGCTTGCCCAGCAGCACGATCTGCGGCTGCTCCTTCTCCACCAGCTTGAGCAGGGCGCGCGCCGCGGTCAGCGGCTGAACGGCCTGGTCGGTGACCACGTGGATGGCGCGGTTGGCACCCATGGCCAGGCCGTTGCGCAGGTGCGCCTGGCAGTCGGCCGGGCCCAGCGTGGCGACCACCACTTCCGTGGCGATGCCCTTGTCGCGCAGGCGCAGCGCTTCTTCCAGCGCGATGTCGTCGAACGGGTTGGCCGAAAGCTTCACGCCTTCGGTGACCACGCCCGAGCCATCCGGCTTCACCTGGATGCGGACGTTGTAGTCCACCACCCGCTTGTAACCGACCAAGATCTTCATCGTCGCGATTTCCTGTGGGGCAGGCCGGCACACGGCGTGGGGCCGCGCGTCGGGTGTCGAAGGGAGCCCCAATTCTACCCGTTCCGCCCGCCACGGCCCAATAAACCCCGTCCTGCAGGGGGGGGGTATCAGGCGGCGGATGCGGGGTCCTGGGCTGGCCAGCCCGGGGCGTCGGAGCCTTCGTTCACGCCTTCGAACAGGAAGGTGCTCAGGTAGCGCTCGCCGGAACGCGGGCCTGGTTCCCGAACAGCTCGCTGGCCGCACGGGTTTCGGGAAGGATGTAGACGATGCCATGCGTGCGCCTGAACGCGGGTCGGACCACGGTGTTGAAGAACTCGGGCGGCACATTGATGCAGCCAAAGGAGATGCGGTTGTCGTCCGGCGTGGCGCTGCGCAGGCGCTCGGCGCGACGTTCCTTCGGCGTGCCCGGCACGACCGGATGCAGGGCAATCGAGGCATCGTAGTCGATCAGCAGGATGCTGCGGCCGTGGATGTCCTGGTCCAGATGGGCCACGAAGCGGCCGGCGGGCGTGGTGCGGTCCTCGGGCCGGATGGCCCCCAGCGACAGCTTGCCGATGCCGGCCGCGGTCCTGTCGCCGCGTGCCGATCCGAGCAGGGCCGCTGCGTCGCCCTGCAGCTTGCCCGCCGCGTTGAACACGAACACGCGCGCGGCGACCTTGTCGATCAGGATAAATGGCCGGCCGGCGTTGTCAGCAGACTCGGAAATCCATTGCGCCACCTGTCGGACTTCAGGTGAGGCGGTGTGATCCCCGAAGTCCGCGCTGGTGGCGGCGCCTGCGTCGGTCGCGAACAGCGCGGCCAGCACAAGGCACCGCCAAGCAGGGCGGCCGCGACTGCCCGACGCAAACGATGGCCTTGTCGTCGCGATCATGCCGTCAGTTGCGATACGGCTTGGGCGCGCGAACCGGCACCACGTACGGCGTTTCAACGACTTCAAGCTCTTCTTCCTCGATCGTCAGAACCGTGGCGGGCGGCGGCGGCAACATGACGGCAACCAGGGTCGGCGGGCCGGCCGTTGGCGGCGTCACTGGCGGTGTCACCAGCGGCGGCGGCGGCGTCACTACCGGCGGCGGAGGAGGAGGAGGCGGTGGCGGCGGCGGCGGTGGCGGCGG
>JAIBEO010000160.1 GCA_019459185.1 Rhizobium sp. | reverse complement strand
TTCAGCCGCGAAACCTTTCGCGAAGGGCTTCGCGGCTGAAGCCGCTCCTACAAGGGGGGTGAGGGAGCGTGGCATCATCGGGGGGTATCCCATGGCACACCGCACTCCATGACCGACCTCGTCCCCGTCCTGCTTTCCGGTGGTTCCGGCACCCGGCTCTGGCCGCTGTCGCGCGAAACCCACCCCAAGCAGTTCCAGCCGCTGGTGGGCGAGCAGTCGTTGCTGCAGGCCACCTGGCAGCGCCTGGTGGGGCTGCCGGGCATGGCCGCGCCCATCGTGGTGGCGAACGAGGAGCACCGGTTCATGGTGGCCGAGCAGCTGCGCCAGGTGGGCGCCGTGCCTTCGGCCATCGTGCTCGAGCCGGTGGGCCGCAACACCGCGCCCGCCATTGCCGTGGCTGCGCTGCAGGCCATGGAAGGCGGCCGCGACCCGCTGCTGCTGGTGCTGCCCTCGGACCACGTGATCGCCGACGCGGCCGGCTTCCGCGCCGCCGTGCAGGAAGCGCGCCGCGGGGCGGCGGAGCAGGGCAGCCTGGTGACCTTCGGCATCGTGCCCACGGGCCCCGAAACCGGCTACGGCTACATCAAGGCCGCCGGCGCTGCTGTAGGAGCGGGGAATTCGGGGGTCCGGGCGGTGGACCGGTTCGTGGAGAAGCCCGACCTGGCCACGGCCCAGGCCTACGTCGCCAGCGGCGATTATTTCTGGAACTCGGGCATGTTCCTGTTCCGCGCCTCGGCCTACCTGGCCGAGCTGGAGAAGTTCGCACCGGCCATGGTCGGCGCCGCCATGGCCGCGCTGGCCGGCGGCAAGCGCGACGTGGATTTCCTGCGCCTGGACCGCGCCGCCTTCGAAGCCTGCCCGGCCGACTCGATCGACTATGCCGTAATGGAAAAAACCGACATGGCCGCCGTGCTGCCCATCAACGTGGGCTGGAACGACGTGGGCTCGTGGTCGGCCCTGTGGGAAATCGCCGACCAGGACCCCGACGGCAACGCCCACCACGGCGACGTGCTGGCCCTGGGCTGCAGGAACACCCTGGCCTGGGGCGGCCGGCGCCTCATCAGCCTGCTCGGCCTGCAGGACGTGATCGTGGTCGACACCGACGACGCCCTGCTGGTGGCTGCCCGCGACCAGGTGCAGCAGGTGAAGGACATCGTGGCCCGCCTGAAGGCCGAACACCGCCCGCAGGCCGCCGTGCACCGCAAGGTGTACCGGCCCTGGGGCAGCTACGACGGCATCGACAGCGGCGAGCGTTTCCAGGTCAAGCGCATCGTGGTCAAGCCCGGCGCCGCGCTCAGCCTGCAGATGCACCACCACCGCGCCGAGCACTGGATCGTGGTGAGCGGCAGCGCCCGCGTCACCTGCGACGACAAGGTGTTCCTGCTGGCCGAAAACCAGAGCACCTACATCCCGCTGGGCAGCAGGCACCGGCTGGAAAACCCGGGCAAGGTGCCGCTGGAGCTGATCGAGGTGCAGTCGGGCAGCTACCTGGGCGAAGACGACATCGTGCGTTTCGAGGACGTCTACGGCCGCTGACCGGCGCGTCTGTGCGCTGCGTCACGCTGGCCGTGTAAAGGTTTCACGGCGGGGACCGGAAGCAAGAGAATTTTTCGCCTCCCCAGCCCCCGGGGGGCTGGTCATTGTCACGGTGCGTGACTAGTCTGCCGTGGACTGTCCTGAAAAATGCCACGGCGCGTTTACCCCCACATGGACTTGCTTGAACTCGTGAACCAGCTCACCCCGGCCAGCTGGCTGCGCGCCGCGCTGGCCTTCGCCATCGTGGCGGCGCTGGTCCCGCTCGGGCTGCCGCTGGCCCGGCGTTGGAACTGGGTGGATCGCCCGGGCGGCCGCAAGCAGCACGACGGCGCCGTCCCGGTCATCGGCGGCATCGCCATCCTGCTGGCGTCCATGGTCACCTTCCTGGTGTTCGAGCCGCAGTTCAACCTGCGCGTGTTCACCTTCTTCCTGGGCGCCACCCTGCTGGTGGCCGTGGGCCAGCTCGACGACCTGCACGACCTGCGCGCACGCTGCCGCATCGGCGCCCAGGTGCTGGCGGCGCTGTCCATGATCTTCCTGGCCGGCTGGCAGGCCACCAACCTGCAGGACGTGTTCGGATTCGCGGCATCGAACATCGGCCTGCTGGCGGTGCCGTTCACGGTGTTCATCGTGGTGGGCGTCATCAATGCGCTGAACATGGCCGACGGCGTGGACGGCCTGGCCGGCTCGCTGGCGCTGGTGTCCATGCTGCTGTTCACCTGTTTCGCGCTGTATGCGGGCGACGCTGTGCTGGCCGAGCGCCTGCTGGGCCTGAGCGCCGCGCTGCTGGGTTTCCTGCTGTGGAACCACCGCTTCCCCTGGCAACCGCGGGCGAAGGTGTTCCTGGGCAATGGCGGCAGCATGCTGCTGGGTTTCATCATCGCCTGGTCGTCGGTGCGCCTGACCCAGAACCCCACCCACCCGGTGTCGCCGGTGCTGGGCCCGTGGACCCTGGCGCTGCCACTCATCGACTGCGTGGTGCTCATGGTGCGGCGCTGGCGTCACGGCGTGTCGCCGTTCAAGGCCGACCGCAACCACATGCACCACCTTCTGCTCGACGCCGGCTACACGCCCACGATGGTGGTGATGGTGATGGCCGGTGGTTCGCTGCTGCTGGGCCTGGGCGCGGCCGTGGCGGTGAAGCTGGGCGTGTACCGGCCGCTGCTGGTGCTGGTGTTCCTGGTGCTGCTGATGGCCTGGTACGTGTTCAGCCGCAAGCGTGAACCGGCCGTGGCCCGCCTGCGCTGGCTGCGCGGTGGCCGCCCGTCGCCGCAGGAAGCGCCGCAGGCCGGGGAAGCCACCGAAACCCGATGATCGACCTGCACTGCCACCTGCTGCCGGGCATCGACGACGGCCCGCTCAGCCTGGAAGTGTCGCTGGCGATGGCGCGGCAGGCGGTGGACGACGGCATCGTGTTCACGGCCTGCACCCCGCACATCTACCCTGGCCTGTATGAAAACACCCGCGCCGGCATCGAGGCCGCCGTGCTGGAATTCCGGCGCGAACTGGCCGCCGCCGGCATCCCGCTGCAGCTGGGCGTGGGCGCCGACGTGCACCTGGCACCCGAGCTGGCCGGCGCCGTGCGCGCGGGCCGCGTGCCCACGCTGTGCGGCAGCCGCTACCTGCTGCTGGAACCGCCGCACCACGTGGCGCCGCCGCGTTTCGCCGAATCGGTGTTCGGGCTCATGACGGCCGGCCTGGTGCCGGTCATCACCCACCCCGAGCGCCTCACCTGGATCGAAAACCACTACGCCGTGTTCGGCGAGCTGGTGAAGCAGGGCGCCTGGATGCAGCTCACCGCCGGCAGCCTCACCGGCCGCTTCGGCAAGCGCCCGCAGTACTGGGCCGAACGCATGCTCGACGACGGCCTGGTGCATATCCTGGCCACCGATTCGCACCATTGCGACAAGCGCCCGCCGCTGCTGGCCGAAGGGCGTGAAGCCGCCGCCCGCCGCCTGGGCGCCGCCGAAGCCGAACACCTGGTGGAAACGCGCCCCCAGGCCATCCTCGACGACCTGCCGCCCGCCGCCGTGCCGCCATTGCCCGACGTGGGTGCGCCGAAAAAAGCCGGCCGGCCCGGGTTTTGGCATAGGCTGTTTGGCAATCCATAATCCCGGTCCCCCCGGAAGAAACGGACGAGACATGAAAACCACGGTGCTCCGGACGCTTGCGTTCCTGCTTCTCTGCTCGCTGCTGGCCGCCTGCGCCACCTCCACCAGTCAGTCGGTGCGCAGCGGTACGTCAAAAGCCGTCACGGCAACCAGTGAGCTCGGGGTTCCTGACAGCACCAGCTCTACGGGCGCCTATACCGGCGCCTCCGAATACCGCGTAGGTGCGCAAGATCTCTTGGAGATCAGCGTGTTCCAGGTGGCCGAGCTGAATCGAACTGTGCGCGTGAACAGCAACGGCCAGATTTCGCTGCCCCTGGTGGGGGTAGTCGTCGCCGGTGGCAGGACCGTCCAGGAGCTGGAAGCGCAGATCGCCGAAAAGCTCAGCGAAACCTACCTGCAGGATCCGCAGGTTAGCGTGTTCGTGAAGGAGTTCACCAGCCAGCGTGTCACGCTCGAGGGCGCGGTCAGGAAGCCCGGCATCTACCCCGTCACTGGCCGCACCAGCCTTCTGCAGGCCATTGCGCAAGCCGAGGGTGTCACCGAGCTTGCCAACCTTGATGGCGTCGTAGTGTTCCGCACGGTGGAAGGGCAAAAGATGGCGGCAGTCTTCAGCCTCAACCAGATTCGCGCCGGTGATGCCGTTGATCCGCAGATATATGGGGATGACATCATCGTCGTCGACCAGTCGGGCGGTAAGACCGGGCTGCGAAACATCCTGCAAACTATTCCCATCTTCAACCTCTTCCGCGTCTATTGATCGCCCCCTTGCAGGTACCACTGAATGTCTGAGAACAAGGACCACGGCATGGGCGGCGAAGGCGGGCAGCTTCCGGCCACGCAATCGGCGAACGAGCGGCAGCAAGCACTGGCCGTCGCGCGCCAGCAGGCGTTGAGCTTGGATGTGCGCACGCAGGATGGCGCCGACAGCGACGAGATCGACCTGCTCAGCTACTGGCGCATTCTGGTCAAGCGCCGCTGGACGGTGCTGGGCGCCGCCGGCATCGTGCTGGTGACGGCGCTGGTGGGCACGCTGCTGATGACGCCGATCTACCGCGCCAGCACGTCGCTGCAGATCGACCGCGAGACCATCAAGGTGGTCGAAGTAGAGGGCGTGACGCCGGTGGAAGGGGCGGCCGGCAGTGATTTCTTCCAGACCCAGTACGAGCTCCTCAAGAGTCGTGCCCTGGCAGAGCGCGTTGCCTCGCAGCTGGGGCTTGCCGACGGCGACCAGCTTGAACAGCTTGCACCCCGCTCGCCCTGGGGCGCCCTGGCGGGAATGTTCAGTGGCAGTGGCGAAGAAGAGGCCCGGACCGAAGAGGAGGTCAGTGCCCGGCAGTCGGCGGCAACCGCTTTCATCGCGCGTGGCTTGACGGTGGAGCCGGTGCGAAACTCGCGCCTCGTGCGCGTGCACTTCGACAGCCCCGATCCGGATTTCTCCGCGCGGGCGGCGAATGCCGCGGCCGAAGCCTTCATCGCCAGCAACCTCGAGCGTCGCTTCGATTCCTCGTCCTACGCGAAGACCTACCTCGAGGACCGCCTGCAGGAGCTCAAGCTCAAGCTGGAGGACTCCGAGCGCAAGCTGGTGGAATTTGCGCAGCAGGAGCAGATCGTTTCCAGTGGCGAGGGCAGCGCCAGCCTCAGCGAACAGAACCTGGGCACGCTGAACGCCGCGCTGGCCGAAGCCCGCCGCGACCGCATCCGCGCCGAGGCGCGCTGGCGCCAGGCCCAGGCTTCGAAGGGCGTGGTGCTGCTGGGCGAAGTTGGCGACAACTCCATCATCCAGTCGTTGCAGGAGCGCCGTGCCGAACTGCAGGGCGAATACCAGGACAAGCTGCGCCTGTTCAAGCCGGGCTACCCGGCCATGACGCAGCTCAAGGGCCAGATTGATGAAGTCGAGCGCCAGATCGGCGCCGAGGTGGCGAACATCAAGTCGGCCATCCAGGCCGAATTCCTGGCCGCGCAGGAGCAGGAGCGCCTGCTCGGCGAACAGCTGGCGGGCCTGAAGACCGAGGTGCTGGACCTGCAGAGCCGATCCATCCAGTACAACATCTTCAAGCGCGAGGTGGACACCAACCGCGAGCTCTACGACGGCCTGCTGCAGCGCTACAAGGAAATCGGCGTGGCCGGCGGCGTTTCCAGCAACAACATCGCCGTGGTGGATCGCGCCCAGCGTGGCTACAAATACAAGCCCAGCCTGCCGCGCAACCTGGCGCTGGGCCTGCTGGCCGGCCTGATGCTGGGCGTGCTGCTGGCGCTGGCATTCGAGTACCTGGACGACACGCTGAAGTCGCCCGAGGACGTCGAGAAGCAGATGGGCCTGCCGGTGCTGGGCGTGATCCCGCTGCTGAAGGCGCCGATGACGCCCGCCAAGGCCCTGGACGACCCGCGCTCGGCGTTCTCGGAAGCCTACCGCTCGGTGCGCACCGCGCTGCAGTTCTCCACCGACACCGGCGTGCCGCGCTGCCTGCTGGTCACCAGCGCCTCGCCGGCCGAAGGCAAATCCACCACCGCGCTCACGCTGGCCAAGAACTTCGCCCAGCTGGGCAAGCGCGTGCTGATCATTGACGCCGACCTGCGCAACCCGTCGCTGCACCGTCTGCTGGACAAGCCGAACGACGTGGGTTTGAGCAACTACCTGGCCGGCGCGTCGAAGGCCACGGAAGTGATCCATGCCACCGATTCGCCGCACCTGATGTTCATGCCCACCGGCCCGCTGCCGCCGAACCCGGCCGAGCTGCTGATGGGTCCGAAGATGCTGAGCCTGATTTCGATCGCCAGCGAGAAGTTCGACCAGGTCATCATCGACGGCCCGCCGGTGATGGGTCTGGCCGACGCGCCCATCCTGGCCAACATGGCCAGCGGCACGCTGCTGGTGGTGGAAGCGGGCGAAACCCGCATCACGCTGGCCCGTAACGCGCTCAAGCGACTGTACGCGGCGCGCGCGCACGTGATTGGCGCGCTGCTCACCAAGTTCAGCGCCAAACACGCCGGTTATGGCTACGGCTACGGCGGCTACAACTACTACAGCTACGGCGCGCAGCCCGAGCCGAAGAAGCTGGCGCGGCGCTGATGGCGGCGGCGGGGCACGCGCTGGAACTGGCCCTGGCCTGCTACCGGGCACCGCCCCGGCTGGCCCAGGCCGCCCAGCGCCCGCTGCCCGACGACCTGCTGGTGCTGCTGCGGCTGGCGGCCGGCGACGAGGCGCTCGCGCAGGAATGCGCCGCGGCCGCCCATGAAAACGCCGGCACCGTGGTGGACGCCGCGGTGTTCTTCGTCCAGCAGGTGCTGTTCGCGCCCGGCACTGACAGCTACCGCGCCCTGGGCGTGAACCCCGACGCGCCCGACGCCCGCATCAAGGAACACTACCGCTGGCTGGTGCGCTGGCTGCACCCCGACCGCAACCCCGACGAGTGGGACGCCATCTACGCCGACCGCGTGAACCGCGCCTGGCAAGACCTGCGCCACCCCGACCGCCGCACCGCCTACGACCTTTCCCTGGCCGATGGTCCCAACCGTGCCCCTGTTGTAGGAGCGGCTTCAGCCGCGAAGCCTTTCGCGAACAGCTTCGCGGCTGAAGCCGCGACTACAAAAGCAGCCGCCCCGGCCCCCGGCCGCAATTCGGCCGAACACCCCCCCCCCCCGCAGCGCACCGGCCCCCCCCCCCCGC
>JAIBEO010000152.1 GCA_019459185.1 Rhizobium sp. | reverse complement strand
GCGGGGGGGGGGGGGGGGGGTGCGGGCTGGCCTGCGGCTTGCGCCGCGGGTCAGTGCTTGAGGTTCTTGCGCAGGCGCTCGAGGGCCTGCAGCTGGGCCAGGGCCTCGGCCAGCCTGGCCTGCGCCTCGGCGATTTCCATCGCCTCGCCACGGTTGGCCAGGATGCGCTCGGCTTCGGCCTTGGCTTCCTTGGCCTTGGCCTCGTCGAGGTCGGCGGCGCGGATCGCGGTGTCGGTCAGCACGGTCACCACCTGCGGCTGCACCTCGAGGATGCCGCCGGAGACGTAGAAGAACTGCTCCTCGCCATTGGCGAGGATGACGCGCACCTGCCCCGGCTTGAGCCGGGTGATCAGCGGGGCATGCTTGGGCGCGATGCCCAGCTCGCCCAGCTCGCCGGTGGCGACGACCATCTGGACGTCGCCGCGGAAGATTTCTTCCTCGGCGCTGACGATGTCGCAACGGATGGTGGATGCCATGTCGGTGTCCTAGGGGTTGCGCGGATTAAGCCGCGACGCCCATCTTCTTGGCCTTCTCGAAGGCCTCGTCGATGCCGCCGACCATGTAGAACGCCTGCTCCGGCAGGTGGTCGCACTCGCCGTCGACGATCATGCGGAAGCCACGGATGGTTTCCTTGAGCGTGACGTACTTGCCCGGCGAGCCGGTGAACACCTCGGCGACGTGGAAGGGCTGCGAGAAGAAGCGCTCGGCCTTGCGGGCGCGCGCCACGACCTGCTTGTCCTCTTCGCTCAGCTCGTCCATGCCCAGGATGGCGATGATGTCCTTGAGCTCCTTGTACTTCTGGAGCGTGGCCTGGACCTTGCGCGCGGTGTCGTAGTGCTCGTTGCCGATCACGTTCGGGTCGAGCTGGCGCGAGGTGGAGTCGAGCGGGTCGACGGCCGGGTAGATGCCCAGCGAGGCGATGTTTCGCGACAGCACGACGGTGGCGTCGAGGTGGGCGAAGGTGGTGGCCGGCGACGGGTCGGTCAGGTCGTCCGCGGGCACGTACACGGCCTGGATCGAGGTGATCGAGCCGGTCTTGGTCGAGGTGATGCGCTCCTGCAGGACGCCCATTTCCTCGGCCAGGGTCGGCTGGTAACCCACGGCGGACGGCATGCGGCCGAGCAGCGCCGACACTTCGGTACCGGCCAGGGTGTAGCGGTAGATGTTGTCGACGAAGAACAGGATGTCGCGGCCCTTGCCGGTGGCCGGGTCGATGTCGTCGCGGAAGTACTCGGCCATGGTCAGGCCGGTCAGCGCGACGCGCAGGCGGTTGCCCGGCGGCTCGTTCATCTGGCCATACACCATCGCGACCTTGTCGAGGACGTTGGAGTCCTTCATCTCGTGGTAGAAGTCGTTGCCCTCGCGAGTACGCTCGCCCACGCCGGCGAACACGGAGAGACCCGCGTGCTGCTTGGCGATGTTGTTGATGAGCTCCATCATGTTCACGGTCTTGCCGACGCCGGCGCCGCCGAACAGGCCGACCTTGCCGCCCTTGGCGAACGGGCACATCAGGTCGATCACCTTGATGCCGGTCTCGAGCAGCTCGTTGGTCGAGGACTGGTCCTCGTACGAGGGGGCGGCGCGGTGGATTTCCCAATGGTCCTTGGTGTTGACCGGGCCGGCCTCGTCGATCGGGCGGCCGAGCACGTCCATGATGCGGCCCAGGGTTTCCTTGCCGACCGGCACGGAAATGGCCTTGCCGGTGTTGACGGCGACCAGGTTGCGCTTGAGGCCGTCGGTGGAGCCGAGCGCGATGGTGCGCACGATGCCGTCGCCCAGCTGCTGCTGCACCTCGAGGGTGATCTCGGTGCCTTCGACCTTCAGCGCGTCGTACACCTTCGGCACGTCGGCGCGCGGGAACTCGACGTCGACGACGGCGCCGATGATCTGAACAACCTTGCCCTGGCTCATTGCTGTTTCCTCTGGGATGCGATGCTTTTTCGTGGAGCGGCTTCCCTGCGGGAAGCGTTTCGCGGCTGAAGCCGCTCCTACAGGTGGTTTCTTTGGTTAAACGGCCGCGGCGCCACCGACGATTTCGGAGATTTCCTGGGTGATCGCCGCCTGGCGCGCCTTGTTGTAGATCAGGTTCAGCGTGCCGATCAGCTTGGTCGCGTTGTCGGAGGCGGCCTTCATGGCCACCATGCGCGCCGCATGCTCGGAGGCGAGGTTCTCGAGCACCGCCTGGTAGACCAGGGACTCGACGTAGCGGGTCATGACCTGGTCGAGCACCGAAGCGGCGTCGGGTTCGTAGAGGTAGTCCCAGTCGTGCTTGCTCTCGAGCTTCTCGGGAGCCGGCAGCGGCAGGAGCTGGTCCTGCGTCGCGCGCTGGACCATGGTGTTGACGAAGTCGTTGTAGCAGAGGAACACGCGGTCCAGGCTGCCCGCGGCATAGCCGTCCAGCATCACCTTGATCACACCGACCAGCTGCGTCACCTCGGGCTTCTCGCCCAGGTGGGTGACCGAGCCGACCATGTTGACCTTCAGGCGACGGAAGAACACCGACGCCTTCTGGCCCACGCAGACCACGTCCACGTCGACGCCCTTCTCCTGCCAGGCGCGCATGTCCGCCAGGATGCGGCGGAACATCTGTGAGTTCAGGCCGCCGCAGAGGCCGCGGTCGGTGGAGACGATGACGTAGCCCACGCGCTTGACCTGCTCGCGCGTGGCCATGAACGGGTGCACGTACTCGGTGTTGGCCTGGGCGATGTGGCCGATGACCTGGCGCATCAGGCGCGCGTACGGACGCGACGCCTTCATGCGGTCCTGGGCCTTGCGGATCTTCGACGCCGAGACCATCTCGAGCGCGCGCGTCACCTTGCGGGTGTTCTGCACGCTCTTGATCTTGGTCTTGATTTCCCTGCCGCCTGCCATGCTCTGCTCGCTAGGTTCTTTGCTTCGACGGAGGCGCGCCGGTGGGCGCGCCGCTCGCGGTCAACGCCGGTGGCTTACCAGACGCCGGTGGTCTTGAACTCGGACACGATCTGCTTGAACGAAGCCTCGATGTCCTTGTCCCAGGCGCCGGTGTCGACGATCTTCTTCTCCAGCGCGCCCTGGGTGTTGGTCAGGTGGGCGTGCAGGCCGGCTTCGAAGGCCAGGACCTTGTTCAGCGGCACGTCGTCGAGGTAACCCTCGTTGACCGCGTAGATCGACAGCGCCATCTGGGCGATCGACATCGGCGCGTACTGCTTCTGCTTCATCAGCTCGGTGACGCGCTGGCCGCGTTCGAGCTGCTTGCGGGTGGCTTCGTCGAGGTCCGAGGCGAACTGGGCGAACGCCGCCAGCTCGCGGTACTGGGCCAGCGAGATGCGGATGCCGCCCGACAGCTTCTTCATGATGTTGGTCTGGGCCGCGCCACCGACGCGCGACACCGAGATGCCGGCGTTCACGGCCGGGCGGATGCCGGCGTTGAACAGGTCGGTCTCGAGGAAGATCTGGCCGTCGGTGATCGAGATCACGTTGGTCGGCACGAAGGCCGAGACGTCACCGGCCTGGGTCTCGATGATCGGCAGCGCGGTGAGCGAGCCGGTCTGGCCCTTCACTTCGCCATTGGTGAACTTCTCGACGTACTCGGCCGAAACGCGGGCCGCGCGCTCGAGCAGGCGCGAGTGCAGGTAGAACACGTCGCCGGGGTAGGCTTCGCGGCCCGGCGGGCGGCGCAGCAGCAGCGAGATCTGGCGGTAGGCGACGGCCTGCTTGGACAGGTCGTCGTACACGATCAGGGCGTCCTGGCCGCGGTCCATGAAGTACTCGCCCATGGCGCAGCCGGCGTACGGCGCGATGTACTGCATCGCGGCCGACTCGGCGGCCGAGGCGGCCACGACGGTGGTGTAGGCCATCGCGCCGTGCTCCTCGAGCTTGCGCACGATGTTGGCGATGGTGGAGTTCTTCTGGCCGATGGCGACGTAGACGCACTTAACGCCCGAGCCCTTCTGGTTGATGATCGCGTCGATCGCCAGGGCGGTCTTGCCGGTCTGGCGGTCGCCGATGATCAGCTCGCGCTGGCCGCGGCCGATCGGGATCATGCTGTCGACCGACTTGTAGCCGGTCTGCACCGGCTGGGCCACCGACTGGCGCCAGATGACGCCCGGGGCCACGCGCTCGACCGGCGAGGTGAGCTTGGCGTTGATGGCGCCCTTGCCGTCGATCGGCTCGCCCAGGGCATTGACGACGCGGCCCAGCAGCTCGGGGCCGACCGGCACTTCGAGGATACGGGCGGTGGTCTTGGCGACGTCGCCTTCGCGCAGGTGCTCGTAGTCACCCAGCACCACGGCGCCGACCGAGTCGCGCTCGAGGTTCAGCGCCAGCGCGAAAGTGGCGTTCGGCAGCTCGATCATCTCGCCCTGCATCACGTCGGCCAGGCCGTGGATGCGCACGATGCCGTCGGACACCGAGGTGACGGTGCCTTCGTTGCGGGCCTCGGCCGACAGGGCGACCGATTCGATGCGGGCCTTGATCAGTTCACTGATTTCGGACGGGTTGAGCGTCTGCATGGGTATGTCCCTGGGTCGTCCGGCCGGGGCCGGCGCTTGGTTCAAAGGAAAATCGGATCAGTTCGCCAGCGCCGCCCCGAGGCGCGCCAGCTTGGTACGGATCGAGCCGTCGATGACGACGCCACCGGCGTCCACCACGGCGCCGCCGATCAGGGCGGGGTCGACGGCGGTGGCCAGTTCGACCTCGCGGCCGAAGCGGCGCTTGAGCGACGCGGTGAGCTGCGCGATGGCGGCGGCGTCGAGGGTCGTGGCCGAGGTCACCGTGGCCTTCACCACCTGCTCGGCCTCGGCACGGAGCTGGTCGTAGAGGCCGGCGATCTCCGGCAGCAGGCCCAGGCGGCGGTTGGCCGCGAGGACGTCGACGAAACGCTGGAAGGCCGGATCCACCTCGCCCTGGGGCAGCACGAGCTTGGCGAGGTCGGCGGCGGTCACCCGGGGGTGGCCGATCAGGGCCTGGACCTCCGGGTGCGCCGCGACCTGGGCGGCGAAGCCCAGCAGGCCCGACCACTTGGGCAGCGCGCCCTGCGCCTGGGCCAGCTGGAAGGCGGCGCGGGCGTAGGGACGGGCGAGGGTGATGGCTTGGCTCATGGCGGCGTCCGGATCAGATGTCGGCGGCGAGCTCGTCGAGCAGCGCCTTGTGGGCGTTGCCGTCGATCTCCTTGCGGATCAGGCGCTCGGCACCGGCCACGGCGAGGGCGGCGACCTGGTGGCGCAGCTCTTCCTTGGCGCGGGTGGCGGCGGCGCCGATCTCGGCTTCGGCCTGCAGGCGGATGCGCTTGGCTTCCGTTATGGCCTCGTCCTTCGCCAGGTCGATGATCTGGGCGCGGCGGGCTTCGGCCTGGGCGATGATCTCGTTGGCCTTGGCGCGGGCTTCGCGCAGGACCTCGTTGACCTTCTCCTCGGCCTGGGCCAGGTCCTTCTTGCTGCGGTCGGCAGCGGCCAGGCCCTCGGCGATCTTCTTCTGACGCTCTTCGATGGCAGCCAGCAGCGGCGGCCAGATCTTGGTCGCGATGATCCAGATGAGGCCGGCGAAGGCCAGCGCCTGGGCGATCAGGGTTGCATTGATGTTCATGGCTGCGCTCTATCCGGTGTCTACCTGGGCCCTTGCGGACCCTTGCACGGCAACCCGGCCCGGCATAGCGCCGGGCGCGGGTTCGGGCGTGGGATTAACCCAGGCGCGAGACGAACTCGCCGATCAGCGGGTTCGCGAAGGCGAACATCAGGCCGACGGCGACGGTGATGATGAACGCGGCGTCGATCAGGCCGGCAGTGATGAACATGCGGACCTGCAGGACCGGGATCAGCTCCGGCTGGCGGGCGGCGGACTCGAGGAACTTGCCGGCCATGATGGCCAGGCCCAGGCCGGCGCCCAGCGCGGCGAGGCCGATCATGATGCCGATGGCCAGGATGGTCGAGGCCTGCACGTTGGCGAGGAGGGCGAGAGCTTCCATGGTGATTCTCCGAGCGGATTTACTGGTGGAAAGGATGGGTTTGGAGCTGAAACGATTTAGTGATGCTCTTCCATGAGGCTCAGGTACACGATCGAGAGCATCATGAAGATGAAGGCCTGCAGCGGGATCACGAGCAGGTGGAACAGCATCCAGCCGAGGCCGAACACGCCCGCCGCGATGGCGCCGGCGATACCCACGCCGCCGAGCACCCAGATCAGGAGGAACACGATCTCGCCGCCGTACATGTTGCCGAACAGTCGCATGGCCAGCGAAACCGGCTTGCTGACGAGCTCGACGAGGTTGAGCAGGATGTTGGCCGGGAACATCCACGGGCCGAACGGCGCGGTGAAGAACTCGTGGATGAAGCCACCCAGGCCCTTGGCACGCAGCGCGAAGAAGATCATCAGGAAGAACACGCTGATGGACATGCCGAGCGTGGCGTTCACGTCGGCGGTCGGCACCGGCTTCCAGTACTCCACGCCGATGGCGTGCAGCGGGATGGCGAAGAAGTCGGCCGGGATCATCTTGATGAAGTTCATCATCAGGATCCAGCAGAACAGGGTGATTGCGATCGGGGTGACGAGCTTGCTGCGGCCCGGGTAGGCGTCGCGCGCCTGCTGGTCGACGAACTCGAGCACGATCTCGACGAAGGCCTGCCACTTGCCCGGCACGCCCGAGGTGGCGCGGCGGGTGGCCATCCAGAAACCGAACACCATCAGCAGGCCCATCAGCACGGCCATGATCAGGGTGTCGGCGTTGAGCGTCCAGAAGCCGCCCTCGCCCACCGTGATGGTGAGGTTCTTGAGGTGGTGCTGGATGTAGCTCGTCGGGGTGAGTTCGGCTTCGCTAGCCATTGCGTCCAACCTTGGGTTGATTCAACGTGCCGTCACCGCCGCCACCGCGGAGGCGGCGAAGGCGAACGCCAACCCCGCGACCAACGGCAGGGCCGGCAACTTCAAGATGCCTATCGCCAGCACGAACACGGCGGCGACCAGCACCCACTTTCCCACCATCCCCAGCAGCAGCCGCCCGAGGGCGCCCGTTGCCGACTGGACCCCGCCGCCGAGCAGCGCCTGGCCCATCAGGACCGAGCCCAGCACGACGGCCGCCGCCCCGATGCCCGCCGCCAGCGCGGCCTTCGGCCCGGACAGGAGCCCGGCGATGCCAGCGACAGCCACCCCGGTCACCACTTGGGCCAGCACGGTGTGGCGCGCCAGGCGGGTTCCGGCAACAGGGGTTCGGGACACAGGTGGATCCAAACGGGCCCGGGGAAAAGGCCCCGGGCGTGGGGCCAAAATTATACGCGGCCGCATCGGCCCTTCTCAAGGGCCAGAAGCGGCAAATCCGTTATTTTTCGGGCCCCTGCGGCGCCTATTGTACGGGACATCCTTGGGTCGTGCCCGGGCCGCCCAGCAACTGCACCGCATCGTTGCCCGTCCACGCCCCCGGGACCCCGCCGGTGAAGACCCCGTCGAGCTCCATGCCCACCAGCCCGCCGGCGGCGAAACGGCGCTTCAAGGTGCCGATGTCGGTCCTTGCGGGTGCGCCGGTGCGTTCGCACAACGGGCAGAAGCCAGCGAGTTGCTCGAGCGGGAGCACGGCGTCCGCCCCTGCGAAACGCGGGCTTTCGGCGGTCAGGAAGCGGGGCACGCCGCGGGCGTCGTAGACGAATGCCGCGTAGAACTCGTAGTCCGGGAACAACTGCACGCTGTAGCCCGTGCCGGCACGGGCCGGGTCGAACCAGTGCGAGCTGGCGTCCACCGGCGCGCCCGCCAGCGTCGGGCAGCCGCCGCCGAACACCTCCATGCGTTCGGATCCGGACTCACCGTCGAGCAAGTAGGTGTAGAGCACTTCGCCTTCGGCGGTGGCGGTCAGGGAGGCGAAGCCGACACTGGTGAGCACGTTGCCGGCACCGTTCCAGGCGGCGCGCATGATGGGGCTGTACCAGCGCGTCTCCCCGGGCTGCGGCGCCATGTTCTGCAGGTAGTACCAGGTTGGCGTGCCGTCCTGCAGGTAGGCGTACCAGAGACCTGCCCACTGGTTTCCGGCCGGATAAACGAACAGGCCGTGGCCGCCGCGATCCGGGTTGTAGTACGAGCCGGGGGTGGGCAGGCGCGGCGTGCCTTCGACCACCACGCTCAGGTTCGGGCGTTGGAATCCGCCCCCCGGATTGACCGGCGTGAGGTACCAGCGGCCCGGGCTCAATTCGGCGCCGGGCACGGACAGCCAGCGCAGGCTGGTCAGGCCCTGCCAGGACCGCTGCGCCTGGTTACGCGGCGGCGCTGCCGGCACGAGCGCGCCCTCCGGGCTCGGCGCCTTGGCGAGGTAAAGGTCCAGCGGCGCGCTGCTGTCGGTGCGGATGGTCAGGCTGGTGGCACCCTCGGGCACGTCTATGTAGACGCGGTCCGCCGCAGCGCCGGGCGGCAGCGCGAAATAGGCGCCGGACCACAGGGGCGTTGGCCCGGAGATGGGATCGATCCGGTCGACGCGGACGGGCACCAGTCGACGTTCGGCGGCCGGGCCGGCCTGCACCGAGAGATAGGCTGCCACCGGCTCGCCCGGCAGGTAGTCCGGGATGAGCCAGGACAGCCTCGCGGGGAAAGCCTCGCCTGCCGCCAGTTGGCCCGGCCCCGAGGCCGTGATGCGGCCGCCGTCGGCGGACTCGAGCTGGAATTCGAAGCGCTCCGCCTTGGCCAGCTGGGCGGCGCCAGAGCGGGTGTGCAGCATCGACCAGTAGTCGACGGCATCATCGGCGAGCACCGTGGTGGCCACCTCACAGCGTTCGATGTCCGGGGACATGGCGCTGGTGCAGCGAACCTCCTCTGGGTCGGGGCGTCCGTTGCGGTTGTCGTCCAGGCCCACGTACAGGTCGACGTCGCCACCCGAGGTGGAGCGTGCGTCCACCAGTACGCGGCGCCGCGTATCGACTTGCCGCCCCATGAAGCCGCCGCTGAAGTCGGTGTTGGGCACCAGGGTGCCCAGCACGAAATCCGTGCCGGCATTGCCCAGGTCCCAGGGAGACTCGGGCGTCGGGTCCTGCGCGAGGTCCATCGCGGCGGTGGCGGCGCGGGCTCCGTTCATCGCCTGGATGCGTGCATCGGGCAGCGCCGGCAGCCCGGCCAGTTCGACGTCGGCGAAACCCTCGCCTGTGCGGGTTTCCAGCGCGATGTCGGTCAGTGGCCGGCGGACGACCTGCACCAGGCCTTCGGTGCAGCGGCCCGAGCCCTCGCAGAGGCGGTAGCCGAACACGTCGTCGCCGGCTGCGCCGGCGCGCGGGGTGTAGATGAATGCATCGTCGGCGGCCGGCGCCGCCGTGCCCGCGCTGTCGACGACAACGGTTCCGCCCGGCACTGTCGTTGACAGTGTGAGGCTGCCGCCCGACAGGCGCGCCGCCGTGGCCACGTCGTTGGCGCGCACGTCCAGTCGCACGGCGTCGCCGCCTTCGCGGATCGTGAATCGATCGTCGCGTGCGACCAGCGGCGCGGTGCCTGCGGCGCCGTCGTCATCGATGATCCGGCCGTTGGCGGTAGTCACACCCGCGCTTGCGCCGGCGATGTTGGCAAGGCGGGCAAGGAAGAACTCATCGGCCTCGTCGAGCGTGTCGCCGATGACCGGCACCAAGGCCGTGGCCGACACCTGGCCCGCGGGGATCACCACCACGGTGGCCGCAGGAACGACGTAGTCCGAGCCCGCGACCGCCGTGCCGTCCTGCGTCGACAGGCTGAAGCTGACATCCGCCGCGGCCGCCGCGCTCAGGCTGACGGGGAAGACCAGTTCACGGCTACCCGTGTTGCCCTCCTGGACGCTGGCATCCGCGATCGACAGGACCGGTGGGGCGCCGCCCTGGCCGTCGTCGTCGAGGATCGTGCCCCAGCCGAAGATGTCGTCCGTGCTGGCGCCCGCCACGTTGCTCACCATCAGCAGGAAGCGTTCGTCCTGCTCGACCTCCGTGTCTCCTGTGACGGGAATGCTGAATTGCACGGACGTCTGGCCCGGCTCTATCCGCAGGCCCTTGAGGAACACGACCTCGAAATCCACGTCGGCCGTGGCCGTGTCCGCCGCCGGGGCGAAGTTGGTGCTCTTGGCGTCGAAGGTCACCACCGTGTTCGAGGCCTGGCTCAGCGTGGCGGTAAACGTCGCCTGCGTCACGCCGGCATTGCCTTCGGTGATCGCGACGTCGGCGACGTTCAGCACGGGCAGCGGTTCGTCGTTGAGGAGGGTGCCCACGCCCTGCCCGTCGATGATTCGGGCATTGCTGGCGGAAAGGATGTTGAGCGCGAACACCTCGTCGCGCTCGGCGACGGTGTCGCCGCGCACTTCGACGTCGAAGGTGGCCTGGGCCTGGCCGGCCGGAATGAGCAGGCTGGCGGAGGTGGCGACGTAGTCCGTTCGGTTGGCGGAACCGTCTTCCGTGGCCAACTGGAGCGTCACGCCCGCGTGTGCCGCAGTGCTGAGCGTGACAGTGAAGCGAATGGCGCGGCGCCCGCTGTTGCCTTCGGTGGCGCTGGCATCGTCGATTCGCACCGTGGGCCGGGAGTCGGCGGCCACGGTGGGCGTGATGGCCACGATGGCGGCGGCGGCCTCGGTGAAGCCGCGTGCATTATCGGCCTCGACGGCGTCGCCGCAAGGCAGGGACAGGCAGGAGGCAAGCCGGGGGTTGGAGAACCGCCCGATGCGAAGCTGCGGTGACTGGGTGTAGGCCATCACGGTGGCGAATCCGGCGGACTCATCGACCGTGCGGCGGAAGCCGCGCGAATACGTGTAGGCCCCGTAGTCTCCCTCCGACGTTTCCGTGTCGTGGTGGGCGCCCATGTTGTGCCCGAGCTCGTGCGCGAATGTCCATTCGCCGCAGTTGTCGTTGCGGAAGCCACGGTCGCTCGTGACCGAGAACCCGTACTCCTGGGTGAACGGGGCCCCATGGTAGCCCCCGATCCAGCCCACGCCGCAGCTGGTCTGGGTGCTGCGGTCGAAGTTGCGCATCAGCTTCACCAGGTCGGCGCCGTACTGCTCGCGCAGCCGGAGAGCCTCGACGCGGATCGGCAGCGAGACGCTGTCGGTCATCTGGTCAAGCGCCTCGCTGTTGTCATTGCGAAGCGAATAGTCGACCAGCTGCGCGGCGACCACACGGACGCGCAGGCCGACATCGCTGTCCACGTAAGCCTGGTTCGTGATCGTCTCCAGGTAGGCGATGCGGGTCAGCACCGCCTCGTTGGAGCCCATGACGGAGACGAGCTCGCCGTTGTACATCACGACGACGTCGACCTGCTGGATGCCAACGGACTTCATTCCGTCCTGCTTCGCGCGCAACACCCTGGCCGCGGCATCGGGTGGCGGCGGTAGGGCGAAGTCTGGGCCAGCCGGGGCCACCGAGGAGGGTCGCCCTTCCACCAGCCACGTCTCCCCCGCGAGGGTCTCGATGCGCAGCGGATCGCCGGATGGCTGCGGGATCAGGCCGAAGCTCGCCGATTCACCGAATACGATGACGGCGGATTGGGGGCCCTGCTCGGTCGCGACGGTCGCGGACCAGGCGAACAGGCCATCGGTTCGTCGTTCGACGCGGACGCCCTTTGCCAGCACGGGCCGTCCCATCGTTCCCGGAAGCAGCATCTGGCCCGCTACGGGAGCAATCGCCAGTTCAGCGGCCGAGAGGTCCAAGGGATAGCGCAGCTCTCCCTCGGAGGCCAGCGCAGCCTTTGCCGGGTCCGTACGGAGCGGCCCCTCGGGGAAGGTGACGGCGCCGAAAGCGGCGGGGGGCACAAGTGCAAGCAGCAGCAGGAGACGAGGGGCCACTCGGACACCTGTTCGATCGTCAGGACCGGAAGATTTACCAGAGCCTGTCGCCATGGGCCAGCCCGCCGTGAGGGCGGAAACAAGAGAAACCGCCGGCGGGGCGAGGGTATTGCCGTGCATGCCCGAAAACCGCCCCATCGGGCGGCCTTTTTCGTGGCCGGTTTTTGCCGCGCAAAGAAAAACCCCCGCCTGTTGGCGGGGGTTTTAGGGGAAAAGCCCCTGGCGATGACCTACTCTTGCATGGCTTAGGCCACACTACCATTGGCGCAGCTGCGTTTCACTTCCGAGTTCGGGATGGGATCGGGTGGTTCC
>JAIBEO010000143.1 GCA_019459185.1 Rhizobium sp. | reverse complement strand
CCGGGGGGGGTGGCGCCGCGCGGGGGCGCCTTCGCGGCGCCGCCCGCCGCCGCGGCCGCCGGTGCCCTTCGGGCCGGCATGCGCGTGGCGGTCACCGCCACCGGCGTGCGGGCGACGACCCTGGCGCGCGTCGCCGTCGCGGCGCGGCGGGCGGTTGCCCGACGGGCGGCCGTTGGAGGCGTTGTCGTTGCCCATGCGGATGCCGCGGCTGGGCACGAAGCCTTCGACCTCGACCAGGGCGATGTCGGCCTTGAGCAGGCGCTGGATGGCGCGCAGCAGGCCGCCCTCGTCGGTGCCCACCAGCGACACGGCTTCGCCGCTGGCGCCGGCGCGGCCGGTGCGGCCGATGCGGTGCACGTAGTCCTCGGCCACCATCGGCAGGTCGAAGTTGATCACCAGCGGCAGCAGCGGGATGTCGAGGCCGCGGGCGGCGACGTCGGTGGCCACCAGCACGCGGGCCTGGCCCGACTTGAAATCGCGCAGGGCCTTCAGGCGCTGGCCCTGGCTCTTGTTGCCGTGGATGGCGACCGCGTTGATGCCGGCCTTCTCGATCTGCTCGGCCAGGCGGTTGCAGCCGTGCTTGGTGCGGCCGAACACCAGGATCTGGTCCTGGTAGCGCTTGCTCAGGATCTCGATCAGCAGGTCCTTCTTGCGCGACGCGTCCACCGGGTGCACCACGTGGGTGACGCTGGTGGCCACGGCGTTGCGCACGGTCACCTGGACCTCGCGCGGGTCGCGCAGGAATTCCATCGCCAGCTTCTTGATGGCGTCCTCGAAGGTGGCCGAGAACAGCATGGTCTGGCGCTGCGGCGGCACCTTGGCCAGCACGCGCTTGATCGCGGGCAGGAAGCCCATGTCGAGCATGCGGTCGGCTTCGTCGAGCACCAGCACCTCGACCGCGGACAGATCGGCGGTGCGCTGCTGCAGGTGGTCGATCAGGCGGCCCGGGCAGGCCACCAGCACGTCCACGCCGCGGCGCAGGGCTTCGATCTGCGGCTGCATGCCGGCGCCGCCGTAGACGGTGGCGGTGCTCAGGCGCAGGTGCTTGCCGTAGGCGCGAAGGCTGTCGCTGACCTGCACGGCCAGTTCGCGGGTGGGCACCAGCACCAGCGCGCGCGGCTTGCGCGGGCCGCGCTGCGGGCCGGCCTGAGCCAGGCGGTGCAGCAGGGGCAGGGCGAAGGCGGCGGTCTTGCCGGTGCCGGTCTGGGCGCCGCCCATCAGGTCATGGCCGGCCAGGGCCAGCGGGATCGCTTCGGCCTGGATCGGGGTGGGGGTGGTGTAGCCGACGTCCGACAGCGCGCGGACGAGCTCGGGCGCGAGCCCGAGGGTTTCGAAAGACATGGTTGTGCTCCGTTGTGTAACCCGGAGCGTTCCCTGAAACCGCGCTGCGAGTAGTGCTTCTGTTTTGACGCCAGGGCCGGATGGGCCTGGCGGGTTTGCGCAGCGAAAGGCGTGCGGAGTGGGGCCTGGCGCAGGACGGGAGCGGGGCTCGGGGCCTGGCGGCGGGGCATACCGGGGGAAAACGGTCAGCCGGTGCAGCAAACGCCGTGCACTCTACGCGAAACCCGCCTTCGCGGCCAGCCGGCGCGAAGGTGGCGTGAATATCGTGTTCAGGCTGGCGTACGATGGCGGCCATGCGCATCACCTTCGAACTCGAGCCCAGCGACATCGAGCGCTTCCACGAGGCCCTGGAGCGGGCCGACCGGCGCGTGGCCTGCGCCGACGAGTGCGACATCGTGGCGGCGGCCCGGCATGGCCTCGAGACCCTGCCCATCGAATGCGCGCCGGGTTACATCCGCAGCCGCATGCAGGAAGTGGCGCGGCTGGTGGACATGCTCGAGGACGAGGCCTGGGCCCTGCCGCAGGTCGAGCGCGGCGAGGTGCTGAAGCTGCTGGCCTACTTCAGCGACCCCGAGGACCTGATCCCCGACGACGTGGCCGTGATCGGCCTGCTCGACGACGCCATCATGCTCGAGCTGCTGCTGCGCCGGATCCGCCACGTGGTGGCGGCCTATGCCGACTTCTGCACCGCGCGTCGCGCCCAGGCCGAGGCTGATGGCGGCGACGAACGCATCGCCAATGCCCGCGAACTGGCCCGCGCCCGCGAACGCCTGCACGCGCGCATGCGCCGGCGCCGGGTGCGCGAGGCCGTGATCGCCGCGGCGGCCAAGGCCGAGGTCTCGCCCGCCGGATGAGCCCGCTGGTCCACGTCCGCCGCTGGATGTGGCTGTCGCTGGCCTATGCGGCGCTGGCGCTGGGCGTCATCGGCATTTTCCTGCCGGGCCTGCCCACCACGCCTTTCGTGCTGCTGTCGGCCTTCGCGGCGGCGCGCGGCTCGCGGCGCCTGCACGACTGGCTGCTGGCGCACCGCCTGTACGGCCCGATGATCCGCGACTGGCAGGCCACCGGTTCGGTGAACCGGCGCGCCAAGCAGTGGGCCCTCGGCACCATGGCCGCCAGCAGCCTGCTGATGTTCGCCACCGCGCCGAAGTGGTGGATGGCCGGCATCGGCACCGCGATCATGGCGGTGGTCGGTACCTGGCTGTGGCTGCGGCCGGAGCCGCCGGCGAACTAGTCGAGCACGCGGCGGGCGCCGGCGTAGTGCCGGCCCCAGTAGGGCCCGTCGATCCGGTCCAGGCGCACGGTGCCACCGGTGCTGGGCGCGTGCACGAAGCGCCCCTCGCCGACGTAGATGCCCACGTGGAAGATCGCGCCGCGGTCGCCGAACAGCACCAGGTCACCCGGCGCCAGGCGCTCGCGCGGCGGCGTGCGGGCTTCGATCTTGGCGATCTCGCGGGTGGTGCGCGGCAGGTAGACCTTCGCCGCGTCCAGGAAGACGTAACCCACCAGACCGCTGCAGTCGAAGCCGCCGTCGGGGGTGTTGCCACCCCAGCGGTAGGGCGTGCCGACCAGGCCGAGCGCGCGCATCAGCACGTCGTTGGCGCGCAGCGGGTCGTCGGGCGCCACGTCCACCACCTGCAGCGCGCGCGGCGCGGCGGCCGTGGCGGCGGGGCGTTCGGGGCTGGAAGAACAGGCGGCCAGCAGCGCCAGCATGAGGGGAAGGGCGACCCGGGCCCGGGGAACTGGCGCCGGGCGGGGGTGGCCGGGATAATGCGCGCTCGCTGTCACGGGCCGAGTGTGCCCCATCCCGCCGGTCGCGTCACCGGCCCCTCCACGGAATCCCCATGAAGATCGAGAAGAACCACGTCGTCCGTTTCCACTACACCGTCTCCGAGCCGGGCCAGCCGGCCATCGAGACCTCGAAGGACCGCGAGCCGCTGGCCATCCTGGTCGGCCACGGCAACATCATCCCGGGCCTCGAGGCCGCGCTGATGGACAAGGCCGAGGGCGACAGCTTCGAAGTGACGGTTGGCCCGGAAGAGGCCTACGGCGAGCGCCGCGACGGCTTCGTGCAGCGCGTTCCCAAGAAGCACATCCGCGAAACCCGCCTCAAGCCCGGCCAGCAAGTCATCATCAACACCTCGATGGGCCCGCGCGCGGTCACCGTGGTCAAGGTCGGCGCCACCGTGGTGGACGTGGACCTCAACCACCCGATGGCCGGCAAGACCCTGCAGTTCCAGGTGGAAGTGGTCGGCGTGCGCGCGGCCGAGCCGGTCGAGATCGAGCACGGCCACGTGCACGGCGACGGCGGCGTGCAGCACTGAATTAGGTAAAGTGGCGCCGGGGCGGGGAGGCCCCGTGCCATGAACGAACAGGCTTCGCTGGCGCCGGTCACCGGCGCCGACCGCATCCAGGCCCTGGACGTCGTCCGGGGTTTCGCCCTGCTGGGCATCCTGCTGATGAACATCGAGGGCATGGCGGGGCCGCTGATGGCCTCGATGACCGGCCTCGACCCGCAGCTTACCGGCGCCGACCGCTGGGTGGACGGCGCCATCTACCTGCTGGTGCAGGGCAAGTTCTACCCGCTGTTCTCGCTGCTGTTCGGCATGGGCTTCGCCGTCATGCTGATGCGCGCCGAGGCGGCGGAGCGGCCCTTCTTCGGCCTGTACCTGCGCCGGGTGCTGGCGCTGCTGGCCATCGGCCTGGCGCACGCTTTGCTGGTGTGGTCGGGCGACATCCTGGTCACCTACGCGCAGGTGGGCTTCGTGCTGCTGCTGTTCTTCCGCCGCACGCCGCAGTCGCGGCTGCCGAAGTGGGGCATCGCGCTGATGCTGGTGCCGGCGGTGCTGATGCTGCTGTTCGGCCTGCTCGGCAGCGCCATGCAGGCGACGCCGGGCGAGTCGCGTGCCGACTTCGAGCAAGGTTTGGCCGAGCAGTCGCAGCAGATTGCGGCCCAGGTCGAAGCACAGCGCCAGGCCTACGGCGCCGGAAGTTTTGCCGAGGCCACCGCGCAGCGGATGGATGACTTCACCAGCATGATGGGTTTCATCGTGATCTATGGCGCCTTCATCCTGGGCCTGTTCCTGCTGGGCGCCTGGTTCGCCCGCAGCGGCGCCATCGCTCGCCCGGATGAGCACGCGCGGCTGCACGCCAGGCTGCGCTGGGTGGCGTTGCCGGTGGGCCTGGCGATGGTGCTGGCCTCGTTCTGGCTGGAGCCGACCCTGGACTTCGGGCGCATGGACTTGCGCGCCTCCATCGCCCAGGTACTGCAGATGCTGGGCGGCGTCGTGATGGCGCTGGGCTACCTGGCGTGGGTGGTGCGCGGGATGCAGTCGCCCGCCACGGCGGGATGGCTGCTGGCGCTGGCGCCGGCCGGGCGCATGGCGCTCACCAATTACCTGCTGCAGTCGCTGGTGATGACCACGCTGTTCTTCGGCTACGGGCTGGGCTGGTTCGACCAGCTCCCGCGCGCCTGGCAGCCGCTGCTGGTGCTGGCCTTCTTCGGCCTGCAGGTGGCGCTGAGCCGCTGGTGGATGGCGCGTTTCCGCTTCGGCCCGGCCGAATGGCTGTGGCGCGCGGCCACCTACGCCCGGCTGCCGCCGCTGCGGCGCTGAGCCGCGCCGCCGGCGCGGCCGCCGGGTAGAATCTCGCCATGAGCCAAGATGCGGATGTGCTGGTCCTCGGCGGTGGCGTGATCGGCCTGGCCTGCGCCCATTACCTGCTGGCCGAGGGCCGCTCGGTGCGCGTGCTCGAGGCCGGGCACGTCGGCGCCGCCACGTCCTGGGGCAACTGCGGCACGCTCACGCCCAGCCACGCTGCGCCGCTGGCGGCGCCGGGCATGGTGGGGCAGGCGCTGCGCTGGATGCTCAGCCCCTCGGCGCCGCTGTACGTGAAGCCGCGCTGGGACCCGGCGCTGATGCGCTGGCTGGCGAAGGTCGCCGGCCGCTGCAACCGCCGCGACTGGCGCGAAAGCGGCCTGGCCAAGGGCGCGCTGCTGAAGTACTCGCGGGCGCTCGTCGAAGACCTCGTCTACGGCCAGGACCTGGACTGCGGCTTCGAAGCCGGCGGCCTGCACTACGTCTTCCGCACCGAACGCGCGCTGGAAAAACAGCGCCGCGACCTGCCCCTGCTCGAGGAGCTCGGCGTCCCCGCCCGCGTGCTCGACGGCGCCGCGCTGGCCGCCGACGAACCGGCGCTGCGGCCTGGAATGGCCGGTTCGGTGTTTTTCCCCGGCGATGCGCAGCTGCGACCCGATCGCTACACCGCCGAGCTGGCCCGCATCGTGCGCGCCGACGGCGGCGTGATCGAAGAAGGCGTGCGCGTCACCGGGCTCGAGCGCGGCCGCAACGGCATCGAGGCGGTGCTGACCAGCGAAGGCCGGCGCACCGGCGCGCGCGTGGTGATGGCGCTGGGCGCGTGGTCGACGGAGTTCGCGCAGATGTTGCGGCTGCAGATCCCCATCCAGCCGGGCAAGGGTTATTCGATCACCTACGACCGCCCGGCCGCGCCGCCGCGCCGGCCGCTGGTGCTCAAGGAGCGCAGCGTCTGCGTCACCACCTGGAGCGACGGCTACCGGCTGGGCAGTACGATGGAATTCAGTGGTTACGACGACAGCCTCAACCGCGCGCGGCTGGATGCGCTCGAACGCGGCGCCGCCGAATACCTGCTCGAACCCGTGGGCCCCGCCAAGCGCGAGGAGTGGTGCGGCTGGCGCCCCATGACCTGGGACGACCTGCCGCTGCTCGGCCGTGCGCCCGGTTTCAACAACCTGTTCCTGGCCACCGGCCACGGCATGATGGGCATGGGCATGAGCGCCGGCACCGGCCGCCTGCTGGCCGACCTGGTCACCGGGCGCGCGCCGGTGATCGACCCGGCGCCTTACGCGCCGGCCCGCTTCGCCGGCTAGACTCGGGACATGGACGACGTATTCACGCTGCACCGCGGTTCGCTGCCGCTGCTGATCAGCCTGCCGCACGACGGCATCGCGCTGCCCGAGGAGATCGCCGCGCGCGTCACCGACGCCGCCCGCGGCGTGCCCGACACCGACTGGTTCGTCAGCCGCCTCTACGATTTCGCCCGCGGCCTGGGGGCGTCGGTGCTGGTGCCGCAGTACTCGCGCTACGTGGTCGACCTCAACCGACCGCCCGACGACGTGTCGCTGTACCCGGGCCAGAACACCACCGGCCTGTGCCCGGCGGTGCGCTTCAGCGGCGACCCGGTGTACCTCGAGGGCCAGGCCCCGGGCCCGGAAGAAGTGGCCGCGCGCGTCGAACGCTACTGGCGGCCCTACCACGACGCGCTGGCCGGCGAACTGGCGCGCCTTAAGCAGGCGCATGGCCGCGCCGTGCTGTGGGAGGGGCATTCGATCCGCAGCGTGGTGCCCTTCCTGTTCGAAGGCCGGCTGCCCGACCTCAACCTCGGCACCGCGGGCGGCGCCAGTTGTTCACCGGCCACGCAGGCGCGGCTGGAGGCGGTGCTGGCGGGGCAGGGCGAGTACACGCACGTGTGCAACGGCCGCTTCAAGGGCGGCTACATCACCCGCCACTACGGGCAGCCGTCGGCGGGCGTGGAGGCGATCCAGCTCGAGCTGGCGCAATCCACCTACATGGACGAAGCGGCGGGCCGTTACGACCGGGAACGCGCCGGCAAGCTGCAGGGATTGCTGGAAGCGCTGCTGCGGGCGGCGCTGGGCTGAGCCGCGCGAAGTAGCGCCGGGTGCTTCAGCACCGCGGTGCTTCCGGCCGGCGCGCCGAATGGGGCGGGCGCCGCCGGCTCCGGGACCGGGCGCGCGGCCGGCGCCGGCGAATTGGCGGCGCTGCCTTCGCCGGCCTGCAGGCCCACCGCGAGCGCGGCCGCGACCACCAGGCCGGCGAGGCGAAGCACGATGCCCTTGGGATGGGGGCTGCGTGGATTCATCGTGGGCGCCTCGCGCCGATGTCGATGCGCGCGTCCTCGCGGACGCGGACCGTGACCCCGCGGCGGTCGTCGCCGGGAGCGAAGGACCAGGGCAGGGGCAGGTTGTCGGGAACGACCGTGATCTCGTGCACGCCGACGGCGACGCGCGGGAATTCGAAGTTGCCCTGGCTGTCGGTGCGCACGGTGTAGCGGCCGTCGAGCAGCACGGTCACGTTGGCGGCCGGTAGCTCGGACGCCGAGCGCGCGCCATCCTCGTTGTCGTCCAGGAACACGCTGCCGCGGATGGCGCCGGCGGCCGAGCCCTGCGGCCCGCCCAGCACCTGCGCCGGCGAGCCCGACTGCTTCTCGTAGCGGATCGTCAGGAACACCGAACGCTCGGTCGGCAGGCGCAGGAACTGGTCCGGCGGGGCGAGCGGATCGAGCTGGAACGGCGAACGGATTTCGCCGCGGTTGTGGTAGACGGTGGCGGTCAGCCACCAGCGCGGCGCCATGCGCCAGTTCAGGCTCAGGTTGATGTCGCTGCCGCGGAAGGCGTCCGGGCCGCTGCCATCGGTCCAGCGCGCGTTGCCGTCGAGGGTGACGCGGTCGCCCAGCTCGATGCCACCCAGCGCGGCCAGCGACCAGGTGCTGCTGCGTTCGACTTCCGACCCCGTGACCTGGCCCATGGCCGCCGACAGTGTCAGCCGCGAGCCCTGCTGCATGGGCAGGTCCTGGTCGAGCGAAACCTGCCAGTCATCGCGGGCGCCGGCGCGCGTCCGGGCCTGGTCCAGCTGCACGCGTGTCGTGCCCCAGCGGCTCCTGCGGTCGGCGAACCAGCGGGTGCTGAAGTCGGTGCTGTCGCCGGAGTCACGCACGCTGAGGCTACCGCCGATGCCCAGGTTCACGCCCGCCTGGTAGCGGGCGTAGGCGTTGGCGTAGTTGCCGTCGAAGCTGTTGCCGCTGACCGAGCCCACGTGGTCGATGCCGACGTTCCAAAGCCAGCGTGCGTGCGAGTACTGCGCCCGCAGGTAGCCACCCTGGGCGTCGTTGTTGATCGGCAGCGCACCCCAGGCCAGGCCCGGCTCGAGGCGGAACGCGCCGTAGTTGTAGATGGTGCGGCCCCGGGTCGACTGGGCGTCCACCCACGCAC
This sequence comes from Rhizobium sp., assembly GCA_019459185.1. Lineage (GTDB taxonomy): Bacteria > Pseudomonadota > Gammaproteobacteria > Xanthomonadales > Xanthomonadaceae > Arenimonas. Next base: position 7,507 of record JAIBEO010000143.1, on the reverse strand, counting down.
CCGTCGCGTCGCCCAGGTAGCCTCGGCTGGCATGGACGTTGCCCTGCACCCGGTCGTTCGCGCCTTCCCAGGTGGTGGTGAAGACGCCGGCCTCGGTGCGGCCGTCCTGGAAGACGCCGATGCCCTGGTCATCCGGGACGATCAGGCCATCGGTCACCAGCGCGGTGGCGGCGCCGGTCCAGCCGCGTGCCCAGCGCCATTCCAGGCCGGCGGTGCCGACATTGCCGTCGGCGCGGTCGAAGGAGACCACGCGCGAACCGGAGAAGATGCCCGCCTGGCCCACAGCGCCGAAAAATTGCAGGCCGCGTTCGCGTTGGGTCCACGAGGTGCTGGCGCCAGCGAACGGAACGCTGGGCAGGAAGAACCGGTATTGCTGCCGCTGCGTCGGCGTGGCCGGCGTGTTGAGCACGCCGAGGCCGTTGTCGACCCGCCAGCCGCCCTCCAGGGGGAGGTTTCTTTGCCACAGGGTGGCACTGCCGACCCAATCCGAACCACCGCTGCGGTCATCGTTGCGGCGGAACACCAGGGCATCGAGCGAGAAGCTGCCCCAGTCCGCGGTTTCCCACAGGCCGCCGACGCCAAGGCCGGTTTCACCCAACTGCTCGTCGCCACGGCGGACCTGGCTGGTGACGGCTTCGAGCCGCCAGCTTCGCGGCAGTCCGTTGGGATCGAACAGGTCCTCGTCGTCCGGCGGCAGCGGCGCGAGCTTGTCGGGGTCGATGATGCGGTCCTGGTAGGCCGCGTCGGAGCCCTCGGACGCCTGCTGCGCAAGCGCCGCCGCGGGGATCGCGGGTATGGCGAGCAGGACGGCAAGTGCGAGCGGCGAGGGCCGGAGGGGCGGGCTCATCGATTCGCCGTCGCCTCGAGCGGGATCCGCTGCTTCTCCCACTGCAGCTCGCCCTTCAGGCGCACCGGGAAGGACAGTGACGGCAGGCTGCCATCCGGTTCCGGCACCGGGAAAAGCGGGATCGCCCGCGTCGTGCCCGGCATGATCGGCAGCATGGACGGCACCAGCGTGGTGCGCTTGCCCTCGGCGTCGGTGGCCTCGATGAAGCCTTCCAGGCGGCCATGCGCATTGCCGTCGTTGGCGATCGACAGCACCGGCACCTGCGCACCTTCCACGGTGTCCACCGCCGTGCCGGCGATCGACAGTCGCGCGGCGGCGTCGCCGACGTTGAGGTAGACGATGATGCCGATCCGGCCCGACACCATGATGCCGCTGGCGTTCGGCTGCGGCTGGCCTTCGATCATGATGGCGAAGCGGCACTGCTGGCTGGGGGTGCCCGGCGGTACGGCGACCTCGAAGCGGAATCGCTTGCGGCCATTGCCCTCCAGCTGGATCTCGCCGGCTTCCAGGCCCACCCAGGGGCGACAGCTGCCGGGCTGGAGCGCGTAGTCGAAGATGGCCTCGCCGCTGCCGTCGAGCACCCAGTCGGCGGTGCGCACGTTGAATCGCGCCGGCGCCGCGGAGGCATTCTGCACCTCGATGACGTTCCGGAACACGGCGCCCGGCTCGACCCGGTCCTCGAAGCGAGGCGGCAGCACCTGCGCGGCGAAGCCCTGGGCGGCCGCGCCGGTCGCGCACAGCAGCAGGGACAGGGCGAAGAGGGCGGTGGCGACAGCGCGCATCAGGGCGATTCCGGCTCGATTTCGAACGAGAAGTCCAAGGACTCCGTGCGGCCGAGGTATTCACCGTCGGCGCGAAGGGTGATGCGGAAAGTGTCGCTGAGCTCGTCGCTGGTGATCGGCCCGGCGTAGACCAGCGCGCGCTCGCCGGCGCGCAGGCGGCCAGGCAGGAGCACGCCGTGGCTGGTCCATTCGGCGACGACGTCGGCGCCAGGCTGGGGCGGCAGCACCTGGTAAATGCGGGCGTTGCGGCCGCGCCAGGCGCGTACGTCAAGGCGCACGAGCACCGTGACGTAGCCGGTGAGCCAGCCGGCGCGACCGTTGCGCGGGGCGGCTTCGTCCCAGCGCATGCGGACGTCGCTGCCCAGCACCACGCTGGCGCTGTCGTCCACGAGGTAGGCCTGGGCATGGGCCAGCGGCGCGAAACACAGCGCCAGCAGGGCCAGGCACAACAGTAGCGCGGATCTTTGCAGCATCAGGGCTGGGCCAGGGTGAAGGTCACGGTGGCCTGGTAGGTGCCCGACGCGACGAAGTTCTGGTTGGCGTAGCGGAAGGTGAGGCAGCTCTCGCGCCAGGTGTTGCGCGGGAAGGTCGTCAGCTGGTTCTGGCCGGCCGAGAACGTGCCGCCCGGGATGGGCTGGCCGCCGTTGTCGCCGTTGCCGCTGGTGGTCCAGCTGATCTGGGAGATGGGAATCGTCTGCCCATTGGCGTTCACCAAGGTGGCGGGCGCGGTATAGGTGAGGCGGGCAGCGTTGTTGAGCGAGCCGGAGCTGCCGATGCCGCTGCGGTAGAACCCGCCGACGTAGACCTGGCCGGAATTGCAGAAGCTGTAGCCGTCCCAGTCGCTGATCAGGCGCGGGTTGTTGGGCGTGGTCATCAGCACCGAGGTGCCGTTGCCGATATTGGCCACGGGTACGCTGGCCTGGACTATCGCGACCGCACCGCCGACGCCGGGCGTGCCACCACCGGAGTAGGTGCCGCCGTTCATGACGCCGTCGCCGACGCGCAGGTAGACGGCGCGCGGGTTCCGGTTGGTGATGTTGGTGGTGTACGCGGACGACACCGGCGGCAGGGCCACCAGGGCGACAAGCAGCAGGTGCTTGGCGGTGTCGGACACGCGCATGGGGGGATCCTCTCAATGACGCGGGGGCCGCTTTTGGAGCGGCCCCCGCGCTGGACCTGCCGGAGGGCGGGGGATTACGGAGCCGACGCGGTATAGGTCACGGTGCCGGTGTAGGTACCGGCGCCGACCAGGTTGTTGTTCCCGTAGCTGAAGGACCAGTCGGCGGTGCGGTCGATGACGCCGTTGGTGGCGGTCAGCGTGGTGGCCGCGGCGCCCACGGCGGGAACCGGCAGGCCGGCGGCATCGGAACTGGTGCCGGTGATCTCGGTCCAGGCGATGGTGTTGCCGCCGCTGGTGAGGTTGGCCGGGCCGGTGGCCGCCAGGGCGACGTTGCCGACGTTGCTCTTGAGCGCCACGGCGATGGCGGCGCCGCCGTCACGGGCGATCGCGGTGCCGTCGCCAACGTTGGCCGCCGGGACGGTGAAGTCGACGTTGTCGACGGTGGTGCCGGCGCTGCCGACGCGGAAGTCGATGAAGCGCGGCACGATCACGCGGAACTGCAGATCGGCCGAGGCGGTCAGGGCGCCAGCGCCGGTCTGGAAGTCGGAGTCGGCCAGGGCCGGGGTCATCGCGATCAGGCCGAGGGCCGCCACGCCGGTGAGGGCGAGGCCTCGGAAAGCACGGACGTTCTTCATGAGCAGGTTTCCTAAGGTGGTGTTTGCAGGGTGAATCGACTGGATTGTTGGGTAGACATTCCGGGTCGGTTCACCGACCAGGGGCACGCAAACAGCGGGCAAGGAGGGAAATGCATGATCCGTGCCAACCAGGGTGTTCAGGTCCGTGACGAGCAGGTATAGGTCCGGAATTGCGCACTGCGTCACAGTATGTGAAGGCCGGCGCGCACGCAATCCGGCGCACGGACCGGCCGTCAGGCCGACGAGCGGCAGGTTTCGGAGGTCAGGCGGGAGGCAGGGCGCGGCAGAAATGTGACGCGGAGCGTCACATTTTCGAGGGGTGGGTCACACTTCCTGGGCCGGAGGGCGGCCAGGCCGGCCCGGGGCTCAGCCCTGCCAATGCTTATGGCTGGGGTCCACCAGCATGTCCTGCAGGTCTTCCAGGCGCAGGCCGGCGGCCTCGCCTCCCTGGGGCGCGGGGCCCTCCAATCGGACCCTCAGGGACAGGTCGGTGCGGGAGTCGGCGTTCTCCAGCGCCTCCTGGTAGGTGATCTCGCCGGCGGCGTAGAGCTTGTACAGGGCCTGGTCGAAGGTCTGCATGCCCTGCTCGTTGCCCTGCTTCATGGCCTCGCGGATGGTGGCGATCTCGCCCTTCTCGATCAGGTCGGAGATGTAGGCCGAGGACAGCAGCAACTCGATGGCCGGCACCCGCTTGGTCTTGAGGCCGTGCAGCAGGCGCTGGCCGATGACCGCCTTGAGGTTGAGCGACAGGTCGATCAGCAGCTGGTGCCGGGCTGTTTCGGGGAAGAAGTTGATGATGCGGTCGAGGGTCTGGTTGGCGTTGTTGGCGTGCAGGGTGGCCAGGCACAGATGGCCGGTTTCGGCGTAGGCGATGGCGGCCTGCATGGTTTCGCGGTCGCGGATCTCGCCGATCATGATCACGTCGGGCGCCTCGCGCATGGCGTTCTTGAGCGCGTTGGCGTAACTCTGGGTGTCCAGGCCGATCTCGCGCTGGTCCACCACCGACATCTTGTGCGTATGCACGTATTCGATGGGTTCCTCGACGGTGAGGATGTGGCCGGTGCGGTTCTCGTTGCGGTAGTCGATCATCGAGGCCAGCGTGGTGGACTTGCCCGAGCCGGTGGAGCCGACCACGAGCACCAGCCCGCGCGGCAGCATGATGATCTCCTTGAGCACCTGGGGCAGGTTCAGGCTTTCGACCGAGGGGATCTTGTTGGTGATGAAGCGCACCGCCATGGCGATCTCGCCGCGCTGGCGGTAGACGTTCACGCGGAACCGGCCCAGGTCGCCCAGCGCGATCGCCAGGTTCATTTCCCAGGTCGCCTCGAAGTCCTTCTGCTGGTGCTCGTTCATGATCGAGTAGGCCATCTTGCGGATGTCCTCCGCACCCAGTGCCTTTTCGCCGATGTGGCGGGTGAGGCCCTCGATCTTGACGCTCGGCGGCGCGCCCGCGCTCAGGAACAGGTCCGAGGCGTTCTTCTGCGCCATCAAATTGAGAAATGCGGTCAGCTCCACGGACGGCTCCCGGATCGATCCCCTTGCCGCCGGACTATAGCGGAACGCCGCCCGGCTGCCCTCTTCACACCTCGAGCGAGGCCAGGTCGCCCTTGGCCTCGAGCCAGGCCTTGCGGTCGCCGGCACGCTTCTTGGCCAGCAGCAGGTCCATCAATGCCCGGGTCTGCTCGGGGTCGTCCACCGTCAGCTGCACCAGCCGGCGGGTGTCGGGGTGGATGGTGGACTCGCGCAGCTGCGAGGGGTTCATCTCGCCCAGGCCCTTGAAGCGGGTGACGCTGACCTGGCCGCGGATCTTCTCGCGCTCGATCTTGTCCAGCAGCAGGCGCTTTTCCTCTTCGTCCAGGGCGTAGAACACCTGCTTGCCCACGTCCACGCGGAACAACGGCGGCATGGCCACGAACACGTGGCCTGCCCGCACCAGCGCCGGGAAATGGCGCAGGAACAGGGCCGAGAGCAGGGTGGCGATGTGCAGGCCGTCGGAGTCGGCGTCGGCCAGGATCACCACCTTGCCGTAGCGCAGGCCGTCGATGGTTTCCACGCCCGGGTCGCAGCCGATGGCCACGGCCAGGTCGTGCACCTCGTTCGAGGCCAGCACGCCGCCGGACTCGACCTCCCAGGTGTTGAGGATCTTGCCGCGCAGCGGCAGGATGGCCTGGAACTCCTTGTCGCGGGCCTGCTTGGCGCTGCCGCCGGCGGAATCGCCTTCCACCAGGAACAGCTCGGTGCGGCCCAGGTCCTGGCTGATGCAGTCGGCCAGCTTGCCGGGCAGGGCCGGGCCCTGGGTGATCTTCTTGCGGGTGACCTGCTTTTCGGTCTTCAGGCGCGCCGCGGCGCGGTCGATGGCCAGCTGGGCGATCTGCAGGCCGGTTTCCACGTGCTGGTTGAGCCACAGCGAGAAGGCGTCGTGCGCCGCGCCCTCGACGAAGGCGGCGGCCTGGCGCGAGCTCAGGCGTTCCTTGGTCTGGCCGCTGAACTGCGGGTCGGTCATCTTCAGGCTCAGCACGTAGCTCACCCGGTCCCAGACGTCTTCGGGCGCCAGCTTCACGCCACGCGGCAGCAGGTTGCGGAAGTCGCAGAATTCGCGCAGCGCGTCGGTGAAGCCCGAACGCAGGCCGTTGACGTGGGTGCCGCCCTGGGCGGTGGGGATGAGGTTGACGTAGCTTTCCTGCACCAGCTCGCCTTCCGGCACCCAGGCCACGGCCCAGTCGGCCACCTCGGTGTCCTTGGACAGGTGGCCGACGAACAACTCGGCCGGCAGCAGCTCGCGCCCCACCAGCTCGCCGCGCAGGTAGTCGCGCAGGCCGTCCTGGTAGAACCACTCGTTGCGCTCGCCGCTGGCCTCCTCGAACAGCTTCACGGTCAGGCCGGGGCAGAGCACGGCCTTGGCGCGCAGCAGGTGGCGCAGGGCGCGCACGGCGATCTTGGGGGTGTCGAAGTACTTCGGGTCGGGCCAGAAGCGCAGCCGGGTGCCGGTGTTGCGCTTGCCCACGGTGCCCACCACCTCGAGCGGCGAGCTCCGGTCGCCGTCGCGGAACTCCATGCGGTGTTCCTGGCCGTCGCGGCGGATCAGCACCTCGACTTTCTTCGACAGCGCGTTCACCACGCTCACACCCACGCCGTGCAGGCCGCCCGAGAAGGTGTAGTTCTTGCCGCTGAACTTGCCGCCGGCGTGCAGCCGCGTGAGGATCAGCTCGACGCCGGGGATCTTCTCCTCGGGGTGGATGTCCACCGGCATGCCGCGGCCGTCGTCGGCCACCTCGACGCTGCCGTCGGCGTGCAGCACCACTTCCACCGTCTTCGCGTGCCCGGCCAGGGCCTCGTCCACCGAGTTGTCGATCACCTCCTGCGCCAGGTGGTTGGGGCGGGTGGTGTCGGTGTACATGCCGGGCCGGCGCTTGACAGGGTCCAGGCCCGAAAGGACTTCGATGTCGGCGGCGTTGTAGCGGGTGTTCATTGGCCTGCGGGGTCTTGTCGGCGCGGTGTGGCGCCCTCGACCGGGAAGGATAGCAGTGGTGCCGGGCGCGGCGTCCCTGGGGGCGCTGAGTCCCTTGTCGCTCCCGGAATTGTGCGTTGCGTCCCCGTTCCCGCCCGCCGCTTGCATTCCCGCCGCGGGCCCGCATATACCCCGCAGGGTATAATCCGCAACCTTTTGCCGAGGAAACATGCATGGCCGACAACTTCGACGATCTTCAACAGAGCTATGGCCGCTGCCTGCGCGGCAAGGATTTCATCGAACGCTTCTACGAAATCTTCCTGGCCAGCCATCCGTCCATCCAGCCCATGTTCGCCAAGACCGATTTCCAGGCGCAGCGCCTGGCGCTGCGCCGGGGCATCAGCATGGCCATCGCGCATGCGGCGGGTGGCAACCTGGTCAAGCGTGGTGTCGAGCAAATGGCCGACATCCATGCGCGCACTGGTCGCACGCCCGTGGAGCCGTCGCTCTACCCCTACTGGGTGGACAGCCTGGTCAAGGCCGTGGCCGAAACCGACCCCCAGTTCAGCCCGGCCCTCGAGCGCCGCTGGCGCGAGGGCATGGCCGTGGTGGTCGGAACCTTCAGCCAGCGCCACTGCGGCGCCGGGGGGCGCCGCCCGCGCGGCGGGGGGGGGG
>JAIBEO010000135.1 GCA_019459185.1 Rhizobium sp. | reverse complement strand
GAGCGCGGGATTTCGGTTTTTGCCGGGGGGCCATGGGGGGGCGGGGGGTGCTGGGGTGGGGGGGGGTGCCGTGCACCCTGTTGCTGGGCTTATTCCATTTTTTTGGCTGCGGCCTCCCCCGCGAAGCTCTTCGCGAGAAGCGTCGCGGCTGAAGCCGCTCCTACAAAAAGGATATCAGCCCAGGAACAGGGTCCAGGCCAGGCCCCACAGCGCCTGCACCACCAGCGCCAGGATGGCCAGCGAGGAAAGCGCGAATGCCGGGCCGCGGTTGCCGGTCGGGTCGAGGTAGGCCACCACGTACCACACGCGCGCAACCAGCCATACCGCGCCAAAGGCGGCGCTCAGCCAGGGCAGGCCGAAGGCCGCCGCGGCCCACAGCGCCGGCAGGAACATCAGCGCCGATTCCTGGGTATTCATCTGCACCCGGAAGGCGCGCTCGAAACCTTCCGGCCCCTGCGTGGCCGGCGCCTTCACGCCATGCCTGCCACGGGCGCGGCCGACCAGGCCCATGGTGGTCATCAACAGCAGCACGGTGAGCACGGTGACGAGGGCGACGAGGGGATGCATGCGGGGCTCCGCGGTGGGCGAGCGCGCACTGTAGCCGATTGCGGTAGGGTGGCGGCCTGACCGCGACACCGGAGCCCGACGATGTCCGATCCCCTGGCCCAGCCGCTGCGACTGCCCTGCGGCGCCGTGCTCGGCAACCGCCTGTGCAAGGCGGCCATGACCGAAGGCCTGGGCGACGCGCGCCTGCGCGCCACGACCCGCCACGAGCGCCTCTACCGAGCCTGGAGCGAAGGCGGCGCCGGCCTGCTGGTCACCGGCAACGTGATGGTGGACCACCGCGTGCTCGAGCGCCCGGGCAACGTGGCCATCGATCCGGAATTCGCACCCAGCGTGGACGCCGAAGCCCGCGCCCGCCTGCGCGCCTGGGCCGCGGCCGGAACGCGCGGCGGCAACGCGCTGTGGATGCAGGTGTCGCACGCCGGCCGGCAGTCGCCGCGTCACGTCACGCGCCAGCCGGTGGGGCCGTCCGACGTGCAGCTCGACCTGCTGGGCAACTACGCCCGGCCGCGGGCGCTGCGCGAGGACGAGATCCTGGTCCTGGTGAAACGTTTCGCCCAGGTGGCGGTGATCGCGCGCGACACCGGCTTCACCGGCGTGCAGGTGCACGGCGCGCACGGTTACCTGCTGTCGAGTTTCCTCTCGCCGGTCACCAACCGTCGCACCGACGCCTGGGGCGGCCCGCTGGAAAACCGCGCGCGTTTCCTGCTCGAGGTGGTGCACGCGGTGCGCCGGGCGGTGGGGCCGGATTTCCCGGTGTCGGTGAAGCTCAATTCCGACGACTTCCGCAAGGGCGGCTTCAGCCACGCCGACTGCCTGGGCGTGGTGCAGCTGCTCAACGGCGAGGGCATCGACCTGCTGGAGATTTCCGGCGGAAATTACGAACAGCCGCGCCTGCTCGGTATCACCGGCCGCGACGTCGACGCGGTTCAAGTGCGCGCCAGCACCCGCGTGCGCGAGGCGTATTTCCTCGACTACGCCGCCGCCATCCGCCGGGTGGCGACGATGCCGCTGATGGTCACCGGCGGCTTCCGCAGCCGCGCCGGCATGGAAGCCGCGCTCGCCAGCGGCGACACCGACGTGATCGGCATCGGCCGGCCCTTCTGCACCCACCCCGACGTGGCGCGCCGCCTGCTGGCCGGCGAGATCGACGAGCTGCCGGCGTTCGAACACCGGCTGCACCTGCGCCCGCGTGGCCGCCTGTCGCCCGCCAGCCCCTGGCTCGCCGCCAAGATGGTGAACGTGCTCGGCGCGCAGGGCTGGTACTACCACCAGATGGAGCGCCTGGCCGACGGCCGGCCGATCCAGCCGCGCCGCGGCATGCTGCGCTCCTTCGCGCGATACTGGTGGAATGACCTGACGCGCGCCGCCGCGCTGCGGCGCCAAGGAGCCACGCCATGACCCACGATCCCCTGCACGGCGACGAACCCATGACCGACGAAGCGGTGGTGGCTGCCACCCGCGACTGGCTGGAGAAGGCCGTGATCGGCCTGAACCTGTGCCCCTTCGCCAAGGCCGTGCACGCGAAGCGGCAGGTGCGCTACGTGGTCAGCCAGGCCACCGACGAGGAGGGCCTGCTCGACGACCTGCTGCACGAACTGCAGCTGCTGGCCTCGGCCGACCCGGGCGACATCGAGACCACGTTGCTGATCCACCCCTACGTGCTGGGCGATTTCCTCGACTACAACGATTTCCTCGACATCGCCGACGCGGCGGTGGAGGAGGTGGGCCTGGACGGCGTGCTGCAGGTGGCCAGTTTCCATCCGCAGTACCAGTTCGCCGACGCCGACGCGGACGACATGGGCAACTACAGCAACCGCGCGCCGTTCCCCACGCTGCACCTGCTGCGCGAGGAGAGCGTGGACAAGGCGGTGGCGGCCTTTCCGGACGCCGACCGCATCTACGAAGCCAACATCGAGGCCCTGCGCAAGCTGGGCCCCGAAGGGTGGAAGGCGCTCTGGCGCAAGTAGCTCAGAACGCGTCGGCGGGCATCGCCATCAGAGTGGGCGCGCCGGCGCGGGCCTCGCGGAAACGCTGCTCCACTTCCGGCAGCAGCCAGGCGAAATAGAAGCGCGCGGTGGCCAGTTTGGCGGCGTGGAACTCGTCGTCCTTGCCCAGCGCCAGCGCCGCCATGCGCGCCCACAGCCAGGCGAAGCACAGGTGGCCGGTGATGCGCAGGTAGGGCACCGAAGCCGCGCCGACTTCGTTCGGGTCGGCCTTGGCCTTGGCACCGATCTCCTGCGTGAGCGCCACGGTGTCGGCGAGCAGCTTCGCCAGCGGCGCGGTGAACTCGGCCAGCTCCGGGCGGCCGGCGTTTTCCTTGAGGAAACGCTGGATGAGCCCGGCAAAGCGGCCGAACTTCGCGCCGCCGTCCATCAGCACCTTTCGGCCGAGCAGGTCGAGCGCCTGGATGCCGTTGGTGCCCTCGTAGATCATGTTGATGCGTGCGTCGCGCACGAACTGGTCCATGCCCCATTCGGCGATGTAGCCGTGACCACCCAGCACCTGCTGGCAGAGCGTGGTGGTTTCCCAGCCGTTGTCGGTGAGGAAGGCCTTGACCACCGGCGTGAGCAGGGCCATCAGTTCGCTGGCGTCCTCGCGCACGGCGGGGTCGGGGTGGGAATGCTCGCGGTCGAGCAGCAGCGCGCTCCAGGTGGCCAGGGCGCGGCCGCCCTCGTTGTAGGCGCGGGCGGTGAGCAGCATGCGGCGCACGTCCGGGTGCACCAAGATCGAATCGGCCGGCTTGTCGGGCGAGGCGGCGCCGACGGGCGCGCGGCCCTGCAGGCGGTCCTTCGCGTAGGCCGCGGCGTTCTGGTAGGCCACCTCGGCCTGGCCCAGCGACTGCATGCCCACGCCCAGGCGCGCGGAATTCATCATCACGAACATCGCCGCCAGGCCCTTGTTGGCCTCGCCGATGAGCCATCCGGTGGCGCCGTCGAGGTTCATCACGCAGGTGGCGTTGCCGTGGATGCCCATCTTGTGTTCGATCGAGCCGGCCTTGATGGCGTTGCGCGCGCCCACGCCGCCGTCGGCATCGGGCAGGAACTTGGGCACCAGGAACAGCGAGATGCCTTTGGTGCCGGCCGGCGCGTCGGGCAGGCGGGCCAGCACCAGGTGCAGGATGTTTTCGGCCAGGTCGTGTTCGCCGGCGCTGATGAAGATCTTGGTGCCGGTGAGCGCATGGCTGCCGTCGCCGTTCGGTTCGGCCCTGGTCTTGAGCAGGCCCAGGTCGGTGCCGCAGTGCGGCTCGGTCAGGCACATGGTGCCGGTCCATTCGCCCGAGACGATTTTCGTCAGGTACACCTGTTTCTGCTCGTCGCTGCCGAAGGCCATCAGGCATTCGTAGGCGCTGTGCGACAGGCCGGCGTACATCAGCCAGGCCTGGTTGGCCGAGTTCCACATTTCGTACAGGCGGTTGTTCACCAGCGTCGGCAGGCCCTGGCCGCCGAAATCCGGGTCGCAGGCCAGCGAGGGCCAGCCGGCGTCGACGAATTGCCGGTAGGCCTCGTTGAAGCCGGCCGGCGCGGTGACCACGCCGTCGCCGTGGAAGCGGCAGCCTTCGCGGTCGCCCACCGCGTTGAGCGGCTGGATTACCTGGCTGGCGAACTTCGCGCCTTCCTCCAGCACCGCCTCGATGGTCTCGCGGTCCAGCCCGGCGTGGCGGGGCAGGGCGGCCAGTTCGGCCTCGGCCTGCAGCAGGTCGAACAGCACGAAGCGCATGTCGCGCAGCGGGGCGGTGTAATGGGGCATGGGGCGTGGCCGGTGTCCTGGAAGAGGCCGGACTCTACCATACCCGTGCGTACGGGCCGGGTGAACGCCTCAGGCCGCCAGGCCGGCCGCGTGCCCCGAGGCCCAGGCCCACTGGAAGTTGTAACCGCCCAGCCAGCCGGTCACGTCCAGCACTTCGCCGACGAAATACAGGCCCGGGCGGTGCTTCGATTCCATCGTGGCCGAAGACACGCCGTCGGTGTCCACGCCGCCGAGCGTGACTTCCGCGGTGCGGTAGCCCTCGGTGCCGCTGGCCACGATGGGCCAGTCCGCCAGTTGCCGGGCCAGGTCGGGCAACTGCCGGTGGGTGAACTGGCGCATCGGCTTGCTCGGGAACCAGGCCTCGCACAATCGTTCGGCGAAACGCCGGGGCAGCACGTCGGCCAGCACCGTGCGCAGTTCGGCGGCGGGCTGGGCGCGCTGGCGTTCGAGCAGGAAGGCTTCGATGTCGAGTTCGGGCAGCAGGTCCAGCCGCAGTTCCTTGCCTGGTTCCCAATAATTCGAGATCTGCAGGATGGCCGGGCCGCTGAGGCCGCGGTGGGTGATGAGCATGGCGTTGTCGAAGCGCGCCTTGCCGCAGCGCGCCGAGACGTGGAAGGCCACGCCGGCGAGGTCGGCGTAGTGTTCCTGGTGCTTGCCGCTGAGCGTCAGCGGCACCAGGCCGGCGCGCGTGGGCAGCACCGCGTGGCCGAACTGGCGCGCCAGCTCGTAGCCGAAGCCGGTGGCGCCCATGGCCGGGATGGAGAGGCCGCCGGTGGCCACCACCAGCGAGGGCGCACGCATCGTCCCGCGCGTGGTGCGCAGCTGGTAGCCACCGCCGGGCAGGGCTTCGGCGGCTTCGATGCTGCACGAGGTTTCCACCTGCACGCCGGCGTCGGCGCACTCGGCCAGCAGCATGGCCACGATCTGTTTCGACGATTCGTCGCAGAACAGCTGGCCCAGTTCCTTCTCGTGGTAGGCGATGCCGTGCGCCTCCACCATGTCGATGAAGTGCCCGGGTCGGAAGCGCGCCAGCGCCGACTTGCAGAAGTGCGGGTTGGCGGACAGGAAATTGGCCGGCGTGGTGCCGGTGTTGGTGAAATTGCAGCGCCCGCCGCCCGACATCAGGATCTTCTTGCCACAGCGGTTGGCGTGTTCGAGCACGCGCACGCGGCGGCCGCGGCGTCCCGCCGTGAGCGCGCACATCAACCCGGCGGCGCCGCCACCGATCACCAGTACGTCCGTTTCCATGGCGCGGACTGTAGCGGCTGCGGGGGTGGCCGACTATCCTCGGACGCACACTCAACGGGGAAATTCATGGCCGCGAAGAAGCTGCTGACGGGTTGCCTGGTGGTGCTGCTGCTGGCGGTGGTGGCCGCGGGCCTGGCCTGGCAGTTCGTGCTCAGGCCGATGTGGCAGGCCAGCGGCGGCCTGGTCGAGGGCGCGCGCGAGTGGGCCAGCGCGGTCGACCTGGGCGACGACATCGTCAACCAGGCGGCCTACGCCGCGCCGCCCGACGGCAAGCTCACGCCGGCGCAGGTGGACGCGTTCGTGCGCGTGCAGTCGGTGGTGGCGCGGGAGATGGGCGGCGACCTGGCGCTGATGGGCCGGCGTGCGCAGGCCGCGGCCGCGGAGCGCGCCAACGGTGCCGCCGAGCCTTCGCTGCAGGACGTGGGCAAGGCCTACCAGGAACTCTCGGGCCTGCTCTCGCGCTGGCGGATGGCGCAGGCCGTGGGCGTGAACGAAGTGGGCCTGTCGCGCGAGGAATACGCCTGGGTTCGTCGCCAGGCGCTGGCGGCGCTGCCGCTGCTGGTCGAATTGCCGGCCACGCCGGCCTTGCCCGGCCTGCCGGCCATGGCCGCACCCGACCCGCGCGACGAGCAGGCCATGGCCGCGGCGCGCCACAACGCGGCGCTGCTGCGCCCGCACCTGCCGCTGCTGGAAAAAACCCTGGGCGCCCTGCCGCTGGCGCCCTGAGGCGCCTTACTCGGGGCGCGGGCCCTTGCGGTGCGGCTTCTTGCCGGCGAAAGGCTTCTTGGCGCCGAAGGGCTTGCGGTCGCCGAAGTCCTTCTTCGGGCCAAACGGCTTCTTGCCGCCGAAGGGCTTCTTGCCCGGCATCTTGCCGGCGGTGTCCGGCGTCTCGCCGTCGCGGGTGATGCGCAGCTGCTGGCCGGCGCACCAGACGGTCTTGAGGTGGGCCATCACGTCCGGCGGCATGCCATCGGGCAGGTCGAGCAGGGTGTGGTCCTCGAAGATCTCGATGCGGCCGATGTGCTTGGCGTCCAGGCCGGCCTCGTTGGCGATGGCGCCGACGATGTTGCCCGGCTTCACGCCGTGGTCGTAGCCCACCTCGATGCGGAAGGTCGCCTTGCCTTCGTCGGGCGTGCGCGGCTCGCGCACCTTCTTCGGGAAAGCGGGGCGCTCGGGGCGCTCCGGGCGGTCGCCGCGCTCGAAGCGCGCCGGCCTGGCGAACTTGTCGGTGGCGGCCTGCACGTCGCGGTCGAAGGCGCGCTTCTTGGCCTCGAACTTCGGCGGCTCCATCAGCAGCGGCACGTCGCCGCGGGCCAGCTTGGCCAGGGCGGTGGCGATCTCGATGGCCGGCACGTTCATCTCGCGCTCGTAGTCCTCGATCAGCTTGCGGAACTCGGCCAGCTCGCCCGAGGCCAGCGTGTCGGTGATCTGCTGCTTGAACTTGGCGATGCGCACGTCGTTGACCGCGGCCACGGTGGGCAGCTCCATCGGCGTGATCGGCTGGCGGGTGGCGCGCTCGATGGCGCGCAGCATGCTGCGCTCGCGCGGGGCGATGAACAGGATGGCTTCGCCGCTGCGGCCGGCGCGGCCGGTGCGGCCGATGCGGTGCACGTAGCTTTCGGTGTCGTAGGGCACGTCGTAGTTCACGACATGGCTGATGCGGTCCACGTCCAGGCCGCGGGCGGCCACGTCGGTGGCGACCAGGATGTCGATCTTTCCGGTCTTGAGCTGCTCGATGGTGCGCTCGCGCTGCGCCTGCGCCACGTCGCCGTTGATGGCGGCGGCGGAAAAGCCGCGCGCCTGCAGCTTCTCGGCCAGTTCGTCGGTGGCCTGCTTGGTGCGGGCGAAGACGATCATGGCGTCGAAGGGCTCGGCTTCGAGGATGCGGGTGAGCGCGTCGAGCTTGTGCAGGCCGCTGACTTCCCAGCTGCGCTGGCGGATGTTGTCGGCGGTGCGGGTCTTGGCCTCGATCGTGACCTCGACCGGGTCCTTGAGGTAGGTCTGGGCGATGCGGCGGATGGCGTGCGGCATGGTGGCCGAGAACAGCGCGGTCTGGCGCACCGACGGCATCTTCTTGAGGATGGCCTCGACGTCGTCGATGAAGCCCATGCGCAGCATTTCGTCGGCTTCGTCCAGCACCAGGGTGCGCAGGTGCGACAGGTCGAGCGAGCCCTTGTCGAGGTGGTCGATGATGCGACCCGGGGTGCCCACCACCACGTGCACGCCGCGGCGCAGCGCCTGCAGCTGCGGGCCGTAGCCCTGGCCGCCGTAGATCGGCAGCACCCGGAAGCCGGGCAGGTGGGCGGCGTACTTCTGGAAGGCTTCGGCGACCTGGATGCCCAGTTCGCGGGTGGGGCAGAGCACCAGGGCCTGGGGCGAGTTCACCGCCGGGTCCAGCCGCGCCAGCAGTGGCAGGGCGAAGGCGGCCGTCTTGCCGGTGCCAGTCTGGGCCTGGCCCAGCACGTCCTTGCCGGCCAGCAGGTGGGGGATGGTCGCGGCCTGGATGGGCGAGGGCGCCTCGTAGCCGACGTCGCTGAGGGCCTTGAGCAGGGGCTCGCCGAGGTCGAGGTCGCGGAAAAGCAGGGGCGCGTTCGGCGCCACGTTCGTGGGGTCGGTCATGGGAGTTCCGGTGGAATTCGGGACGCTTCGCATGCCGGCACACCACGGACACGAAGGAGACCCAAGCATTGTACCGCAGAACGGCCGCAAGCGCCTGAACCCCAACGGTATTGCGGCCCCGGCCCGATGCCGGAATCATGGGGGCCCCGCGAGCCGAGGAGAACGACGATGCGCGCCATCCGCACGAGCCTCACGACCGCCCTGGCCAGCCTGCTGCTGGCCGCCTGCGCCACCGCCCCGTCCGGGCGCTCCCAGCTGATCCTGGTGAGCGACGGCGACATGGACAAGATGGGCGCCAGCGCCTTCGACCAGATCAAGGCCGGCGGCAAGCTGGCCAACGACCCCGCGAAGACCCGCTACGTGCGCTGCGTCGCCGACGCGCTGGTGGCGGTGCTGCCCGAACCGGCCCGCCGCCAGGCCTGGGAAGTGGTGCTGATCGCCGACGACACGCCCAATGCCTTCGCGCTGCCGGGCGGCAAGGTCGGCGTGCACACCGGCCTGCTGAAGGTGGCCACCGACCAGGACCAGCTGGCCGCGGTGATCGGCCACGAGCTGGGGCATGTCATCTCGCGCCACGCCGCCGAGCGCGTTTCCCAACAGTTCGCCGCCGACACCGCGCTGCGTGCACTCGATTCGGCCACCGGCGGCGAGCGTCGGCAGCTGCTGGGCCTGCTCGGCGTGGGCGCCCAGGCCGGCGTGCTGCTGCCGTTCTCGCGCAAGCACGAAAGCGAGGCCGACGTGCTCGGCCAGCGCTACATGGCCCAGGCCGGCTTCAAGCCCGAGGCCGCCGCGACGCTGTGGGAGAACATGATCCGCGCCTCCGGCGGCGGCCGCGCGCCGACCTGGCTGTCCACCCACCCCGACCCGCAGCAGCGCATCGCCTCGCTCAGGGCCGCCGCGCCGGGCCTGCAGGCCACCTACGAGCAGGCCCGCGCCGCGGGCCGCAAACCCAACTGCCGCTGACGCGGCCCCGAAAAGGACTTCCCATGTACCTCTGGACCAAGCTTTTCCACGTGCTGTTCGTGATTTCCTGGATGGCCACGGTGTTCTACCTGCCGCGCATCCTGGTGAACCTGGCCGAGGTGGGCGCCGAGCCGGCCGTGCGCGACCGGCTGGCGCTGATGGGCCGGCGCCTCTACCGCTTCGGCCACGTGATGTTCGGTTTCGCGCTGCTGCTGGGCCTGACGCTGTGGCTGCACTTCGACCGCAGCGGCGGCTGGGTGCACGCCAAGCTCACCCTGGTGGCGCTGATGCTGGCGCACTTCGTCTTCACCGGGCGCTGGATCAAGCGGGCCGGCACCGGCGCCGCGCTGCCGTCGCCGACGGCGCTGCGCTGGTTCAACGAGGTGCCGCTGCTGCTGGCGATACCGGTGCTGTGGCTGGTTTATTTCAAGCCGTTCTGAGATTCAGGCGCGGCGCCCGGCGCGCAGCTCGCGCCAGGCGACCACGGCCAGCGTGACCACGGTGAGCGGGATCACCACCGTGCGCATCACCATCGAGAACTCGTCCAGTGCGTCGTGCTCCTGGGCGTAGAGCACCAGGTAGACCGTGTAGAACACGTAGTAGGCCAGGAACAGCGCGCCTTCCCAGCGCGCCACCAGATGGCCGGTGAACAGCACCGGCAGGCAGGCCACCGACACCGCCACCATCACCGGCAGGTCGAAGGCCAGCAGCGGCCCGGGCACCGTCAGCCCATTTCGCGAAACCGCGGCGCTGATGCCCAGCACGCAGACCAGGTTGAAAATCGAACTGCCCAGCACGTTGCCGACGGCGATCTCCCGCTCGCCGCGCAGCGCCGCGATCACCGAGGTGGCCACTTCCGGCAGCGAGGTACCGGCGGACACGATGGTCAGGCCGATCACCAGCGGGCTGACGCCGAGCATCGTGGCGAACACCGTGGCGGCCTCGACCAGCCAGCGCGAGCCCACCACCAGCATCGCCAGGCCCACCACCATCAGCACGACCTGGACCGGCAGCCGCGACAGCCAGCGCGAAGGCGGCTCGGTCACCAGCGTGTCGGCCACCTCGGCCGGGGCCGCGCGCGTGCCCTGGCGATACAGCAGCACCGTGTAGGCTACGAGCAGCGCCACCAGCAGCAGACCGTCGGCACGCGAAATGCCGCTGTCGAGCGCCATCCAGGCCACCAGCAGGCTCAGGCCGACCAGGATCGGCACTTCTTGCCGCACCAGTTGGCGATCCACCACCAGCGGCGCCACCAGGGCCGACAAGCCCAAGATGAAAAGCACGTTGAAAATGTTGCTGCCGACGATGTTTCCCAAAGCCAGGTCGGAGTGGCCGTTGATCGCCGCCTTGAGCGAGATCGCCAGTTCCGGCGCGCTGGTGCCGAAGGCGACCACGGTCAGACCGACCACCAGCGGGGCGATGCCCAGGCGGAGGGACAGGCGGGAGGCGCCGCGGACGAGCACGTCGGCGCCGACGATCAGCAGGGCCAGGCCGGCCAGGAACAGGAACAGGGTCATGGGGTCTCCGGGTCAGGCCGCCATTATCACGCAACGGTGTGTTTCCGCCGGCGACGAAAGGGATGACCCGGGGCGCCGCGGCCGCTATCGTCGGCCTTCGTTCCGTCCCCGAGTGCCCCGATGGCCCTGGTGTCCGCCTGGTTCCGCATCCCGTTCTGGCAGCGCGTGCTGGCCGGCTTCGTGCTGGGCGCGCTGGCCGGATGGGCCCTGGGCGGGGCCGCGGCCACCTGGTTCCAGCCGCTGGGCACGCTCTACGTCACCCTGATCAAGATGATCGCGACGCCGCTGGTGTTCTTCGCGGTGATCAATGCGGTCTCCAGCCTGGCCGGGCAGCGCTCGATCGCGGCCCTGGGCGGGCGCACCTTCCTGTGGTTCGCCGTCACCGCGGCGCTGGCGGTGGGCGTGGGCCTGGGCGTGGGCCTGCTGCTCAGGCCCGGCGAGGGCCTGGGTGAACTGGCCATGGCCGCCGACTACCAGGTGCGCGAGGTGCCCGGTCCGGTGCAGGTGCTGCTGGACGTGGTGCCGGCCAATCCGTTCGCGGCGCTGGCCGAGGGCCGCATCCTGCAGGTGATCTTTTTCGCCGGCCTGCTGGGCTTCGCGCTGGTGAAGCTGGGCGACAAGACCGCGAAGCTGCGCGCGCTGGCCGCCGAAGCCAGCGACACGATGATCCAGGTCACGCGCTTCGTGCTCGAGTTCACGCCCGTCGGTACCTTCGGCCTGATCGCGGCGCTGGTGGGCACCTACGGCTTCGAGCGGCTGCTGCCGCTGGGCGGCTTCGTGGCGGCGGTCTTCCTGGCCTGCGCGCTGCACATCGTCTTCGTCTACGGCGGCCTGCTGCTGGCGCACGGCCTGAACCCGCTGAAGTTCTTCCGCGGCGCGGCGCCGGCGATGCAGGTGGCCTTCGCCACGGCCTCCAGTTTCGGCGCGCTGCCGGTGTCGCTGCGCGCGGCCGTGCACAACCTGGGCGTGCGGCAGGAATACGCCGCGTTCGCGGTGCCGCTGGGCGCCAGCATCAAGATGGACGGCTGCGGCGCGATCTACCCGGCGCTCACCTCGCTGTTCGTCGCCCAGTACTTCGGCATCGAGCTCAATGCCTCGCAGTATTTCGTGATCCTGCTGGCCTCGGTGCTGGGCAGTTTCGGCACCGCCGGCGTGCCCGGCACGGCGGTGGTGATGGCCACGGTGGTGCTCAGCGCCGCCGGCCTGCCGCTGGAAGGCCTGGGCTACCTGCTGGCGATCGACCGCGTGCTCGACATGATGCGCACCATGACCAACGTCACCGGCCAGGTGCTGGTACCGGTGCTGGTGGCGAAGGAAAGCGGCCTGCTCGACCAGGCGGTGTACGACGCCGCGCCGAGCAACGTGGGCCTGGAGGCCGGGGACCCGCGCTGATGACGCCCCGCACGCGCGCCACCGCGGCGGGTTTCGCCGCCGTTCTGCTGTGGTCCTCGCTGGCGGTGCTGACCACCGCCACCGAAGGCATCCCGCCTTTCCAGCTGCTGGCGCTGGGTTTCGGCGTGGCCGGTTTCGCCGGCGTGGTCGTGCTGCTGCGGCCGGGTGGCCCCGGGCTGGCGGCGCTGCGCCAGCCGGTGGCGGCGGGTGCGCTTTGCATCGGCGCGCTGTTCGGTTACCACGCGCTGTTTTTCCTGGCGCTCAAGCGTGCGCCGGTGGTGGAAGCCAACCTGCTCAACTACCTGTGGCCGCTGCTGATCGTGGTTTTCGCCGCGCTGCTGGGCGGCGCGCGGGTGCGCGCGGGGCAGTGGCTGGGCACGCTGCTGGGCCTGGCCGCGGCGGCGCTGCTGGTGCTGCGCGGCGGTCGGCTCGACCTGGCGCCTGCGCACCTCGCGGGTTACCTCGCCGCGGTCGGCGCGGCGGTGATCTGGGCGCTGTATTCGGTGCTCAACCGCCGCTTCGAGGCGGTGCCCAGCAGCGCCATGGCCGGCGCCTGCCTGGCGGTGGGCCTGCTGGGCGGCGGCGCCCACCTTTTGTTCGAAACCACGGTGGTGCCGACGGCGCCGCAGTGGCTGGCCATCGTCGCGCTGGGACTGGGGCCCACGGGCATCGCCTTCTGGCTCTGGGACATAGGCACCAAGCGCGGCGACATCGCCGTGCTCGGCACGCTTTCCTACGCCGCGCCGCTGCTGTCCACCGGGCTGCTGCTGGCCTTCGGGAAAGCCCAACCCCACTGGACCCAGGCCGTGGCGGTGGCGCTGCTGCTGCTCGGCGCCTGGCTGAGCGTGCGCGCTTCGCGGGTGGCCTGAGCGCCGGCGGCGGGTCGGCCGCCGCGCGCCGGCAACGAAAAAGGGCCCCCCCGGGGGGGGGCGTGGTGGTTTTAGGGGGGGGGGGAGCGCGCCCCGGGGGCCGCGGGGCCGCCCCGCCCCCCCCCCGCCCCCC
>JAIBEO010000128.1 GCA_019459185.1 Rhizobium sp. | reverse complement strand
CTGGGAGATAAAGGCTTCACCGAGCAGGAAGCGACCCTCGCCTTCGCGGTGGGGCCGGCGCCAGATCGGTGGACAGCGAAGAACCGCCCAAGCCATCCCGGACTTGGTAGAATAACAAAAAGAACGGGCCCGGCATCGCGGCCGGGCCCTTCGTTTTTGCCTTGGGGCTTTACGTCAGAAGGTTTCGACGTTCAGGCGGCCGTTGGTGGCCACCTTGCCCTGCACCGACGGGGTCGGGGCGGCGTTGCTCAGGATGGCCGCCTTGATCTGCGCCGCGGTGGCACCCGGGTGGCGGGCCGCGTACATCGCGGCGGCACCGGTGACATGCGGGGTGGCCATCGAGGTGCCGTTGTAGCTGGCGTAGCCGGAGCCCACCGTGGCGTTCTTGCCCTTGCCGCTGGCCACCGGAACCGTGGACCAGATGCCCGAGCCCGGGGCCGCGATGTCCACCGTGGTGGCGCCATACTGCGAGTAGCTGGCCAGCGCGCCCGTGTTGGTCAGCGCCGCGACGGCGATGACGTTGTTGCTGGCGTAGCCGCTGGGGTACGAAGCGGTGGCGTCGTTGTTGGTGCCGCTGTTGCCGGCCGCGGCGATGAACAGGATGCCGGCCGCGTCGGCGCGGTCGATGGCGTCCTTCAGCGCCTGCGAGAAGCCGCCGCCGCCCCAGGAGTTGTTGGTGGCGACCAGGTTCAGGCCGTGGCGCTGCTTCATGTCGGTGAAGTAGTCGACCGCCTTGATGGCGTTGGCGGTGGTGCCGCCGCGGCTGCCCAGGAACTTGGCGCTCATCAGGTTGACCGACCAGCACATGCCGGCCACGCCGGTGCCGTTGCCGCCGACCGCGCCGATGGTGCCGGCCACGTGGGTGCCGTGGTCGTCGGCGGTGCCGTCGAACACCGAGTTGTTGTTGCCGTCGAAGTCCCAGCCGTACACGTCGTCGGCGTAACCGTTGCCGTCGTCGTCGATGCCGTTGCCGGCGATTTCGCCCGGGTTCTTGAACGCGTTCGGGGCAATGTCGGCGTGGGTGTACATGTAGCCCTCGTCGATGATGCCGACGACGACGTTCGAGCAGTTGGTGCCGCCCGCGGCCCACACTTCGGCGGCCTGGCTGCCGTACTGGTTGGCCGGCGAGCTGGCGTTGCCGTAGACGCCCCACAGCGAGCCGTTGGTGTAATAGGTGTCGTTCGAAGTGGCGGCGTGCTGCACGATCCAGTTCGGCTCGGCGAACTCGACGGCCTCGTCGGCGTAGAGCTCCGCCAGCAGGTCGACGATGTCGGCGTGGCCACGCGCGTTGAGCAGCTCGACGTCGCCGCTGCGGCCACGGCCGCGGGAAAGCACGTCGGCGCGATTGCCGTTGACGCGGCCCATCACGCGGGTCTTGTCGGCGTCGGTGGCATCAGCGCGGAACTGGACGATCACCTGGTCGGCCTGGAACGGCTTGCCCTGGGCGATGCCGCGGGCGACGAGGTCGGGACGGCCGCCGGCGAAGGCGGTGGAAGCGGTGCCGAGGGCGGCCAGGGTGGCCGCGGCCAGCAGGGTGGTGCGGAAGACGGACTTCATGTGCAAGGAACTCCCCGTAAGTGCCGGACCCAATACGGGGCCGGGTATGGGAACTTAGAGGGTGTGTGCAAAAATTGTCATTTTGCGACGCAGCACACAGTTTCAACTGAAACTTTTATACGCAGCTGAACAAAACGACCGCTGGAAAGCCCCGTAAAAACAAAGGCCTGCCCAAACCGCGGGCAGGCCTTTGTTCAGTTTCAAGCGGACCGGCTCAGCTGCCGATCTTGGTCTGCAGGTAGTTCTGCTCGCCGATGCGCTCGATCAGGGCCAGCTGGGTTTCAAGCCAATCGATGTGTTCTTCTTCGGAGGCCAGGATGTCGGCCAGCAGCTGGCGGCTGGTGTAGTCGGCCACCTGTTCGCAGTGGGCGATGCCGGCGCGCAGGTCGGGAACGGCCTGGTTCTCGAGCTTGAGGTCGCACTCCAGTGCTTCCTTCGGCGTCTGGCCGATGAAGAGCTTGCCGAGGTTCTGCAGGTTGGGCAGGCCGTCGAGGAACAGGATGCGCTCGACCAGGCGATCGGCGTGCTTCATCTCGTCGATCGATTCCTTGTACTCGTGCTCGCCCAGCTCCTTCAGACCCCAGTTCCGGAACATGCGGGCGTGCAGGAAATACTGGTTGATGGCGATGAGTTCGTTGTAGAGCGCCTTGTTGAGGTGCTCGATGACCTTGGCGTCGCCTTTCATGGGCGCCTCCGCTTCCGTGGGTTGGACCCGAAGCCTACCCCGTTACGCCGCACGTGGCTTAAATGCCACTCACTTTCATCACGCCGCGGCGGCGAACACCGCCAACGGCAATTCGCGGCCCTTGGCCTCGCCCAGGATCTCGGACGCCAGCTCGCCGCAGCTTCCGCAGCCGCTGCCCAGGCCGGTGCGCATGGTCAGCTCGGCCAGCGAACCGCAGCCGGCTTCGGCCGCCCGGCGGATGTCGTGGTCGGTAACCCCGTGGCAAAGGCAGACGTACATGGCGCACCGTTCTGGATGGGAACGGTTCGCATTACGCCTCAGATGCGAATGATTGTCAACTACCGGGCGGCGCGAGCCTTGGGGGGCATGGCCGGCAGCAGGGCAAGCACGCCCTCGCCCGCCGGCGGCACGGCCTGGTCGCCGGCCACGGCCCGGGCCCGGGGGGCCAGGTGTTCCAGGGCCCGCACGTAAACCTCGCGCTTGAAGCTGACCACGTGCTCGGCCGGGTACCAGAAGTCCACCCAGCGCCAGCTGTCGAATTCGGGCTTTTCGGTGAGGTCCAGGCGCACGTCCTGCTCCTGGCCGGTGAGGCGCAGCAGGAACCACACCTGCTTCTGGCCGATGCACACCGGCCGGTTGCCCCGGCGGATGCAGCGGCGCGGCAGGCGGTAGCGCAGCCAGCCCGGCGTGGAGCCCAGCACTTCCACGTGCTCGGGCAGCAGGCCGGTCTCCTCGCGGAGTTCGCGGAACATCGCCTCGAGCGGCGTCTCGTCGGTGTTCATGCCGCCCTGCGGGAACTGCCAACCGTCGCGGTTGACCCGCCGGGCCCAGAACAGGCGACCGTCGCCATGCATGAGCACGATGCCCACGTTGGGGCGATAACCGTCCGGATCGACCACGATCGGACTCCAAAAATCTACTGCGGCCAGACTGCCACAGCCCCGGAAGCCCCCACAAGCACGGGCCCGGCATTTGACAGGGTGCCCCGCCAGGGCCCAAAATTCGCGGCCCTGTCTGCAACGGACAGGCCGCGTTGCCCCATGGCTATGTAGCTCAGCCGGTTAGAGCACGTCACTCATAATGACGGGGTCGGTGGTTCGAGTCCACCCATAGCCACCATACTAAACCCGCATTTCTGCGGGTTTTTTTGTGGATCAAGGACTTCCGCCACTTCCATATTGGATGCGGTCGATCCGCATCCGAACCTCGTCGCGCGGCCCTTCCTAAGTTGGCTTATCAGCCACTTACGGAAGCCAAAGCATGCGAGTTCAGCTCACCAAGCGTTTCGTCGCGACCCTCAAGCCCCAGGATCGCCCCTTTGAGCTCAGGGACGCTCAGGTTCGTGGTTTGGTTCTCAGGGTGCAGCCCAGCGGGCACAAGGCGTGGATCGTCACCTGGACTCACGGTAAGCGTCGGACGCTGGGGTCAGCTG
The DNA here is from genome assembly GCA_019459185.1 of Rhizobium sp. Lineage (GTDB taxonomy): Bacteria > Pseudomonadota > Gammaproteobacteria > Xanthomonadales > Xanthomonadaceae > Arenimonas. The sequence goes on along the minus strand of JAIBEO010000128.1, from coordinate 41,317 downwards.
GACACCTGGCCCTGGACAACGCCCGGGAGATCGCCTCGAAGGTCATTTCCGAGTTCATCCAGACGGGACTGCCCAGCATCGCCAAGCCCCAGACGCCCAAGATCACGCTGGGGGCGTTCCTGCGTGATCACTACGCGCCATGGGCCCGGGCCGAACTCAAGGGCGCTGACAGCTATCTAGAGCGCATTGAGCGCGTATTCGCGACCGCCCTACCCCGGGCGCTCGTGACCGTCGACAGCGCGTGGGTGGAGCGCTGGTGGAGCCAGCGGCTGCAGACGCCCTCGCCCGGCGGCGGGACGATCTCGAAGGCGACGGCTTGGCGTGATCTGGCTAGCCTGCGCTCAGTGATCTCCAAGGCGGTGAAGTGGGGAATGCTCGACGCGAACCCTCTGGCCAGCCTACGCGTAAAGGCAGCCCAGCCCCGGACGGTTGTGCGCTTCCTTAGCGCAGCGGAGGAGCGGCGTCTGCGGAAGGCGCTGGCTGACCGGGATGCGGCCGCGGCTACAGCGCGCGCCTCTGCCAACTCATGGCGTCAGGCGCGCAAGCGAACGTTGCTGCCAACCGTTGCGCCGGGAGCCTACAGCGACCACCTGACGCCGGTGGTGCTGCTCGCGCTAAATACCGGCTTGCGCCGTGGAGAGCTGCTCTCCCTTCAGTGGTCGGACATCAACCTCGACGCCCGGATGCTGACAGTCCGGCGCGAGCAAGCGAAGAGCGGCAAACAGAGACACGTCCCGCTGAACGCAGAGGCGCTGGCTGTCCTGACTACTTGGAAGACCAGCGGCCCAGTCGAGGGCTCAGTTTTCGGCGTGGCCAGCGTCAAGAGCGCCTGGGAGGGCTTGCTAGTCGCGGCGGAGGTCGAGAGCTTCCGATTTCACGACCTGCGGCATCACTTCGCCAGCCGGCTGGTGATGGCGGGTGTGGACTTGAACACCGTCCGAGAGCTCCTAGGCCACGCCGATCTAGCGATGACCCTCCGTTATGCTCACCTCGCGCCAGAGCACTTGGCGGCCGCAGTCAACAAATTGGCTGGATCCGGATGATCTAGGCTCCAGAGGCTGGCTTGCCCCCCCTCCTCCGTGCCAAAGTGCACGGGCAGCGCCCGGGGCGCTGCCCGTGTATTCAGGATCTGGGGCAGCAAGAAATGAGCGTTTCGTTGCAACACGGCGTGCCGGTCGCCGTCATCGTCCAGCAAGGACGAGTTCTCGACTTCATCGACGGACGAACCCAGCGAGTTGAGACGCCGGAAGAATATGTCCGTCAGGAGATCGCGAAGTCACTCGTTCGTGAATATGGCTATCCGCGAAATGTAGTAGCGGTCGAATTCGTGTTGCGCTTGGGCTCCCGCAAGCCGCGGGCCGACTTGGTAGTTTTCTCTGATCCGGCACGAAGGGACCAAGAGAACGCCAACATTATCATCGAGTGCAAAGAGAAGCGGGTGAAGTCTTCCGACCGGAAGGAGGGCGTAGGACAACTCCACAGTTACATGTCAGCGTGCCCTAACGCCGCGTATGGCATGTGGACGAATGGGGTCGAGCGATTCTGTTACCGAAAGGTTGAGTCGAAAGGGAAGATTTCCTTCCTAGAGATCCCGGATCTACCCAGCTTTGGTCAGAGCGAGGACGAGGCTGAACGCCCGCACTTTGACCAACTGAAGCCGGCAAACTCTGATGCATTGCTTTTCGCATTCCGGCGCTGCCACAACTACATCGCAGGAAATCAGGGCCTTCAAAAGCCCCAAGCGTTCTGGGAGCTCCTGAAGCTGATCTTCTGCAAAATTCATGACGAGCGTGAGAGTCAGGAGGTCCAGTTCTACGCCGCACCGGGCGAGAGGAATGGCTTGAATGGCGACCTGAAGGTAAAAAAGCGCATCGATGGCTTGTTCTCCGCCGTGCGTGCTGACTATCCGTCGATCTTTGCCGAAAACGACGAAATTGCACTGAAGCCTTCGGTCCTTGCCTACATCGTGTCTCAGCTGCAGATGTATTGCCTGCTGGAAAGCGATGTTGACGTAAAGGGGCAAGCGTATGAAGAGATCGTCGGCGCAAACTTGCGTGGCGACCGCGGGGAGTTCTTTACGCCCCGCAACATCTGCAACATGGCAGTTGCAATGCTGGATCCGGCGGAAGGACAGCTAATTCTCGATCCTGCATGCGGAACCGGCGGGTTTCTGATTGCCGCCATGAACCATGTGATCGAGAAGATTCGCGCGGCCGAAATTGAGAAGTGGAAGGGAGACCTAAAGCGCGCCGAGCAGAAAATCGCCGCCCGAATCGCAAAGTTCGCGGGCGCTTCAATCGTTGGCCTTGACTTCAACCCGGAACTAGTCAAGGCCACGAAGATGAACATGGTCATGAATAACGATGGGGCTGGCGGCCTCTTCCAAGCGAATTCGCTGGCGAGCCCAGCGACATGGGACGAAGAGCTGCGCGACAGAAAGTTGCTTGGAAAGGTGGACCTAATTTTCACCAATCCGCCGTTCGGATCGAAGATCCCCATCGATGAGCCCGCAATTCTCGAAAAGTTTGATCTTGGCCATACATGGAGTTATAGCGCGGACACGGACAGATGGACCATGGGCTCAGGCATCCAGCGCTCGCAGCCGCCTGAAATCCTATTCATTGAACGCTGCATCAATTTCTTGAAGCCCGGAACAGGGCGAGTGGCAATGGTCCTGCCGGACGGCATCCTCGGCTCGCCGGGACTTGGTTATGTCCGCGAGTGGATCTTGCGAAACACCCAGGTTCTCGCATCCATAGATCTGCATCCGGATACATTTCAGCCAAACGTAAGTGTGCAGACGAGCTTGCTCGTCTTGCAGCGGAAGACCAGTGAGCAAATTGCGATCGAGGATGCCGCGGGCGCCCGGTCCGAGTACTCGGTCTTCATGGCTGTTGCAAACCATGTCGGCCATGACAAGCGTGGCGTCCGGACGTATGTGCGTGACAAGAAAGGCAACGAAATCGTTGAAGAGATCATTGAGACGGTGAAGGAATACGAGGAAGGCACCCCGATATATAAGAAACAGAAGACGCTCCGCAAGGTTGTCGACGACAACACCCTTCAGATTGCACAGACTTTCCGAAAATGGCTATCAGACCAGCGCTAAGCGCCCCGAAGCCAGACCAGGGCGAATGGACCTGGCATGAGCCGAAGTGGAGCGCCCTTCCGGCGTCGATTCTTGCATGCAAGGATCGAAGGATGGAGGCAGAGAACTACCTTTCCGGCGGCTACGGCATCCGTCTTGCAATGGATGCGCGCATAGCGGGTCGCGGCGTTCTTTCCGACGTTGCTCGCGTATGGCAGCCGTCCCGGCTCAAGGGAATTCAAGTTAGCAAAGACTTTGGAACGCCGTTCCTTGCAGCAACTCAAGTTTTCGATCTGCGCCCCGCGCCCAGAAAATTCCTGTCGCTGGACCGAACGGACAACGTCTCCGAACGCCTGCTCACTCCGGGCCAGATCCTGATTACGTGTTCCGGCAGCGTCGGACGGGCGACTATTTCAACCGTCGCACATAACAACACACTGATCTCTCACGACCTTCTGCGCATTAGTCCGCGTGACCCGAAGCATTGGGGCTGGCTTTATGCATTCCTGCGGAGTCCGCAGGGCAGAGCAATGATGGGAGCAGCTCAGTATGGCCATATCATCAAGCATCTCGAAGTGGCGCATCTAGATTCCCTGCCCGTGCCGCTACCGCGCGAACAGATCTTGGACGCCTATCAGCAAAAGGTGTCCCGAATACTCTCGCTTCGAAATAGATCTTTCGAGGCAGCTGCGACTGCGGAGCGAAAGTTTGAAGACTGTTTCCCCTCCTACACGGAGGAACCGGCCTCTCTGGGCTTCTCCATTAGCGCTAGAAAGATGTTCTCGCGCCGCCGAAGACTTGATGCAAGTTGCTACGTCCCAGAAGTGGACAGGATCATCTCTGCGTTCAACGCGGATGCACGGCAAGTTGATCTCCTCTCGGGGATGACTTCGCGGATATTTGTTCCAGGTCGCTTCAAGCACGTCTACGGCGACGATGGAATGCCCTATTTGGACAGCGCCGATATCCTCGAAGTAAATCCCGACATCACGAAGTTCGTGCTTTCGTTGAGCGAGAGTGAGCAGAAGGCCTACCACATCGAGCCAGGTTGGATTCTGATTCCTTGCTCTGGTCAGGTTTATGGCAATTTGGGCCATTCGGTTCTCGCAACCGAGTCGCATATTGGGCGCGTTTATACGAACCACTTGATGCGGGTTGTCCCCGCAAAGGGAGTGCGCGGTGGGTTTCTGCAGTGCGCGCTTGGTCATCCTAGGCTGGGCCGTCCCCAGATCATTCGGTTTGCATTTGGATCCAGCGTGCCGGAGCTCTCTCCGAACGACATTGCAAACGTGGCTATTCCCCGGCTCGGGAAAAAGACGGAAGACCTTCTTGCTGATTTGATGGATGAAGCGGCAACTACGCGTGATGAGGCTGACGAGCTGGAGCGAGAAGTTGCACATGATGCGGAACTTCTGATTGCGCGGTTTCTCTCTGGGCACACCGAATCTTTCGAATAGTCACCGATATATGGTAAGTGCTGGAGGGCTCGTCCCGGGCTTGTCACGGCCGATGCTGTCGCCGATCAATTTCGCCTCGCAGTCTGACTGTATGTCTGGCGATCCCAGCTTCGACCCGGCGTGGAAAGCTAGCCTCTTACTTTGCCCTGCAGGGTTTTCAGTGGCCATCCAATCTCCCCCATCGAGATCACGCTGTTCCTCGCTGTGGCGTCTAGTAGATTAAGTGACCTTGCAGATTCGTTCAGACGTTGCCGATTGAATCGGCCGTTTATCGGTTACGGGAACACCCGAGCGCGAAGGATCTGGTAGACCAGGACGCGATGATCTGGATTCAAGCCATATGTTGAGGACGAACTACTCGTCTAGCTCACGAGAAGGTTGTGACTCAGTAGAGCTGCTTGACGAAAAACCGGCGCAACTAGTAGGAGCGTCGCTGATGTCAGCGCATGGCATCCCAATGCCGACCAGCCTTTAGAACAGCCTCCGGATCGACCACCACTTGCGCTGGAATGTCCTTGAGAAGTGTGGGGTTCCGATCCCAACCGGCCACCGACTCTTCGATATCCCACAACTGGTCGATGGTCTGATGCGCTTGCAGCATGTGCACACGCACACCGGCTAATGGCTTGTCAGCCACGAATTTGTTCAGCGTAGCTGCTATTCGCTGGAATCGGAGGTCCTCTACATCGGGCCCATCCATCGTTTCGTATGCGATGTGCACTACAGACAGCTCGTCGGGGGGCAACTGTTGCACAGCATCAGCTAAACGCTTCCGTATGTCTCGCGCTTTTCCGGCAATTGACCGTGGCGACGTAAAGTGACGGGTGATACCCGAGGCCCACCCGATTTCATCGACGTATTGCGCAAGAAATTCGATGGGACTATCCACCACGTGACTGATCTTCACGAGTGTGGCAATGCTGACCGCAGAGTCCAACGGCGCCCAATCGCCCCCCAAGAGCGCCGTCATCGCGGGTGAGTTCATCTTGACTCTGTATTGCTCCATGTGACGTGCGACAGCCTTCTTATCGATATGCCTGATGTCGATAGTCGCCTCGGGCCCGTCATAGATGTTTGTCTCGGCGTTAGGGACGGGAAGCGATCTCGAGACCAAGTCTTTGAGGAATGACTTAGGAAGTGCGCTGGCTTCGACTTTGAAGTTTGCCCTCAACCACAGCCACTGACTGTTCTTAGCGAGCAGGTCGGATACTCCGTTCCACATTTCCAGGAAGTGACTTCGCTCCTTTTCCCCATATTCGGAGCTTCTGGATAGCCGCTTACACTCAATGTAAAGCGTAAGACCGTCCTTCACCGCGCGCATATCTGGCTGCTTGGAAGTCTTCGAGGACGGAAGCAGCTCCACATCCCAACCCGAGGAGGCGTAAGAAAGCGCGACCAATACTTCGAATATCGTTCCATCAGGATCGGCTCTATATTTGGTTAGCGCGTCGTCAAATCGTTCGTTGAGCCAGAGAACGCGATCTGCGAAGTTTAGGCGCATGCCGATGGCCGCAAGAAACGGAAGAGCTCGAGAAGCCTGACTCACTTCGAGGCTCAGCGGATCTTCGAGGGCGAGCTCAGCCAACAGGAGATACCAAGCTATTTCATCCTGCTGAACTCGAAGCGGCACGAAAGGGACGGCGCCAACCGCCTGGACTGATGCAGTGAGTTGGTCAATAACGCCTTTCCTCCGTCGCTTCCACTCGTCAGCACCTAGGCGACCAACGAACGCGTCGAACGCGCGCTGCAGATCGCGGTCCCGCTCGGGATCAGAGCCGCCAAGTTTCTCAACGAGTTGACGCTTCGCCCGGGCTATCGCCTCCATCCGGCGCTGTTCGAATGCCCCTCTGCGTTTTGCCTCGCCCATCCATCTTTCTCCGTTCCTAAGGAACTAACTCGGGTTCTACCCCGACGACGGTTTCCACAGGAATGTAGGAAAACTCCTACAAGAACTCTGGCGAATTCCTGCTTACCTCATGATGCCTCACGAATCACTCTAGCGTCGTTCCGGAAGCACTCAGAACCTGTCCGCCGGGCCGACAGCGCGGACCAAGCTACGCCGGAACACCTCTTAGATTTGAAACTTATTCTCGGGAGTATGGCGATGAACGGAGCAACCGCACTAACCTTCTTTCTCGTTGCTGCAACACTTACGACCGTGGGCACCCCGAGAAATATTGACCACGAATCTACATCATCTGCTCGGAAGAGCCGGCACGAGCTTGCGGCGTCGATCTTTGGCAAGTCGGGTATAACGGGACTCTGTGAGCAGGAGGCACGCAAGGCCGAGAGCAGATGCGTCTCATCATGTGGCGACGGGGCGATCTACACTTTTGACCCTGGCGTCTGCGGAATCGGAGCCAAGTGCACCTGTGTAGTCTCTGTCGAACAGCCGCCGGGCCTTTGAGTTTCGATGCCCTCTGCTTTCAGAAACTGGACTGTTCAGAGTCCAAAGTTAGGGTAGCTGATCTGGGCCGTCCGCTTGGCATGGGCGGCGGGCGTCAGTCCGCCGAGTGCATTCTTCGGTCTTTTCCTCGCTGCATTTGCGGCGCAACGACTCAAACACTGCCCTAGCCTGCAGCAGGTTGGCAAACCAGGGCTCGTTGAGGCGCTCGTCGCGGCAATGCCCAGCCAAGCCGCCAGCGTCGGGCTCAGTTGGATTGCGGCAGCGCAGGAGCAGAGCCTTCTGGATTCCACAGTGCCCGTACCGCATCGAGTCGTTCGAGACACTCGATATACCTCGCCATGCTGTGATCGGCCACGCGATCCTTTACGTGGTCCCGCGCGTGCTCTGCCCATGCGTCGCCTCCAGCCGAAATAATGCTCAAGGCAGGCGTTATCTGCTCGGCGATTCGCTCCCATACCGTGCGCGTATGGTGCAACCGCCCACTTCCGTCAAAGTATCGTGCCTGCCCGACATGCTCGTAATCAATCGGGCTCTGCGGCGGCACCAAGGGTACAATGTCATTGTCGTTCACGTAGCGGAATATCCGCTGCTGCAATTGGATCGGAAGTGTCTTCGTCCAAGCGTTGCTTCCGATGCGCGGTTGTCCAAACGTATAGACCCCGGCCACCGGCAATGCCGGCCTTTCACGCGTCAATCGTGATGCAGCCAGAAGCGCCAAGGCACCACCCAGGCTATGGCCGGTAATCCAGATGGGCCTCCTGGCCTCAGTCAGACGCGTGGCGACTTCGTCCCATACACGCTCTAGCGCATCGTGAAAGCCCTTGTGGATTCCCACCCCCTCTCCAGCCTCTTCCCAAGGCGGCTCATGTTGGCGAGCGTCAGCGTCGGTCATCCAATCTTCCAAGGTCATTTCGGTTCCGCGGAACGCCAGAATGCAGGCGGCATCCGAAGAAAAAATAAATCCTTGGGTGCCCGCCGTATCGAAAGGCTGCACCTCAATACCGTGCGCCTTCATAAGCGGGCTTTCAACCAGCTGCTCGGCCTCGCTGTAGGCGAAGCTAGCGAAGTGGGCTAGCCAGAAGGCGTGCACGTCGCTCTCGGCATAGCGAAGTGGCTGGAACCCACGCAATCCCTTGACTTGCGGTGCCGACAGATCGAGCGGATGGCGTGGCGCGCCCGCACGCGGCGCGAGCGTGTCGGGTTGCCGTTCCACTCGCGTGCCGACTGCCTCGGCAGCAGGGACACCTGCACTTCGAATGCTCAACATCTTCCTTAGGGCGCCAAACCAGAAATCTGCGCCTAACCCAATGGCAAAGACTGTGAGCAACCACCCCAATAGAGACTGCAATGACAAGCTGTGCCACGCCTCATCCGACCAACCAAGCAGTCCGCTAGAGCCCAAGGCAGGATTCTTTAGAATGTCCTTGGTGATCCGATCCAGCGATGAGCAGGCGTCTACGCCTTGAGGACACTCAGCTGCCACGCGTTCACTCAGCGACACGTAGCTGGCGCGTAGCGCTGGGTCTTCGTGGAGTCGACCTGCAATGTAGAGCGTATCGGCATTGGTAAACATCACGAGAATCGCGCCTATGGCGTAGAGCGCAAGACGTATGCGTCGCTTGTACTCCCCGGATGCCCTATCCATCGCCTGCCGATACCAGCGAAGCAACTCCTCGCGCAGCGCTGGCTGCGATCCATCCGCCCGAAGATTCATCGCATGCCAAAGTGTGGCCAGGCGATACGGTAGCGTGCGCTCATTAGCGAAGTCAGGGTGCATCTGCTGCGGCAGCTGAACACCTTGCAGCCAGTCCAAGACGATCTCGACAAAAACCTCGTCCGGAATCCGGGATGGCAGCCGCCGCGCGTTCAACTTGCGCGCCGCAGCCACTGCCTCGAAATGCGAGGTGACCATGAACACACCACTACGACGGAATGAGGCAAGCTGCTTCGACGCCCAAGGCCATCTTGCGATCCATGCCTCCCACCGCGCGGGGGGCACTGGATCACCGCTGGCCAAGTCGGCGATGCGGCGGTCTTGGTAAAGAACATCGCGCAGGTCCGGGCCCAGCAGGCTCTGCAACTTCCCATGAAGGAGCCGCCCGCGCCATTGCCGCCACTCCACAATGCCCTCGACTAGGGCCGTCGCGCAAAGACTCAGCAGCAGAAAGACAAATGTCAGGCCAATTGCGACTTCAAGAATAGTGGAACCCAACATGTGTGCTCTCCTGCAGCTGCTAGAGCTGGTCTACAACGGTCAATCGGCGGGGAGTATCACCGGACGGGTCGCCGTCCATCCAGACAACGCCTCCTGGTTGGAAAGCAGGTCACAAGGGAGATCGTCGTCCCCGCGCCGGACTTCCGGCGGACTCCTTCACGTGAGCCATCGTCCCCGTGGCTCGACCGGTGGTCCCGCCACTCGGACCGGGATCGATGGTGTTGATGCGCGGCGAATATCTACCAGTAAAGGACAATCTTGCGCGGCTTGGATTGACCAGAACGCCAGCCTGGATTTCGCCATTCCTTCCGCGGGCATAGCCTTGGCGTCGACCAGCGCGGCTGGTCAACCTTCGGTGCGCACAGGTGGTCGGTTTTCCTCGCGCAACACCATCCCTACAGCCGCACCAGCAGCCTCCCAACCTCGTCCCGGTCCGCCGCCGGCAGCCCCGCCGCGCGCGCGAACTCCGGCCAGCGCGCCACGGCCGCATTGACCTGGTCGATCAGCCCGCCCGCCCCCGGTATCGAGAAACGGGCCGCCACCTGCTTCAGGTCGGCGGCGGTAATCCCGTCGAACTTGCCGGCCACGCCCATCAGGTGGTACCGCGTCCATTCACCGGCCGGGTTGTAGGCGTGGGTCACGTCGTAAGCTGGCGCCAGTTCCCACGGCCCGCCTTCGCGCATCAGGAAGGCGAAGTTCTTGGCGTGGTCGTCATGGTTCTTGCCAGCCACGTTGAAGGCCATGCGCAGGAACAACTGCTGCAGGTCCGCGCTGGAAAGTCCCAGCTGGTGTGCCGTCATGAACAGCGATTCGTAGGCGTGGGTTCGACGCTGCCGGTGGCTCATGTGCTGCAGCGCGGCCAGGGTTTGCACGTGGATCTTCCGATTGCCGTCGCGGTCGAAGCGCCGGGTCATGAAATGCGCGCGGCCGTTTTCCTCCATCAGGCGGCATTCGCTCATGGTGACCCCGGCAGTGGTGGCCATCAGGTGGTAGGCGAACTCGCGCCGGCCGTAGCACTGGCTCTGGCCCAGCTCCTTGTCCGCGCCCATGCCGTCGAACTTCAGCAGCCAGTGCCCGAAGCCCGGCGCCACGTCGAACTGGCCGCTGCGCAACTCGTTGGTGGCCGGGTTCCACGCCACCACCGCCTTGGCCCGCGCGCCGCCGGCCGAGGTGCCCACGCGGATGATGTTGGCCAGTGCCGCGCGGGCCTCACGGTCGCCGCCCAGGTCGCCGTGCACGGCCTTGCGGGCCTCTTCCACCAGCGCCTTCATCTCGATCGGGGCCGCGCTTTCGGCGCTGGCGCCGCGCATGGGCTTGAACTCCAGCGCGCCCATGCCGCGCCGGCCCATGTAGGCCAGGCGGTCCAGCGTGGTCACCTGGTCCGCGCGGACGCCGTGGCTGGCCATCCAGCCGTTGATGAGCTGGTTGCCGAAATCATCGGGCAGGGCGTCGGCCAGCAGGCCGGGCAAGCGGTGGAAGGCCTCCGGGTCCAGGGCCGGGAACGAGAAGAGGCCACCGGGCGCGCCCAGCGGCAGCAGGAAGGGGGACAGCTCCACCCCAGACCCGCGCCAACTGTCGGCGTACTCGAATACATAGGCGTCCAGGCTCGGGTCCCGCGCCACGGCGCCCACCCGCTTGCCCCAGATGCGCACCTCGATGACCTCGACGTGCTTCATGCCCTGTCAGTTCCGGGTGCCACGCTTGGGCAGGCGGCTGCCGGTAAGCAGGGCCATCGGGCTCACCGTGGGCTGCGGTGCCAGCGCGTCAAGGCTGGCAAGCGCCTCCAGCGCCTTCAGCACCCGGATCAAGGTGACCAGGTTCGAGCCTTCACCGCTTTCCAGGGCGCGCAGCGCCCGGGGGGAAACACCCGCCCGGCTGGCCAGCCCCGCCTGGGTCAACCGCCTGCCAAGCCGAAGCTGGCGCAGCCGTTCTCCCAGCTCGGACTGGATCTCTTCTGGCGTCTGGAAATTGATAGCGCTCATGGGGCGGGATTCTGCCTTTCTAACCTCTTATACGCCATTAAAGGGCAGCTTACCGCCTTTTATACTAATTGCCTATAAAGGGTAGAATTGCGCCTCCAATTAGCTCATTGGTCCGTTGTAGGCGTATATCCGCCCCTTAATGTAGGCACGTGTCTCCTCATCCAGCGAGGTCACTGTGCAACTCTTCATGCCGCGCGTCATGAGCGTGCGATAGGTGTTGCGGATGATGCGGTCGACGCGGGCCATGGCCTCGGGCTGCTCCTTCACCAGCTTCTTCCAGCCGCGGATCGAGCGGTCCATCTTCGAGCGGCACTCGGGCCGGGTGACGAAGCGCCCGTCGCGCACCACCAGATCGGGGCCGAGGATCACGCCGATGTGGTCGACTTCCAGGCCGTCAGCTGCACGCATGGCTGGATTGCCGCAAGCAGAGACCTGGCCTTGGCCAGCGGACATGGTCAATCGCGGTGCGCAGGGGCTGTCATTTGTGGGCGAGCCTCAACAGCTTTCCATGGCACACGAGTCTCATGACGCCACGGGCAACCCGGGGGCAACAGGGAGCAACGCCTGTGCGGACTTGAAGTAGCGCGCATGCGTCAGTCTCAGCGCGTCTTCGTCGACTGCGTCAAGCACCACCACTTCCCGCCCCGGGGCATCGCTGCGCATTCGCAACTCCAACTCAAGTCGAGCGTCGTTGACTTGCTCCCGCTTGTCATCCGAAAACGTGGCTATGCTCACGATGTCCCCGCGCAGCCGGTCATATTCGATCAGAAATAGCATCTCCTACTCCTTGTGCAGGTCTGCGAGCTTTCGGGCGACTTCCGCCAATGCAGCAGCGAACTGCTGGTGTTGCCCCTCGACTTCGAGTTCGATCTGCTCGACGAAATGGGCTACGGTCGACAGTGCATGAAGGATCGAACGCTGATTCTCCGGCCCGCTCCCATACTTCAGTGCCGGATCGATTGTATCGGCCAGCTTCTCCGCGTACTCCGCCCAGGCGTGCTGGGGTTCCGTTCGCACCTGGACCTCGACGGCCTTGTCCTGCAACCACACGATCACGTGCACCGCCCGATAGCCGTTGCTCGGCCGCTCCCGGCGATCTACGACGGTGCTCCCGGGAAAAAGCTCCGTGATGCGGGCCACGAGGGCGTCTTGCTGCCTTCGGTTCCCCACCACTAGCCGGCAACCCGCAATGTCCTGCATCTGGCTCAATCGCGTGGACGATCGATGGAGCTTGTCTCGAATGGCACTGGTCGACTTGGCCGGCCGACCCGTTGGCGCCACACGAAGCTCGTCACGAATGACGCCAACGGTGTACTCATAAGCACTTGCATAGGAACGCCTGAACGCGTCCAAGGCCCGAAGGTCATTCTCTGAATAGCCGTAGGCGCGAAGGCGCGCGCCGAGCTTGTCGACCTCCCCCGATCCCGACGCACGCGACGGCAGCGACTGGGGCCGACTTGGCCTCGGCACTGGTGATTTGTCCATATCAGGTGGGTCTTCCCTGGGTCCTGTCGGGCGGCGGCAGCCGCCACCCGGATTGCGTTGTTGTGAAAGACGGCATCCCGAATCAGAACCAGGACAGACTGAGCGCCCCGAACTCGGCGCCATCGTCCTGCCCCTCGAAGGCCTTGGTCGAATCAGTCAGCGAAAGGCTGAGGACCCAACGGCCATGGCGAACGGCGGCGCCCAAGCTGGCACTGCCAACGACCGGCTTGGAATCGACCGACCGGCTGTCCCGTGCCATCGTCCCGTCCAATGGCAGGTAGTAGCCGACGGCATGCAGGCTCAGGCCGCTAAAAAACGACAGCGACCAACCATCGACCGGGCCGACCCCTACCGTCGAAGCCGCACTCAGCCCTTCGCGCAGTGAACTGCCTCCGAACGCGTCCACCAGGTTCCAGCCGAGCTCGCCGTACATGCCGGCGCCCACGCCCGTGAAGTAGTTGCCCAGCGAGACACTGCCAACCGGCAGCAGGCGCCATTGTGCAGACCGCCCCAAGCCGCCCTCTTTCCAGAGATAAGTGCTGGTCAGGCCCACGTTGGCCACCGGCTCGTCCGGCAGCTGAGCGTCCCAGCCCATCGGCTCATCCGCGCCGATCAACTGGTGGAACTGGCGCTGTACGGTGTCAGCCTGCGCGGATGGCCCGACGACACCCAGCTTCAGCTCCCAGGCATGGGACCAACGATCGGACCGGGCGTAGAGCGTGCTGTTGACATACAGGACCCCGGCGTAGGGTTGGTCGCTCGCAAGGGGTACCTCAAGGCCGATATCCGCCGGCGTGTGCATCTCCTGCACGACGGACCATGCGGCGTAAGTCGTGTAACCCTCGTCGCCAACGTAGGGAAGGATGTCCCAGAAACGAGCCCATCGACGGATGAAGCTGGACTGCCCATAGCTGGTGATGTCCCTGGAAACCCAGCTTGCGCCGAACCCGTTGCTGTAGCTGTCGTCGGAACCGGTGAATACGTCGTTCTCGATCGACAACGTGACGGCACCGTCCTGCGCCCAAGCGGGACCACCCACGCACAGGGCAGCACCAAACAGGACGGAGGCAACACAATGCCGGGTGATGCCCCATCCATGGCCGCCCGCTGCCTCCCCGATTCCCAGACTATCCATCGATTCGCTCCTCGATCAGTGCCAGCAACCGGGCGTCCAACTGCGGAACGACCGGCGCCATGCCATGGAGGCGCCGCCAGAATGCTCCTTCGGCTGCAAGCAGCAGGGCGTATCGGTACACGTCGGCCTCGTCCCAATGCCAGCCATGGAACAGACCCTCGAAACGCGACCTGATGCGCAGCTGCAACGCCGGATACCGACGAAGCTCGGGGAGCAGGCTGGCGGCCACCTCTCCGATGCCCTCGTCCGCGGAGAGGGCGCTGCGGACGTGCCCCAGCACCGCATCACGATCTCCCCGGAGGGCTTGACTCTGCTGGATCCACATGTCGATGTCCTGGCTCACCAGCGCCTCGAGCAATGCCTCCCGGTTCGGCCAGTGGTAAAGAACCCCGCCGTTGGTGACGCTGGCGGCAACCTTGAGCTTGCCTAGGGTCAGGCTTCTCGCGCCTCCCGACCTGATCAGGCTCCGGGAGGCCTCGAGAATCCGCGACCGGGCGTGGGGCTGGCGGCTCATTCGGTCACCTGCACCGGCACGGCCGACGACTCCGGTTCCCCACCGGTGCAGGGCGCGCGCTCGACCTTGAACCAGGCCGCATACAGTGCCGGGACGAAGAAGATCGACAGCACCGTTGCGACGATAAGCCCACCCATGATCGCGATCGCCATCGGGCCCCAGAAGACGCTGCTGATCAGGGGAATCATCGCAAGCGCGGTGGCCGCCGCGGCCAATGCCACCGGCCTCGACCTCTGCACCGCCGCCTCGACGACGGCACTCCACGGGTCGCGCCCGGCCACGAGCTCCAGTCGGATCTGGTCGACCAGGATCACCGAGTTGCGCATGATCATGCCCGACAACGCCACGATGCCGAGGATGGCCACGAACCCGAGCGGTGCCTGGAACAACAGAAGCGCGGCGACGACACCGATCAAGCCCAGCGGTCCGGTGATGAAGACCATCGTCATCAGGGAGAAGCTCTGCAGCTGCAGCATCAGGATCAATAGGATGGTCACCAGCATGACCGGGGCAACGGCCAGCAAGGCAGCGTTCGCCTTGTCGCTTTCTTCGACCGCGCCACCCACGTCGATCCGGTAACCGGGGGGCAGTTTCGCCTCGATTTCCCGCAGCTGGGGACGGATCGCCTGCGTGACCGACACGCCCTGCTGGCCATCGATGACGTCGGCACGAACGGTGATCGCCATGTCCCGGTTCCGGCGCCAAAGCACCGGCTCCTCGAGGGACTCCACCACGCGCGCCACTTGCGACAGGGCCACGGCGGTCCCCGTCCGGGTGTAGAGGTTGACGTGCTTCAGGGTCTCGATGTCGAGCCGCTCGGACGGGATGGCGCGCGCGACCACGCCGACGACGTCCTCGCCCTCGCGCAACTGCGTCATGGGCATCCCGTTCATGAGCGTCTGGGTGACCATAGCGATGTCCTCGGGCGAAAGGCCGAGCGCGCGGGCCTTGTCGTGGTCTAGCTCGATCCGCATCGTGCGGACCGGGTCGTTCCAATCCAGCTGAACGTCACGCACGTGCGGGCTACCCGCCACCACGAGTTCGACCTGCCTGGCGATGCGGCGCACGACCTGGGTGTCCGGCCCGACAACGCGGAACTGGACGGGGAAGCCGACCGGCGGTCCCAGCTCAAGCCGGGTGACGCGGATCCACGCCTCGGGGAAGTCGTTGTTGGCTAGCTCCATCAGGCGCGTACGAACCCGCTCGCGCGCCTCGATGTCCTTGGTCAGGACGACAAACTGCGCGAATCCGGGGTTCGGCAGCTCCGGGTTGAGGGACAGGTAGAAGCGAGGCGCGCCGGCACCGGTGTAGGCGGTGTACATGCGAACGTCCTCGTCCTTGGCCAGGACAGCTTCCATCTTCTCGACCTGGGCCGCCGTGGCGGCATGGGACGCGCCTTCCTTGACGCGCATGTCAACGATCAGCTCCGGCCGGGTGCTGCTGGGAAAGAACTGCTGCGGCACCAGGCCCAGGCCGGCGATCGCCAGCACCATGGCCAGGCCGGTGCCACCCACCACCCACCAGCGACGCTCCAGCGCGCGCTCGATCCACGAGCGAAGGCGACGGAACATCGGGCTCTGATAGGGGCTTTCGTGGTGGCCATGGCCCAGGTCCTGCGGAAGCATCTTCACGGCAAGGTAGGGAGTGAACATGCCGGAGACGATCCAGCTGAACAGCACCGCGATGCCCACGATCCAGAAGATGCCGCCGGCGTATTCGCCGGTGGTCGACTTCGAGAAGCCGATGGGCATGAACGCGGCGACCGTGATCAGCGCGCCCGTGAGGCGGGGAATGGCGGTTGCCTGGTAGGAGAACGCCGCGGCCTTGGCACGGTCCCAGCCGGTTTCCATTTTGGAGACCATCATCTCGATGGCGATGATGGCGTCATCCACGAGCAGTCCAAGCGCAATGATGAGGGAGCCGAGCGAAATCCGCTCGAGGTTCCACCCCAGCGCCAGCATCGCCACGGCGACCACGCCCAGCACGAGCGGGACCGACATCGCCACGACGATGCCGCTGCGCCAGCCAAGGCTGAGCAGGCTGACGATGATGACGATCACCAGTGCCTCCAGCAGGGCTCGCTCGAACTCCCAGACGGCGCCACTGACATTGGTGGGCTGGTCGGCGACCAACTCGAGGTCCACGCCATGGGGAAGTTCGCCCTGCACGCGCGAGACCTCTTCGGAGATCGCCTTGCCAAGCTCGACGACGTTGCCGTCGTTGGTCATCGCGATGCCGAGCATCAGGACCTGCTGCCCGTTGTGCCTGATGGTGTAGTTCGCCGGCTCCTCGTAGCCCCGGCGGACGCTGGTGAAATCCCCCAGGCGGACCTGGCGATCGCCTACGGAGATCGGCAAATCACGGATCTCATCGAGCGAAGTGAACTGGCCACTGACCCGCACCTGCACGCGATCTTCCCGCGTGTCGACGGAGCCGGCGGCGACGATGCCGTTCTGGGTACGAAGCGCGTCGGCGATGGCATGCGGCGTGATGCCAAGCGCAGCCAGCCGCTCATGCGAGAATTCGACGTAAACGCGCTCCGGCTGCTCGCCCAGGATATCCACCTTCTTGACCATCGGGACATGCAACAGGCGCAGCCGGACCTCCTCCGCCACGTCGGACAGCTCGCCAATCCCGAACCCGTCACCCTTCACGGCGTACATCAGGCTGTAGACATCGCCATACTCGTCGTTCACGAGGGGCCCGATAACGCCCTCCGGGAGCTCCAGGCGGATGTCTTCGAGCTTCTTGCGCGCCTGGTACCAGGCCTCCTGCTGGTCTTCCTTTGACGTTCCGCCCTCGACGGTCAGGGTCATTCCTCCGAAACCCTGCCGGGCGAAGGTAACGACCTTCTCGAAGTTGTCGATCTGCTCGAACTTCTTCTCCATCCGGCTCAGCACCTGGTCCTGCATCTGCTGGGACGTCGCGCCGGGCCAGATGACCATCGCAGTCATCGACGGCACCGAGAAATTGGGATCTTCCAGCTGTCCCAGTTTCGGGAAGCCGATGGCGCCGGCCGCAACGATCACCAGGATCAGGAACAGCACGACGGCACGGTGCTCCAACGCCCATGCACTAAGGTTGAAGGATTTCATTGCTTGCTCCGCTCGTGCGAGCCCGGCTCCGCCGAAGCCGCGGAAAGGGAAACGAGCAGTTCCGGCGACATCTTGTGTACGCCCGCGGCGACCACCAGGGCTCCCTCCTCCGGCCCTTCCACCAGGACGCGTTCGTTGCGATAGCCATGGACCTCCACCAGCACGAGCTCCACGCGGGCGACCGAGGGCTCGCCCTCAACCGGCCGCGCGATCCAGAGGGCAGGCTTGCCGTCGGCCTGGGTCAGCGCACCAGAGGGAATGGCGGCCACGGACGGGCCGGACGCCACGGATTTGGCAACGAGCGTCGCACTTGCCCCCAAGGGAAGGCGTGCACCGGGGCCTGCGACCAGGCGCGCGCGATACGTGCGCGTCTGCGGGGAGGCCTGCGCCGCCATTTCGCGCAGCTCGACCTCGAAGGTTTCATCCGGCGCGGTGGTAAGCGAAGCGCGGAAGGTAGCCTTCTTGAACGCATCGAGGTGGCCCTCGGGCACGTCCACCACGATCTCCGCCTGGCCCTCGTCGGCTATCGCAAGCGCGGGTTGGCCAACGCCCATAACCTGTCCCACCTCGAAGCGGACCGCCGTGACGACCCCGTCCCGCGAGGCCCTGAGCGTGGCGTATTCGACCTGGTTCCGGGCGATTTCAAGCCGGCGCGCTTCGGCCTTGGCGGCCGCGCGCGCGGTCTCGGAAGCACTTCTTGCCCGCTCCTCCTCGGACGCACTGACGGAGCCGTCGCTCTTCAGTGCCTGCAATCGATACCAGTCCGATTCAGCCTGCGTGGCGCGCACGGAAGCAGCCTCCCACTGCCGCTGCGCCGCGTCTTCGGCGAGACGAAGATCCGTGGCGTCGATGACCCCGAGGATGTCTCCCGAGCGAACCCGCTGGCCCACGTCCACGCGGCGCTCGACGACCTTGCCGCCGACCCTGAACGAGTGATCGCTCTCGTAGCGCGACTGGATGGAGCCGAAATACCGGCTGGTTTCTGAGTTGGCCTGGTAGTGCAGTTCCACGGCGCGCACCGGGCGATGAGTGGCGGCCGGGGGCGCGTCCGGGGAACACGCGGCAAGCAGGACGGCGATCGTGGCGGCCAGTGGCGTCGCAAGCGGATGGGTTTTCACAGGGAGTCCTCGGTGGTGGCTGCGAGGTTGTTGGAATTCGGCGTTTCGCCGTCATGGGTGAGTTCGTTGGCAAGGGCTGGCTCGAAAGCCTGCCAGCCGCCGCCGAGCGCCTTGAACAACTGGACCGAGGCGATCAGCAATTCGGTCTCGGCATCGTTCGCGGCCATTCGTGCCTGCAGCTGGATTCGGCGGGCATCGAGCAGGGGCAACAGGTCGACCTGGCCGCGCTCGTGCAAGGAGGTGGCATGGCCCAGGGCGGCGTCGGCGGAACGCGCCGAGGCGTCCATGTACTTCGAACGCTGGCGTCCACTTTGAAGTTGGACGAGCGCATTCTCGACGTCTTCCAGCGCCCGGGCGATGCCGTCCTCATAGCGCAGCAGCGATTCGCGCTGGGCGGCGTCGGCCGATTGGTTGATGGCCTTGGTGCGTCCGTAGTCGAAGACCGGCATGGACAGGAAGCCGGCGACATTTCCGAAGCGCGCGCTGCCAAGCCCGTGTCCATTGAAATCGACGTCCTGGCGCCCGAAGAGGGCACTTGCCACCACCCGGGGGAACCACTCGGCCACGGCCTGGCGGCGGCGCCAGTTGGAGGCCTCCAGCTGCGCTTTGAGTGAGAGAAGGTCCGGGCGACGTTCAAGCAACCGTGCCGGCTGGCCCGCAGCCACGTCCGGCACGACGACATCGCCCGACCAGGGCGTGAGGTTGCTGGCCGTCTCGGGAAGGTCGCCCACGAGCACAGCCAGCCGGTGCCTCGAGACCGCAACGGCCGACTCAAGCCGCGGGATGGCGGCGCGAAGACGCTCCGCGTCGGCGCGCACCCGCTGCACGTCGAAGGGCGAGGCAAGCCCGACCCGCTCGCGAGCGGTGACCAGGCGAAGGGATTCGTCCTGCGCGCCGGAGATCTCCTTCATCGCTTCGAGCTGGCGAAGCGCCCCGGCCAGCGTGAAGTAGTTGGTGGCGACATCGGACAGCACCATCAGCCTGACGCCGCGTGCCATGCCCTCCGCCGCCTCGGCATCGGCCGCTGCGGCCTTGGCACCGGCGCGCAAGCGGCCCGAGAGATCGATCTCCCAGGAAGCCGCCAGCCCCGCGGAGCTGCCTTCCGATTCGGGAATCGCAGCCTGCGCTTCGGAGCCGAACTCGTTGTTGCTCCTGGAACCATTGGCCTGGAGCGAGACGCCGGGCAGCAGCCAGGAGCGCGAGACTGTTGCGCCCGCGCGCGCGGCGCGGACCCGCTCGGCCGCGATGAGCACGTCGCGGTTCTCCCGGGCGGCCCGCTCCACCAGGGCGGCGAGCACGGGGTCGCCATACAGGCTCCACCACGCCGCTTCAGCCGATTCGGCGGCGGTCGACTTGGGGCTCGCCGCGAAGTCCGCCGGGACATCGATGCCCGGGCGAAGCATTGGTGTCGTGCAGCCAGCGGTGAACACGGCCGTGGAAATAAAAAGAGTCGCCGCGGCCACACGCAGGGGGAGGCGTGGGGAGAGGGACGGCCGCGGCGACGCAACCGGATTCAACTGTGTGAGTTTTGTGGACATCGCGGATCGCATGTGATGTTCGATGGGGGAAGCCTAGGCGTCGGGTGGGCGCAAAGGGTTTGGCAACCGTCAGCGATCCGTCGGGGATCGGTGCCTGGGCGCGGGCTTGTCGAGGTCCCTTTCGATCAGGTCAAGCAGCTCCTGCGCGGACTCGAAGTCACGCTGGTCGCAGGTAATCAGGTTCTCGAGGCGCCCCCGCAGGGCACCCCGCGTGGCGTCGCTGCGCACCTTGACCACGTAGGCGCGGCGGTTCGGGTACTTGGAATCGGCATTCATGGCCATGGTCGGAACCGGCGGAAGGAATGCCAGGGAGGCTACGCGGGGGCTCCCTGCAACTGGTCATGGAACCGTGGGGATTGGGTCGGAAAAGAGGCGTGGCGTGGGTTCGCCGGCGACGAAGGTCCCACCAAACGCCCATGTCTTCCTGACCTGCGGGGAAAGGCGGCTCCCTAGGCTTTGCGGGCAGTCCACCCGGGGCTTCCGCCACCGGCATGCACAGACGACAAGCGAGGAATTCCCATGTCGACGCTATTGCAGATCAATACGAGCCTGTTCTCGGATTCGGGCGCGTCCACCCGCCTGGCCACCGGTTTCGCCCAATCCTGGCTTGAAGAAAATCCCACGGGTCGCGCCATCGTCCGCGACCTCGCCACGCCCCCGGTACCCCATCTTGATGCCGAGCGCTTCGATGCCCTCCGCTCCCACCTGCATTCGCATTCGGACGCCCAGGCGGCTGCGATCCGTTACTCGAACGCACTGATCGAAGAGCTTTTCGCTGCGGACGTCGTGGCCATTGGCATGCCGATGTACAACTTCGGCGTTCCTTCAACCTTCAAGGCGTATCTCGACCACGTGGCCCGCCCGGGACTGACGTTCCGCTATACGGCGTCGGGGCCCGTGGGCTTGCTCACAGGAAAGAAGGCCTTCGTCTTCTGCACCCGCGGCGGGGCGTACGCGGGCACGCCACTGGACACGCAGACCGCCTACCTGCGCCTGGTGCTCGGTTTCCTGGGCATCGAGGACGTCCGGTTCATCTATGCCGAAGGCCTGGCCAGGGGGGAGGCGCAGAAGGAGAAAGCGCTCGCGGATGCCGCGGCCTTGGCCACTCGCCTCGCCAGGATCGGGGAACTGGCCGAACAGGTGTGATCGCCGCCGTGGATCGGATCGAAACTACTTGTCGCGGTGCCGCCCCAGGGACCTCAGGCCTTGTGCAGGAGCCTGTGCGCGCGATCCATTGGCCGGGTGCCGCGGCCTTCCTCCAGGCTGTCTACCAACTCCGTGAGCCGGCGCGTGTCTGCGTCCTCAAGCCCCCCGCAGTCACCCAGCGCGACCAACGCCTGGAGTTCCAACCACACCGCGCCCTGTTCGCTTGACTCGGCCAGGGCGCGTCGCGCCGCCGCGATCGCCTGCGCGCTGTTGCCATGCATGCGCTCAAGCGTCGCCTCGATCACTTTCAACTGCGGCAGGTAGATCCGCTCACCCGTCTGCTCGATCTTCAGGAAGGCCTCATCCAACTGGTGGCGGGCGGCTTCGAAGTCGCCGGCTTCCAGCAACGCCTCGGCCGCATAACCCATGGTCTCGGTCGCACCGGACACCATGCCGAGCGCGACGTTTTCCGCGAGGGCATCGCGAATTCGCCGGTAACCGTCCATGGGCCGGCCGCGCTTCGCGTCGGCCCAGCCCAGGAACCAGCGACACGCCGTTTGGCCCTGCGCCAGCGAGTACCTGTCCACCAGCGCCTGCATTTCTTCGGCGAACGCGGCCACGCGATCCACATCCTCCAGGCGGATCGCGACCAGCGACCCCAACCAGAGCGAAACCATCAACGCCATCGGCTGGCCCAGACTGCGCGCGCGATCCATGGCGCCCTCCAGGTGCGCCTGGGCCTGGCGCACCAGGCCCAGGTGCACCAGCGGCAGGGCAAGCATCGCCCTTGCCGTTACCTGGGGGTCGGCGATGAAGCCCAGCAGTCGGGTCTCCATGGCCTCGCCCATGGACTCGATCAACGGCAAGCTACGCTCCAGCGCCTTCCTGGCCGCCACGGGCCGGCCCTGCACATTGTGAACTTGGCCCTGGACAGTACTGGCGGCAACGGCCAGCAAGGTGTCGCCGCTGACGGCACCCAGGGCCTCGGCCCGTGCGACCTCCACGAGGGCATCGTCGTATTCCGCCCGCAGGCTCAACAGGAAGCCCAGTCCATGCAGCAGCAATCCGCGCATCGGATGGTCGGGAACGGCGCCCAGGCAAACGGCTGCACGTACGAACGCATCACGCGCCGTGCTCCCTGCGCCAAAGACGTGGAACGCCGCCACCCCTTTCAGGGTAGAAAGCGTCAACTCGTGTTCGGCCCGCTCGGAGCCTGACGGAACCTGGTTGAGCAAGGCAAGTGCTCGCCCGGTCAGCGAGAGACACTCGGCGGGGCTCAGCTGGCGCAGGGCCGCATGCGCGGCTTCGGCGTAGTACTCCAGGGCGGCGCCGGCCAAGCGCCCATACTCGAAGTGCGTGGCGATCTCCGCCGCAGGGACAAGCTCACCCTGCTGGCGCTCCTGCTGAAGGGCAGCGGCGACCCGCCGGTGCAGGTCGACCCGCACCGAAGGCAAGGCACGGTCGATCAGCGCCTGCCGGTACATGGCGTGCCGGAATGCGTAACCCCTTGGTGCACCCTGGCCCTCGCCGCCTTCCTCCGGGACGCGGATCAACCACGACCGATCCCGTGCCAGCGCCTCACATGCGTTCTCCACTTCCAAGGCATCGCGCTCAAGAACCTGGGACAAGGTCGTGGTCCTGACCACCGCGCCGCTGATGGCGGCTGCCCGGAGCAGGGCGCGACCCTCCGGATCGAGGGAAGAGAGATGGTGCTCGATCAGGGAGGAAAGGCTGTTGGGTATGGGGGAATCGGCGAGCACCTCGCTCGGACTCCGTCCCGTGCCCACCCGCCCGACGACCTCCTCGGCGACGGCAGAAACGAATAGAGGCACGCCTTCGGTGCGCTCGTAAAGCTCGTGGGCAAAGGTTTCGTCGGAAGCCAATGCCGGGTATTGCAGCCGGAGCAGGTCGTCCACTTCCTGCCGAGTGAACGAATCGAGGACGACCTCCGTGCAGGCGCCCTTCGCCCGCAGCGAGTGCCTCAAAGCGTCCAGCGGGTGGTCGAGGGCGACAACTTCGGTAAGGCGGAAGCTGGAAAGCCAGAGCAAACGGCAACTGCCATGCCGGTTCGAAACGTACTCGATCAGCTTCACGGTGGCGCGATCGGCCCAATGCAGGTCCTCTGTCACGAGCAGGAGCGGTCGCTGCTCGGTGTACCGGTCGAGAAACTCCCCCATCTCCCGCAGCATCCTCTCCGGATTCACGCCTACCAGTTCACGAAGCAGGGACTCGCGCTGCTCGGGACTGCAGAGCCACGGCAACTGGATCAGCCAGGTCGGCGCCGCCGTACGCAGCAGGAGCGCGACGGACTCGTCATGCCGCGCGAGCGAACCCAAGGCTTCCAGGACTGCGTGGTAGGGCTCGCCCGTGCCAAAGCCTTGCACGCACTGCCCACGCGCACAGACACCGTTGACGGCGCCTGCAATAAAGGAGTCGATGAGGCTGGTCTTGCCGATGCCCGGCTCCCCGGCCACCCATGCGATCACCCGTTGCCCGCTGCAGGCACGCACCCAAGCCTCCGAAAGGGCTGCCCACTCGGCTTCCCTGCCCACAAAGGCCATGCCGGCACGGGAGACGTCCCGGGTGGCCGACGAAGACAGGGCGGCCGGCGTCGGAACCGGCACGGACACCGGCTCCACGACGAAGCGGTATCCCCGCCGAGGCACCGTCTCGATATAACGCGGCGCTTTCGGGTCGTCTCCCAGCGCGCTCCTGATTTCGCTCACCGCCCCTTTGAGCACGGAATCACTGACGAACCTGTGCCCCCAAACGGTGTCCAGGAGCACATGCTTGGTCATCAAGGCGCCGGGACGCCGTGCCAGGGCGCACAGGAGCCCGAACGGTGTCGGCGCCAGGGCGACCGCGGCACCGCCGCGCAGCAGCAGGGCATTCGCCTCGTCAAGCTCGAAGTCGTCGAACCGGACGTGCAGTGCCCCGGAACGGGTCAGTTCGCCAACCATGCCATCTTTCCTCGCGATGGAGGAAAAGATACCACCAGCCGGCGCGCGGCACTTGTGGTGGACAAAATCCCGACCGTTTCCTGACCTCCCGGCCGGCACCACCGGATACCGTTGCAGTCGCCGGCACCTGACCTTGGCCAACGCGATGCCAATACCACTCCACGATCTCCATCTTTACTGGACCGGCGACTACCTCGCGGCCAACGCCCTCATCGGGCTCAACCTGGTAGGCGCCCTGTTCCTTGGCATGCTGGTCGGGTACGAACGATCGTTCCAGGGACGGGCAGCCGGCATGCGAACCTACGGGCTGGTTTGCATGGCATCGACCGCCCTGACCGTCGTCGTTGGCTTCGCGCCCCTGTGGTACGGAGGGTCGGCCACGGGCATGCAGGTAGATCCAACCCGGGTGGTTCAAGGCGTCGTCACCGGCATCGGCTTCCTTTGCGCAGGCGTCATCTTGAAGGATGGATTGAGCATCCGGGGATTGACCTCCGCGGCATCCATCTGGGCCGTCTCCGCCGTCGGCGTCCTGCTTGGGGCCGGCTTTTATGCCGCCGCACTACTGCTGGCCCTCCTTTGCGCCTTGTCCATGTCGATCCTGCAGCGACTGGAGCTGCGGCTTCCCGGTCGCGCGACCCTCGACATCGCACTGACGTTCCGCCCTGGCTTCAGGCCGAACCTCGAGGAAGTGGCCGCTGTAGCCAGGGCACGCGGCTACCAGGTCCATCGCGACACATTGACCATCCAGTTCGCGGACTGCCAGCCGGTCTGGCGCTTCGCCGCGATCGCGGTGGACAGGTCCCGGGCGACATCACCGGCGCTGCTGGCAGAAGAGCTTGCCGACTTCGACGGCCTGGCCAGATTCAACATCACCCCTGTCCGCAACTAGTTGGAGCCACACTCGATGCGTGGAATCGCCAGTCATTCTGACGTCCTGGCCGTAGAGAGGCAGGGCCCGCCGCACGCCCTTCCGCCAGGCACTTACGACCTGCTCCAGGCTTCCGCCGCGCGGAATCCTGATGCCCCGGCACTGAGCTTCTTCCGAGTCGCCGCCGATTTCGCCCGCCCGCAAACGTGGACCTACCGCGAGCTCCTCTCGGAGATCACGAGGGCAGCGAATGCCTTCCAATCGCTGGGCGCGGCGAGGGGCTCCGTCATTGCCATCGTCTTGCCGAACCTGCCGGCTACGCATTTCGCGACCTGGGGTGCACAGGCGGCCGGGATCGCCTTCCCCGTCAACTACCTGCTTGATCCCGAGGCGATCGCCAATCTCGTCGATGCGGCCGGGGCAAGCATCCTGGTCACCTCCGTCGCTGCCGACGGAATGGACCTGTGGTCGGCGCTCGAGCCTCGACTGGCACGCGTCCCAACGCTGAAGCACGTGCTCCTCGTCGGCCCCTCCGACATGGGGAACGCATGCACGCATCGCGACCAGGCCACCTGGGCCCGCTCGCGCCATGGCGCCCAATTCACGGTGCACGATTTCTCGAGGCTCCTGCTCAACCAGCCGGACGCGCGGCTGCCCGGTGCGGCGAAAGCTTCGCCGGAAGACTATTCGTCCTTCCTCTGCACCGGCGGCACCAC
Organism: Rhizobium sp.; assembly: GCA_019459185.1. Taxonomy (GTDB): domain Bacteria; phylum Pseudomonadota; class Gammaproteobacteria; order Xanthomonadales; family Xanthomonadaceae; genus Arenimonas. Next base: position 15,593 of record JAIBEO010000128.1, on the reverse strand, counting down.
TGGCGCGCCCAAGATCGCCATGCGCCGCCATGGCAATGAAGTCGCCAACGCCTGGAGCACTAGCCAGGCCCTTGGCGACGTCCTGGGGCCCGGGAAGAGCGTCTTCTGCGGCCTTCCCCTCTTCCACGCAAACGGGCTCCTGGTGACGGGCCTGCTTCCATTTTCGGTGGGCGCACACGTGGTCGTTGGCACGCCCCACGGCTACCGCAGCCCTGGATTGATCGACAACTTCTGGCGCATCGTCGAGCACCATCGGATCAACTTCTTCAGCGCCGTGCCCACCGTCTATGGCGCTGTCCTGCAGGTTCCCCGCGAAGGCCGCAAGCTGGATTCGCTGGAATATGGCCTCTGCGGCGCGTCCCCGATGCCCCGGGAGCTGCTGCTCAGGTTTGAACGCGAAACGGGGGTGCGTGTCCTCGAGGGATACGGACTCACCGAAGGAACCTGCGTGAGCAGCCTGAACCCACCCCTGGGCGAACGGCGGCCGGGCTCGATCGGGCTGCGTCTTCCCGGGCAGTCCATGAAGGTCGTGGTCATGGATGCCGACGGCCGCTACGTGCGCGATGCCATCGATGGTGAGCCCGGCCACGTGGTGATCAGCGGGCCGAACGTCTTCGCCGGATACCTTGGCTCGATGGGGCATCGTGCCGCGTGGCTCGATTGTGGCGACGGAAGGGAGTGGCTCGACACCGGCGACCTCGCCTACCGCGACCCCGATGGGTATTTCTGGCTGACGGGCCGCGCAAAGGACCTGATCATCCGGGGCGGACACAACATTGATCCGGCGGCCATCGAACAGCCCCTGCACGCGCACGAGGCCGTCCAGCTGGCAGCTGCCGTCGGTCGGCCCGATGCCCATGCCGGGGAAGTTCCGGTGGCGTACGTCCAGCTCCGCGCGGGCCACGCCATCGACAAGGCGGCGCTGCTCGAATACCTGGGCCAAACCTTGGGGGAACGGGCAACCATGCCCCGGGACGTGATCCTGGTGGACGCCCTCCCCCTTACCGCGGTCGGCAAGATCAACAAGGTCGAGCTGCGGCGCTGGCAGACCGAATACGTGATTCGCGAAACCCTCGCCCTGGCCAGCCTCTCCGCCCGCTCGGTTCGCGTCCATCCCGACGTCGACGGCCTGGGCGCTTGGGCGGGCATCAAACTTGCCGATCCGGATTCACGCGAAGCCGCTGCGCAGGCCCTGTCCTGGCTCACGATTCGTTGCGACGTCGCCTGACGGCCCCCTCCCCCTGCGAGGCGCCCCGCGCGCAGCCGCGCGGAGCCGCCCGGCGTGAGTGGACTTCCTAGCCCAACCGAGGCTCCCCCGGGGAGCGACCATTGCTGGCCTGGCGGAGATAGTCGCGGGTCTCTGGATCGACCGACGTCACCAGGCAGCCCTTCATCCCCCGCGTCATCAGCGTGCGGTAGGTGTTGCGGATGATGCGGTCCACTCGTGCCATGGCCTCGGGCTGCTCCTTCACCAGCTTCTTCCAGCCGCGGATCGAGCGGTCCATCTTCGAGCGGCACTCGGGCCGGGCGACGAAGCGGCCGTCGCGCACCACCAGATCGGGGCCGAGGATCACGCCGATGTGGTCGACCTCCAGCCCCTGGCAGGTGTGGATGCAGCCCACTTCCTGCACAGACTCCCTGGCCATGATCCACAGGCTGCCGTCGCGGTCCAGGTTCCACTGGCGGCGATAGCCCTGCTCGGGAATTTCGATGTCCCAGGCCTTCGGGTCTTTCTTGCTTTTCCAGTCCCAGCAATAGCCCGCCACCACGCGAGCGCGATTGGCCGCGGCGTTGAGCGCGATGATGCGCTCGTGCAGTTCGGTGGCCGTGTCCACCACCTCGAAGCGGAACTCGCCCGGGTCGAGCGTCGGGTTGGCGGTTTCGCGGATGCCCAGCGTGTGGTCCAGCCAGGCCAGGTAGGCGTCGGATCCACCGCAGCGGAACTGCGAAGGCAGGTCCAGGCGCGTCAGCCCGATGCCCAGCTTGTCCGCCCATGCGGCGATTTCACCGGACTCGCCAATGTCGGAGAGCGTCACCACCTGCGCATCGTCCACGAAGAACACCGAGCAGCGCGCCGCCTGCATCAGCTCCTTGACCTGGTGCTCGCCGAGGTTGCCGTACAGACCGGATTTCTCATTCAACCGGTGCGCCTCGTCGACCACCAGCACGTCGTAGGAATCCGCGGCGACCTCGAAGAATGAACCGGAGCTGCCGAACAGGCCATCGATGACCGTGAGCGGCCGATGCCCGCGCAGCTTCTGCTTGTAGACCGCGCGCGGGGCCGCATTCTTGGAAACGTACTTCGCCAGCTTCCGGCGCCGCGTCAGCTCGGCCACCAGGTTGATCGCCACCACCGACTTGCCGGTGCCCGGCCCGCCCTCCACCAGCAGCACCTGCTTCGCCCCCGCCACGGATTGCTCCGCCAGCGCCAGCGCCGTTTCGTAGGCCACCTTCTGCTCGTCCAGCAGCACGAACTCGCGGTTGCCGGCCAGCATGCCGGCCACGGCATCGGCCAGCTGCTTCGAGGGGCGGATGCGGCCGTGTTCGATCCGGTACAGCAGCTCGGCCCGGTCGCCGCGGTGGATGTGCCGGCGGATGAAGGCACGCAGCTTCTCCTGCTCCTCCAGCCCGTGCAGGAACAGCGGCGCGCGCGCCAGGTAATCCGAATAGCGGGCGTCGTCGATCTTCCCGTCGCGGCGGTAGTTGTGCAGGTAGGCGCAGGGGCGCAGGTGGATGTCGCCCTCGTAGACGGCCTCGTTGAAACCCTGCAGCGCCTCGGCGTAGGACCAGGCCTGGTAGCACGGGTGCGTGCCGTCGCGCTCGGCGCCGCCACCGCGGTTGGCGATGACGATGCCGTCCTTCTCGCTCACCCTGCAGTCCGACCACTGCTTGAGCTCGACCACGACCAGGTGCGGCGTGTCGTCCAGGTCATGCCCGGTCAACAGCAGGTCGATGCGCTTGGAACTCTGCGGGATCTGGTACTCGATGCCCACGCCCATCTCGTCGGGCAGGGCCGGGTCGCGCAGCACCTTGGCCATTTCCACCAGCGAGGCCTTCCACGACCGGAACTCCGCGTCCGGGGCGTAGTGGCCGGTGGCCTTGAGGTAGGCCTCGGCCACGCGATCCTCGATGAACCCGTCGGCATCCTTCAGGAAACTGGCGCGCGTGCCGCTGTAGATGATCATCCGTCGTCGTGCCCCGCCCCGTCCCCGTGGCCAGTGCCCACCCTAACCCCCGAAAGTGGCGCACCGCGAGTGCTTTGCAGGCGGGGAGAAAAAGTCGTAAGAGATCAGGCCCGCCCACCGGCGGGAAACCATCGCCCGCTGCGCCTGGCCAGGCGGATGAACACGACCAGCGATATCGCCACCACGCCCTGGCAAAGCAGCGCGTCTTCCGGCCCGAAGACGCCACCGGTCAGCCAGGCCGGGCCGCGGTAGGCGCTTTCCAGCGGCGCCAGCGCGCGCCAGTCGCCGATGCCCGACAGCGGCAAGCCGGTGAGGATGATGGCGAAGTTCCAGCACGCATGGTGCGCCGTCACCACCCACAGGCTGCGCGTCCAGGCGTAGAGCGCGGTCCAGAGCGCGCCTATCAGGGTGCCCGCCACCAGCGTGGTGGCCAGCTCGACGGGGCTGGCGGGGGCATTGGACAGGTGCATCGCCGCGAAGACCAGTGACTGCAGCCACATCGCCGCGGTGCTGCCCAGTCCGTCTTCCAGCGTGCCGAACAGCACGCCGCGGTAGACCACTTCCTCCAGGAAGGCCGCGATGGCGATCAGGCCCGCCACGCCCAGCAGCGCCGGCGAGCCGCCCGGCACCGCCACCACCACGTAGTAGCCGGCGGCAAATCCCGCCAGCGTAATCACCGCGGCATGCGCCCCACCTCCCAGCCCGCCGGCCAGCACCGCGAGCGGACGAAAACGCAGGTCGTGTGCCGGGCCCGGCAGCACCCATCGCCGCCACGCGGCGTAGGCCAGCAGCACGGCCAGGAAAATGGCGCTCCGGCGCAGCAAGCTCGCCGTCGCCGGCTCGAGGCCGAACGCGGCCGTGGCCAGGGGCACCAGGCCCTGGCGCACCACCAGCACGGCAGCCACCACCAGCAGCAGGCCCGGCAGACCGTGCTTCAACAACCGCAGCAGCACCTTCAGTGTCGACACCCTGGGCTCCTTTTCCGCCGGGTTGCGCCGGATCGCGCCTGCACGAAGGCGCCGGCGCTGCCACGGTAGCGGTGGCATCAGTGTATGGATACGGCCATCACGGCACGACGCCCATGCATAATTGCATGGCCTTCCCGTACTGGACATGCCATGGACTGGAGCGACCTGCGTGTGTTCCTGGCCATTGCCCGCGAAGGCAAGTTGGGCGCCGCCGCACGCACGCTGGCGCAGTCCCAGCCCACCATGGGCCGCCGCCTGCGCGCGCTCGAAGCGGCCATTGGCCACCCGCTGTTCCACCGCACCGCCGAGGGCTTCGTGCTCACCCGGGAAGGCAACGGCGTGCTGCACCATGCCGAGCGAATGGAGGCCGAGGCGCTGGCGATCGAGCGCGAAATCGCCGGCCAGGCCCAGCAGCTCGAGGGCCCCCTGCGCGTGACCTGCTCGGACTGGTTCGGCGTGAACCTGCTGGCCCCGGTGCTGGCCGATTTCTCGCGCCAGCATCCGCGGGTGATGGTGGAACTGATCACCGATGCACGCTTCCTCAGCCTGTCGCGCCGCGAAGCCGACCTGGCCTTCCGCATCCGGCGCTTCACCGAGCCCGACGTGGTGGCGAAAAAGCTTCTGCACATTCCCTACGCCGCCTACCAATGCTCGGGCGCGCCCCGGCCCGAGCGTGGCGACGGCCGTGGCACGGCCCTGGTCGCACTGGACTCGGCGTTCTCGGGCGCCCCCGACGACAGCTGGCTGCAGGCGCAGCTGCCGCACGCGCACGTCGCGGTTCGCAGCAACAACCGCGACGTGCAGGCGCGGCTGTGCCTGCAGGGCGCCGGCGTGTGCGTGCTGCCACGTCCGCTCGGCGACCGCCTGCCGGGCCTGGAGCGCCTGGACCTGGGCGAAAACCCGCCCGGCCGGGACACCTGGATGGGCTACCACCGCGACCTCCGGCACCTGGCACGGCTGCGCGCTCTCATCGAGTTCGTGGTGGCCCGCCTGGCGCCCTGAGGCCCGCCGCGTACCACCGGAGGTGCCCATCGGCAAGAGGTTGGCGACGTATCGATTGGCTCGATGCCTAGGCCAATCCAGCCGATGGTATTTGAACCTTCACTGGAATGTCGTGGATCAGACAGATTGCCTGCCTAGCTTGGCGCCCCTACCTGGCGCGCTTTTCCACCCGCCCCGCACCCTGCGGTGCGTGCCGCGCCGGGGATCCCTTTCCACTCCCTTGGGGCCCCATCGTGAAGTCAAGACTCTCCACCCATTCCCGCTCCCGCTGCTGGCTGGCGGTCACCAGCGCCCTCGCAATCCTTGCCGCGGGACCCGTGGCGGCGCAGCAGGCGCCGGCCGGCGCCGAGGAACCGGCCTCCGAAGAAATCGTCCAGGACGAGACCAGTGCCACCCTGCTCGATGCGATCCAGGTGCAAGGCGAAAAGGCCGGCACTGAAACCGCAGCCAAGCTGGAGCAGTACGGCAACCAGGTACAGCTGGTCACCGCCGAGGACATTTCCGCCGGCGGCTACACCAACATGGCCGAGATCGCGCAGGGGCTGATCCGCGGCGCCAACATCGGCTACTCGCCCGACGAAGGCGAGTTCACCATCCGCCTTGACGGCGGCGGCGACCGCGACACCCTGGTCGCGCTCGACGGCATGCCGCTGTACGACCGCGGCCCGGGCATCGAGGAAATCTGGGGCGCCACCCTGATCGACCCGCACATGATCGACACGGTGGAAGTGTTCCGCGGCGGGCAGAGCCTGTACTTCGGCTCCAACGCCGGCATCGGCCTGGTCAACATCATCACCAAGAAGCCCGACGGCACCAGCAAGGGCGAATTCGGCGTCAGCTACGGCAGCTTCGACACGCGCGACCTGTGGGCGAACTACTCGTTCCCGCTGGACAAGGACGGCCGCCACAGCCTGATGGCCTACGGCAGCCGCCAGGCCTCGTCGGGCCCCACCCTGTTCACCCCGGAATCGCAGACCGACAACCACCTGGCGGCCGGCGGCATCACCGACTACAGCACCGCGCGCGACACCACCGGCGTCAAGTACCAGTGGCAGATCGACGACACCAGCACGCTCAACGCCGACCTGATGTACGTGGAGTCCCGGTTCCAGGACACCTTCCCCAACACCGTCATCTACGGCCCCACGCGCGTGGAGATGCCGGCGGCGATCGTGAAGTACGACAAGACGTGGTCGGAGCGGCTCTCCACCGACATCACCGCCTCCTACCGCAACCCCACCCTGTACAACACCAAGTTCGTGCCGCAGGTGTGCCGCATTCCCACCGGCTGCCCCAGCGCCACCAACCCGGCGGTCACCACGCCGTTCGGCAACTGGACGGGTGGCTTCGACGCCCAGGCCGGCCGCGGCATCGGCGATGCATCGATCCCGGGTGGCTTCGAGGAGCTGGTGGTGACCGCGCTCAACCGCATCACCTTCAACGACTCGCTCAGCATGGTGCTCGGCCTGCAGTCGATCAACTACCGCGACACCTCGGACCCGCGCATCAACATCGACGACGACCTGGTGTCGAACAACGCCATCATCGCCGACCTGCTGCTCAACCCGTCCTTCAGCCCCAACACCTCGATCTCGATCGCCGGCCGCACGGACTTCGAGGACTCGTTCGGCTCGCAGACCATCGGCAAGTTCGGCCTGCGCCACGACTTCGACAGCGGCTTCTACGTGCGCGCCAACGGCGGCACCTCCTTCAGCCTGCCCAAGACCAACGAGCTCTTCTACAACAGCGAAACCGTCGTCGGAAACCCCGACCTCAAGCCGGAGGAGACCAAGACCCTCAACTACGGCTTCGGCATGCAGCGCCCGGTCAACGGCAGCCTGCTGACGTTCGACCTCGGCGCCTTCAGCACCGACATCAGCAACCGCATCCAGACCACGCAGGGCCTGACCCCGAACACCCGCTACAACAACGAGGCGGTGACCGAGATCCGCGGCCTGGTCGCCGACGTGCAGTACGACTTCCCCAAGAACCTCAGCGCCTCCTTCAGCTACACCCGCCAGGACGCCTCGCTGCACGGCAGCAGCGTGCAGATCAACGCCACCCCCGAGTGGTTCGCCACCGGCAACATCCGCTACAGCTCCGACTCCGGGCGCTGGCACTTCACGCTGCTGCCGCGCTGGCAGGGCAAGGAGACCATCCAGGCCCCGGCGGTCAGCGGCCTGCCCGAATACAACTACGGAAACTGGTTCGTGCTCAACGGCAGCGTGCAGTTCTGGATGGGCGAAGACCGCGAGCACCGGTTCCAGCTGCGCGTGGTGAACATCTTCGACGAGAAGTACGGCGGCCGCGCCTCGTTCGGCAACCAGTACTACGGCTCGGCCTACATCCGTGGCGAGTACACCAACCGCGACCCCGAGTACTTCTATCCCTACACGTTCCAGGGCAAGGAGCGCAGCTTCTTCGTCTCCTATTCCCACCAGTTCTGAGGCCGGTCCATGAAGCCCACGACCCTGATGCTCGCCATGGCCACGGCCATGGCCCTGGCCCTTCCCGGCCTCGCCCTTGCGCACGACCACTCCGACCACGGCGCCCCCGCGGCGGCAACCTCGTCGGCGGCTCCCGCCTCGGCCTACTACAAGGGCCTGCGCGGCGATTACCACGCCGCGCAGGCGCGCTGGTGGAAAGGAAACACCCACACCCACACCTGGTGGAGCGACGGCGACAGCCCGCCTGAAAACGTGGCGGCCTGGTATCGAGAGCACGGTTACCAGTTCCTGGTGCTGAGCGACCACAACCGCATGCAGCAGGACAGCATCGCCCGCGGAACACTGGCACTGAGCTACAGCCAGTGGTATCCGATCGAGGACGACGCCCGCAGGGACGCGCTGGAGACCTACCGCAAGCACTTCGGCCAGGACTGGGTGCAGACGCGCACCAGCGACAAGGGCGTGACCGAGGTGCGGCTCAAGACCCTGGACGAGTTCCGGCACTTCTTCGAGGCGCCGGGCGAATTCGCCTTCATCAGCGGCGAGGAGATCACCGACAGCTACCAGTCCAACCCGTTCCACATGAACGCGGTCAATGTCCATGAGATCATCCAGCCCCGCAACGGCGCCACGTCGGCGCAGGTGATCCAGAACAACCTCAACGCGGTGCTCGACCAGGGCGCGCGCTCCGGTCGCGACGTGCTGGCGCACATCAACCATCCCAACTTCCGCTACGGCATCACCGTCGAGGACATCCTGCCGCTGCGTTACGCCACCGGCGAAGGCTTCTTCGAGCTCTACAACGGCCACCATGGCGTGGAGAACTACGGCGACGCCCATCGCATGGGGCTGGAAAAGATGTGGGACGTGATCCTGGCCAAGCGCATCGCCGAAGGCGACGGCGCGCTGATGTACGGCATCGCCAACGACGACGCGCACTCCTACACGCGCTGGGAAGTCGGCGCCAACGCCAACCCGGGACGGGGCTGGGTGATGGTCCGCGCCAACCGGCTGACCCCGGATTCGATCGTGGGTGCGATGAAGGAAGGCGACTTCTACGCCACCACCGGCGTCACGCTCGCCACGCTGGAATCGGCGGACAACCAGGTCTCGCTGGAGATCGAGGCCGAGCCCGGCGTCGAGTACACCGTGGAGTTCATCGGAACGCGTCGCGGCACCGACCTGCGCGGGCGCCCGGCCCGGGACCTGCCGGCCGACCTGCAGGGCCGCGCGTCCATGCGCTACTCGGACGCCATCGGCGTGGTGCTCGACACCCAGCACGGCACCACGGCCCGCTACACGGCCAAGGGCGACGAGCTCTACGTGCGTGCGCGGATCACTTCCACGAAGCCGCATCCCAACCCGTTCAAGGCGGGCGACACGCAGATGGCGTGGACCCAGCCGCTGCTGGTCACGGCACGCCGCTAGCCGGCGTCCCTGTCGCGGCACCCGCGTTAGCCCCGGTCGCCGCGCCTCCGGACAGGGGGCCCAGCATTTCCAGGAACGACATGACCAGGCGGGATTTCATCCGCTCCCTCAGGCAGATCACATGAGCGTGGCTCCACGCGTCGAAATCGACGATGTCCAACTGGCGCAGGCGCGAGTCCGGCATGTAGGCGACGTCGCTGACCACGCCCAGGCCGAACCCGCAGGCCACCGCCTCGCGCACCGATTCGCGGCTGGCGATTTCCATCACCGGGCGTACCCGGACGCCGGCCTCCTGCAGGCGGCGGTTCACCACCTGCTGGGTGGTGGAGCCGGGCTCGCGCACGATCATCGCCTGGCCCTCCAGGTCGGTCAGCCGCAGCGGCCGGCCGACCAGGGGATGCTCGTGGTGGGCGAACACCACCAGCTTCTGGCGCCGGAAGGGAATGCTGTGCACGCGCTCGTCCTGGACGTCGTGGACCAGCACGCCGATGTCGACGTGGTAGTTGAGGATGCGATCGACCACCTGCGAGGAATCGCCGACGGACAGGGTCACGAATATCCCCGGATAGCGCTCGCGATAGGGCGCCAGGATCTTCATGACGTTGTATGGCCCGACCGCGCCGATGCGCAGGTGGCCGCGCTGCAGGCCATGCGCTTCGGTAAGCAGGTACAGGGCCTCGTCCTCGAGCTCGAACAGGCGGTTGGTCATGGCCAGCAGGCCTTCGCTGAACTCGGTCAGCACCAGGCGCCTGCCCACCTGCACGAACAGCTGCACGCCGAACTTCCTTTCCAGCGCGCCGACATGGGTGGAGACCGTGGACTGCCCCACGCCCATGGCTTGCGCCGCCGCCGTGGTGCCGCCGCAGCGCGCGACGTAATGGAACGCGCGCAACCCGGTCATGAATCGCATGTCTGCCCCTGCTTCGAAGATGGGCGGATTTACCCAGAACCTTCTTGCACGCGCATGACGACCGCCGCACCCCGGCGTCTCGGGGCAAGGAGCTTCCCACACACGAGCACACGATGATCCCGACTTACCCCCTGCCCTACCCCTGCGTGGTCTTCGACCTGGACGGCACCCTGCTGGACACGCGAGACACGATGGTGGGCGAGATCAACCGGCTCCTGGGCGAACTGGGCCGCGACCCCGTTGGCGAGGAACAGATCCGGCGTGCCACCCACCAGGGCCTGCCGGCGATGCTGCTGGCCGCCCTCCAGGCCAGCGGCACGCTGCCGCCGCCGGGGCTGCTTCGCCAGCTGCAGGCGTCGCTGCGCGAGCGCTACCTCGACGCCGCCGCATCCCGGGTGAGCTGCTACCCCGCGGCCCTGCCGCTGCTTGAGGCCCTGCGCGAGCGTCGCGCCTGGCTGGCGATCTGCAGCAACCAGGAAGAGGCGATCGTGCGCCGGCTGCTGGGCGACTTCAGCCTGCTGGGCTTCTTCAGGGAGGTCGTGGGCGGCGACAGCCTGCCGCGGCGCAAACCCGACCCTTACCCGTTGCGCTGGCTGATGAACGCAGCGGGTTCGCCGCCGTCGGACTGCGTGATGGTCGGCGACAGCGAAGTCGACGCGCGCTGTGCGGCGCGCTGCGGCGTCGCCGCGGTGATCATGGCCCATGGCTACGGAGGGCCGGGCATCGCATCGCCGCACCGGGCGGTGGCCGACTTCACCGCCCTTCGCCCGCTCCTGGTCCCGTGAATGGGGCGGCCGACGCGCCGCCCGCTTCATTGCACTGAAATGTCCCGCCTTTAGCCTGAGCGCCTGACGGCGCGCCAAGAGAATCCCCATGAAAACCACTTCCTTTCGCGCGCTGAAACTGGCGCTGGCGACCCTGCTCACCCTGGCATTGGCCTTCGCCCTGGGCGGCTGCGGCAAGGACGCCGAACCCGCGCGCCAGGCGCCGCTCCGGGTGATGCTGATCCCGGCCGACGGTGGCACCGCCACCGGCACGCTCGCCGACTTCGCGCCGCTGTTCAAGGCGGTTGGCGAGCAGACCGGGCTGGAGTTCGACCTGCGGGTCGGCCAGAGCTACTCGGCCGTGGTGGAGGCGATGAAGGCCGGCCTGGTCGACGTCGCCTGGCTGGGCCCGGTGGCCTATGTGCAGGCCCGCGACGCCGGCGCCGCCGAGCTGCTGGCGGTGTCCGTGCTCGATGGACAGTCGGTGTATTACGCGGCCATCTTCGTGCCGCGCGATTCGCCGGTCACCTCCATCGAACAGCTGCGCGGCAAGTCGGTGGCGTTCGGCGACGTGAACTCCGGTTCCAGCTTCACCTACCAGGTGGCGATGATGCTGGAAAAGGGCCTGGACCCGGCGCGTGACCTGGGCGCCATCCGCCTCACCGGCAGCCACGCCGCCAGCCTGTCGGCGCTGGCCGAGGGCCAGGTGGATGCCGCCTGCCTGAGCTTCGAATCGTACGTGCGCGCACTCGACAGCGGGATCATCGAGCCGGACGCGTTCCGCGTCCTCGCCCGCAGCAATCCGATCCCCAACCCGCCCATGGCGCTGCACACCGGCCTGCCGGCGCCGCTCAAGCAGGCGCTGAAGGAAGCCTTCGGCCGAGTGCACGAAACCGCGGCGGCCACCCCGGAACTGATCCGCGGCTATGGCGGAAAGCGCGTCGACCGCTACGACGCCAACTTCCCCGAGTCGGCCTTCGACGGCCCGGCCAGGACCCTGTCGCGCGTCGACGACGAGGTGCGCGCCGCGATGCTGCGCAAGGCGGGCGCCCAATGATCGGGGCGCCGCTGCTGCAACTGCACGACCTGGGCCTGCGCTATCCCGACGGAACCCAGGCCCTGCAGGGCATCGACCTCGAACTGCCACGCGGCCAGTTCTGCGTGGCGCTGGGCGCCTCCGGCAGCGGCAAGTCCACCCTGCTGCGGCTGGTCAACGGCCTGGCCCGCGCCAGCAGCGGCAGGATCGTGCTCGACGGCCAGCCGCTGCGCGACGGCGACATGCGCACGCGCGGCCGGCGCATTGCCACCATCCACCAGGGCATTGACCTGGCGCCACGCCTGAGCGTGCTGGACAACGTGCTAACCGGCAGCCTGGCGCGGGTGCCGCTGTGGCGCGCCCTGTCCGGTGCCTTCGGCCGCGAGCGCCAACGCCGTGCCTGCGGGCTGCTGCGCGAAGTCGGGCTCGACGAGCGCCAGCTGTACCGCCGCGCCAGCGAGCTTTCAGGCGGGCAGCAACAGCGTGTCGGCATCGCCCGCGCGCTGATGGCCGAGCCCGCCCTGGTGCTGGCCGACGAGCCGGTCTCGAGCCTGGACCCCGGCACCAGCCGCGCGGTGATGGAGCTGCTGCGGCGCGCGGCGCGAGCGCACGGCGCCACCGTGCTGTGCAGCCTGCACCAGATCGACCTTGCGCGGGAGTTCGCCGACCGCATCGTCGGCCTGCGCGCCGGAAGGCTGGTGTACGACAGCGAGGTCTCGGGCGCACTGGACGCGGGACTGCTGGAAAGCCTGTACGCCCGGGGCGATCACTCCCAACCCTTGCAGGCCAGCGCCGCATGAATGACGCAAGTTCCGCCACCCCGATGAACTGGACGCTGCGCCCGTGGATCCGGGCGCGCACCGTCGCGCTGCTGCTGCTGGCCATGGTGCTGGCCGGCGTGTCGGCCGAGCGCTCGCAGATGGACCGCCTGGTGGCGCTGAGCGCGCAGGCCGTGGGCGCGGCGCTTGGCAGTGGTGAAACCTCGCAGGTGGCCGACGGCCTGGCCCGGATCGGGCGCAACCTCCTGCCGCTGCAGCTGTCCGAAACCACCGACCTGGCGCGCCTGCCCGACCTGGACCGCGAGAACCTGCCGTGGGGCGCACGACTGCTGAGCGAGCCCACCAGCGAGCGCGCCCTCGACCCTGAAACCCTCCAGGTGACCGAGGTCGTCGGAACGCGCGAGGTGCTGTACGAGCCGTTCGGCTATCTGCTGCAGGTGGTGTGGTTGATGCTGCAGACCGTGGAGATCGCCGCCTGGGGCACGCTGGTGGCGATCATCGTCGGCGCGCCGCTGGCGCTGCTGGGTGCCCGCGGATACAGCCCGCACCCGCTGGTGATGTTTGCCGCCCGCGGCCTCGCCAGCTTCCTGCGCTCGATCCCGGACCTGATCAGCGCGCTGTTCTTCGTGCTGGCCTTCGGCTTCGGACCGATCGCCGGCATCCTCTCCCTGGGCCTTCACACCGCCGGGTTTCTGGGCAAGTTCTTCGCCGAGGACATCGAGAACGCCCCGCGTGGACCGCAGGACGCGCTGCGCGCCGCCGGCGCCGGCAGGCTGAAGGTGCTGCGCTTCGCCGTGCTTCCGCAGGTCATGCCGTCCTACATGGGCTACATGCAGTACATCCTGGAGCGCAACATTCGCACCGCGACGGTCATCGGCATCGTCGGCGCCGGCGGAATCGGGCAGGAACTGAAAGGACGTTTTGAAATGTTCCAGTTCCAGCACGTGGCGACCATGCTGCTGGTGATCTTCCTGGCGGTGCTGGCGCTGGAGCTGGCCACCGGCCGCGTCCGCAGGCAGCTGCTTTAGCGGGCCGGGAACCCCATAATTGCCCGATGACCGACCCCCGCCTACCCCCGCCCGCCGCCATGATGGCCGCCTTCGCCGACGCGGTTTACGGCGTCTACGACGGCGATTCGAAGATCGAACTGCGCATCGGCCAGGCCAACCCGGCCATGGCCGAGCTGCTGGCACGCCACGGCGTGGCGCACGCCGGCCTGGTCACCGGCGAAAACCCCTTCGGCCGGAAGCAGTCCGACGAGGCCAACGCCACCGCGAACGCCGCGCTCGCGGTCGCCATCGACGTGCTCGGCCTCGCGCGCCTGCCCTCCGACGGCGGCAGCGAAGACGGCAGCTGGAACGAACCCGGTTTCCTGGTGCTGGGCGGCGACGGCGACCCCGTGGACATGCTGGCCCGCGCCTACCGCCAGGCCGCCTGGGTGCGCATCGACGAACAAGGCCGCCCGCACCTGGCGCCCTGCAGCTACCCGCGCGCCGGCGAAGGGCCGGAGCCCTGCTGGCCGGCCGGCCTGTTCGACAACGAGGCGGGCTGAGCCTCAGCGCCCGTCCACCGCCGCCCGGCCCAGCGCCGGGTCGTCGGTGAAGAAAGCATCCAAGCCAGCCGACAGGTAGCTGCGGATTTCGCGAATCGAACCAGGTTCATTTCTTGAACCAGGTTCATTTCTTGCCGCCGGGCCGGCGGCGTCCTGGAACGGCGGCCCCAGGAAATGGTTCTCGGGGCGGAAGGTGTAGGCCACCACGTCGAGACCGGAGGCGTGCGCCGCGTCCACCAGCGCGCTGCGCCAGCCGTCACCCCGGGGCTGCAGCTGCAGCATCGGGGCCGGCGGGCCGATGGCGTCGGCGTAGGCCGCCACGCCACGCAAGCCTTCGGGCGAAACCAGCCGCGCGTACGGCACCGGCGCGCCGGCGGCCACGGTGTCGTAGGGCGCCTGGTCGGGCGCGCCCACCAGCTGCAGCAGGCGGATGTTTCCGCCGCGCGGCACCACGGCGCGCAGCGCGCGCAGGTTCGCGGTTTCGAAGGACTGGATGAGCACCGGCGCGCGCCGCGTGTACTCGTGCGCGGCCAGCGCGTCGAGCAGCCGCTGTTCCATCGCCAGGCCGAGGCCTGCGAAGTAGGTGGGGTGCTTGATCTCGGGCACCAGGCCGATCATTCGCCCGCGCGCCGCGGATTCCGCCGCCACCAGCGCCACGATTTCGTCGAAGGTGGGCACCTCGAAGCGGCCGTCGTTGGCGGTGGAGCGCAGCTGCGGCAGGCGTTCGCGCGCGCGCAGGGTTTTCAGCTCGGCCAGGCTGAAATCTTCGGTGAACCAGCCTTCCACCCATTCGCCGTCCACCTGCCTGCGCGCCTTGCGGGCCGCGAACTCCGGGCGCGTGGCCACGTCGGTGGTGCCGGAGATTTCGTTCTCGTGGCGCGCCACCAGCACGCCGTCGCGGGTCATCACCAGGTCGGGCTCGATGGCGTCGGCGCCGTCGGCGATGGCGCGCGCGTACGCGGCCAGCGTGTGCTCGGGCAGCCAGGCACTGGCGCCGCGGTGGGCGATGACCTGCATCTCGGGTGTTTCAGCCATCGGGTCGGGCCCGCTTTTCGGAGGGTTCTGGCAACCTGCCAACCATAACGCCACGCCCAGCAGGGCGGCGCGCAACGGCACGTGCGCCCGGGTCATCGGCCCGAGCCCGGCGACTGCACACCAACGGGCTCCAGCAGCAGCCGGCCCGGTTCGCGCTCCACCCGGAACCAGGCCTCGCGCAGCGCGCCGGCCAGGGCGGCGGGGTCGTCGTACAGGCACTCGCCCACGCGTTCGCCCTCGATCTCGAAATAGCGCGCCACCAGCGTGTCCTGGCCCACTTCCAGCAGCACCGTGCCGTTGCGGCGGGTCTGGGCGTAACGCAGGCCGGGGTAGCCGGCGCGCAGCAGGCCGTCGAGGTGTTCGGCCAGGCGCGCGCCGGCGGCGCGGGTGGCTTCGTCGCCGCAGGCGTTGCGCGCCCCGATGGCCCCCCGCCGCTACGACGACCCCCCCCGCCCCCGGAACGCCCCCCCCCACATGCGGTGCCGGG
>JAIBEO010000122.1 GCA_019459185.1 Rhizobium sp. | reverse complement strand
AAAAACAAAAACCCCGCGGGCGCGCGGCGGCCCGGGCCAGGTGGACCGCCCGTGGGGGAGGTCAATGGTGGATGTCGACGTCCTTGGTCTCGCGCAGGAACAGCGTGCCGACCACGAAGGTCATCAGCGCGATCACGATCGGGTACCACAGGCCGTAGTAGATGTTGCCCGTGGCCGCCACCAGCGCGAACGAGATGGTGGGCAGGAAGCCGCCGAACCAGCCGTTGCCGATGTGGTAGGGCAGCGACATCGAGGTGTAGCGGATGCGGGTGGGGAACAGTTCCACCAGCCAGGCTGCGATCGGTCCATAGACCATGGTCACGTAGATCACCAGCAGGGTCAGGATGGCCAGCACCATCGGCTTGTTGATGCGCGCCGGGTCGGCCTTCTCGGGGTAGCCCGCGCTGGTCAGCGCGGCCTTCATGGCCGTGCCGAACTCGGCGCCGCTGGCCGTGGCGGTGGCGGCGTCTAGGCCGGTGCCCTCGTAGCTCTGCACCGCCGTCTCGCCCACCATCACCGACGCCACGGTGCCGGGGTCGGCCTTGCGCACCGTGTAGGGCACGCCCGCCTTGGCCAGGGCGGCGGTGGCGATGTCGCAGGAGCTGGTGAATTTCTTCTTGCCCACCGGATCGAACTGGAAGCTGCAGGTCTCCGGGTCCGCCACCACCACCACCGGGGCGGCCCGGCTAGCCTCGCCGATCGCCGGGTTGGCGTAGTGGGTCAGGCCCTGGAAAAGCGGGAAGTAGGTCAGCGCAGCCACCAGGCAGCCGGCCATGACGATGGGCTTGCGGCCAATCTTGTCCGACAGCCAGCCGAAGAACACGAAGAACGGCGTGCCCAGCACCAGCGCGCCGCCGATCAGCATCCAGGTGGTGGTGCTGTCCACCTTCAGCGACTGGGTGAGGAAGTACATGGCGTAGAACTGGCCCGCGTACCACACCACCGCCTGGCCGGCGGTGGCACCCAGCAGGGCCAGCAGCACGATGCGGCCGTTCTTCGAGAAGAAGCTCTCGCTGATCGGCGCCTTCGACAGCTTGCCCTCGTCCTTCATCTGCTGGAACAGCGGCGATTCCGACAGCTGCAGACGGATCCACACCGAGATGCCCAGCAGCACGATCGAGAGCAGGAACGGGATACGCCAGCCCCAGGCGTTGAAGGCCTCGACGCCGATCGACTCGCGCACCACCAGGATCACCACCAGCGACAGCAGCAGGCCGATGGTGGCCGTTGTCTGGATGAAGCTGGTGTACAGGCCGCGCTTGCCGTGCGGTGCGTGCTCGGCCACGTAGGTGGCTGCGCCGCCGTACTCACCGCCCAGCGCCAGGCCCTGCAGCAGGCGCAGCACGATGAGGATGATGGGCGCGGCGATGCCGATGCTGCCGTAGCTGGGCAGGATGCCGACCAGGAAAGTCGAGATGCCCATGATCACGATGGTGACCAGGAACGTGTACTTGCGCCCGATCATGTCGCCGATGCGGCCGAACACCACCGCGCCGAACGGCCGCACCGCGAAACCTGCCGCGAAGGCCAGCAGCGCGAAGATGAAGCCCGTGGTCTCGTTCACCCCGCTGAAGAACTGCGCGGCGATGATCGCGGCCAGCGAGCCGTACAGGTAGAAGTCGTACCACTCGAACACCGTGCCCAGGCTGGAGGCGAAGATGACCTTCTTGTGGCCGCGGGTGAGCGGAACGCCGTTGGCGTCGTGGGTTGCGCTTGAAATGGTTGCCATGCTGTTGGTCCCCGGTCAGAAGCTGTACTTGACGTGCATGTGCAGGCGGCGGAGGTCGCCGTCGGCACCGCTCTCGATCTCGCGGTTGCCCCAGATCAGCTCGGCGCCGATGTCGACCTTGGGCAGCGGCGAGTAGATCAGGTTGGCGTGGAACGACCGCGCCGATTCGGTGACGGCCAGCCCGGTCAGCAGCGGGTTGTTGTCGAACTGCGCCATCGAATAGAAGACGTTGCCGCGCAGCTTCGGGCTGAAGGCGTGGCGCCAGGCTATGAAGCCGCCGTAGCCGTCGAGCGCGTCGAGCGAACCGTCCGCGGCCACCATGGCGTCCGGGCCCAGGCCCAGGCCGAGGTAGCGGCCGATGCCGCTGCCGGCGCTGGCCATGTAGCGGATGTCGTCGCTGGGGCCGAGGTTCCACTTGCCCGAGACGCTGAGCGCGAAGGCGGTGTCGCTTTCGCTGGTGGCGGCGCTTTCCACCTTCAGCTGGCGCACCAGGCCGGCGACGGTGAAATGGCCCCAGTTCGCCTTGTGCAGCCAGCGCAGGGTCAGGTCGGGCACCGAGTTGTCGTCGCTGGAGCCGCGCGCGCCGTTGAGGTACCCGGTGAACGTGGTCTCCGGGTTCTCCAGCGAGGCCGAGAAGGCGCCGTTGGTGTAACGCAGCTGGGCCTGGCGGACGAAAATGGTGCCTTCGGTCGGGCCGATGAAGTCCACCGCGTCGGGCAGCGCCGCCACGTCCTGGAAGTTCGACCAGGTCTGGCCGGCCAGCCACTTGTCCCAGGCCACGTAGGCGTGGCGGATGGTGACGCCGTAGGTGTTGGTGGCCACTTCGTTGCCGAGCGCGCCGCCGAACAGGTCCATCTCGAGGTAGGCCTTGATCTTGTGGCCGTCGAGGTCGGTGTCGGCGCCGAACCACACGCGCGAGAACTGCGCATGGGCGTCTAAGTCGGGTGATTCTTCGTCCACGCCGCCCACCGGTGTCGCGCTGGGCAGGTAGAACAGGCGGCCGACCGAGCTGTCGGCGATCTCGCCGTCGCTGGTGTCGGTCATCATGGCGTCGAGCTTGATGAAGCCACCGAAGCTGAAGCGCGTGCCGGGGTTGGCGCCCGGCATGATCGCCGTGGCCTGGATCGGCTGCGCCGGCGGCGTCGGTTTCGCGGCCTGGGCCGCGGCGGCCGCGGCTTTCTGCGCCTCGAGTTCCGACTTGAGCGCCCCCACCATCTGCTCGAGCTGCGCGATGCGCGCCTCGAGGTCCTGCGCGCCGGCGTCCTGCGCCAGCACCTGGCCCGGCGCCGCGATCGCCAGCAAGACGGCGAGCGACAGCGTGGACCGCTGTTTAAGGTTGAATCGGTTCATCCTTCCCCTCCCGGAATTCGGACCGTTGCCACGTTGGCGGGCCGAGTCTGTGGCGGTCCCGGGGCAGGGACCATTACCCATTGGTCGAAGGCCGGGGCGGGTTTAGACCAAGGTCTAATTGGGCACGGGGGGCGCTGCCCCAGAATGAGCCGCAGGCGAGTAATCTTGTAATGAACCTGCGCGGCCCGAGGCCGCAGGAGCCCCCATGTCCGAGCGCATCATTCCCGTTCCCCCGACCTTCGAAGCCGCCGCCGCCATCAAGCGCGCCGACTACGAGCGCGACTACGCCGCCTCCGTGCACGACCCCGAGGCCTACTGGTCGAAGGTGGGCCGGCGCCTGCAGTGGGACAAGCCCTACACCCGGGCCAAGGACACCAGCTACGACCTCAAGGACTTCCACATCCGCTGGTATGCCGACGGCGAGCTCAACGTCAGCGTGAACTGCCTCGACCGCCACCTGGCCGAACGCGGCGACAAGGTGGCCATCGTCTGGGAAGCCGACGACCCGGCCACGCCGCCGCGCCGTATCACCTACCGCGAGCTGCACGGCATGGTTTGCCGGCTGGCCAACGCGCTCGAATCGCTGGGCGTGGTGAAGGGCGACCGCATCACCATCTACCTGCCCATGATCCCCGAGGCCGCGGTGGCCATGCTGGCCTGCGCCCGCATCGGCGCCATCCACTCGGTGGTGTTCGGCGGCTTTTCGCCCGATTCCATCGCCAACCGCATCGCCGACTGCGCCAGCAAGCTGGTGATCACCGCCGACGAAGGCCTGCGCGGCGGCAAGACCATCCCGCTCAAGGCCAACGTGGACGAGGCCCTGCGCAAGGCCGGCACCAACACCGTGGAAACCGTGCTGGTGGTGCGCCACACCGGCGGCGGCGTGCCCATGCAGATGCCGCGCGACCGCTGGTACGACGCCGTGGTGGAAAGCCAGCCGGCCACGCACGACGCCAGGCCGATGAACGCGGAAGACCCGCTTTTCATCCTTTACACCTCGGGCAGCACCGGCAAACCCAAGGGCGTGCTGCACACCAGTGGTGGTTATCTCACCTGGGCCAGCTACACCCATGAATGCGTGTTCGACCTGAAGGAGGACGACGTCTTCTGGTGCACCGCCGACGTGGGCTGGGTGACCGGCCACAGCTACGTGGTGTACGGCCCGCTGGCCAACGGCGCCACGTCGCTGATGTTCGAGGGCGTGCCCACCTACCCCGACCCGGGCCGCTTCTGGGAAGTGTGCGACCGCCACCAGGTGAGCATCTTCTACACCGCACCCACCGCCATCCGCGCGCTGATGCGCGAGGGCGACGCGCCGGTGAAGCGCAGCAAGCGCACGTCGATCCGCCTGCTGGGCACGGTGGGCGAGCCCATCAATCCCGAGGCCTGGGAGTGGTACAACCGCGTCGTCGGCGAAGAGCGCTGCCCCATCGTCGACACCTGGTGGCAGACCGAAACCGGCGGCATCCTGATTTCGCCGCTGCCGGGCGCCGTGGCCACCAAGCCGGGCTCGGCCACGCTGCCCTTCTACGGCGTGCAGCCGGCGCTGGTGGACGCGGAAGGCCGCGTGCTCGAGGGTGCCACCGAAGGCAACCTGGTGCTCAAGGATTCCTGGCCGGGCCAGATGCGCAGCGTGTACGGCGACCACCAGCGTTTCATCGACACCTATTTCAAGACCTACCCGGGCATGTACTTCACCGGCGATGGCTGCCGCCGCGATGCCGATGGCTATTACTGGATCACCGGGCGCGTGGACGACGTGATCAACGTTTCCGGCCACCGCATGGGCACGGCCGAAGTGGAAAGCGCGCTGGTGGCGCATGCCGCCGTGGCCGAGGCCGCGGTGGTGGGCGCGCCGCACGACATCAAGGGCCAGGGCATCTACGCCTACGTGACGCTGAAGGCCGACGTGGAGCCCACCGAGGCGCTGCGCAAGGAGCTGGTGCAGCACGTGCGCCACGAAATCGGCCCCATCGCCGCGCCCGACTGGCTGCAGTGGGCGCCGGGCCTGCCCAAGACCCGCAGCGGCAAGATCATGCGGCGCATCCTGCGCAAGATCGCCGAAGCCGGGCCGGAGGGCGTGGACCGCGCCGGGCTGGGCGACACCTCCACGCTGGCCGACCCGGGCGTGGTGGAGTCTCTGGTGCGCGAGCGGCAGGTGCGCTGAGGGTGTCGCCCGCGCCCACCATCCTGGTCGCGGACGACCACCCGCTGTTCCGCGAGGCGCTCAAGGGCGCGGTGTCGAAGCTGCTGCCGCAGGCGCGGCTGGTGGAGTCCGACAGTGCCGACGCGCTGTTCGCCAGCGCCGAGGCCCACCCCGAAGCCGACCTGCTGCTGCTCGACCTGAACATGCCCGGCGCGCACGGCTTCAGCGCGCTGGTGCACCTGCGCGCGGTGCAGCCGCAGCTGCCGATCGTGGTGGTGTCGGCGCGCGAGGAGCCCATGGTGGTGCGGCGCGCGCTGGAGCACGGCGCCGCCGGCTTCATCCCGAAATCTTCCGACCCGGGCACGATCCGCGAGGCCATCGGCACCGTGCTCGAAGGCGGCCAGTGGGCGCCGCCGCAGGCCGAGACCGCCGACGGCCTGCACCCCGAGGAAGCGCAGGTGGCCCGCCGCCTGGCCGAACTGACGCCGCAGCAATTCCGCGTGCTGGGCATGCTGGGCAGCGGCTTGCTCAACAAACAGATCGCCCACGCCCTGGGCGTCTCCGAGGCCACGGTGAAAGCCCACATGACCGCCATCCTGCGCAAACTCGGCGCCAGCAACCGCACCCAGGCCGTCCTC
This sequence comes from Rhizobium sp., assembly GCA_019459185.1. Classification (GTDB taxonomy): domain Bacteria; phylum Pseudomonadota; class Gammaproteobacteria; order Xanthomonadales; family Xanthomonadaceae; genus Arenimonas. Next base: position 34,265 of record JAIBEO010000122.1, on the reverse strand, counting down.
ATGGCCGGCCGCCTGGCCGTAGACCCTGAATCAAATGAACCAGGTTGATTTTATTGAACCAGGTTCATTTTATTAAGGTGCTGCCACGACTGCCGAGCGGCCGCCCCCGCTTTCGTAGACGGGTTTCCGCGGCAAGCTCGCGACGCACCTGGCGCTGGAAGGCCGGCGGACCAAAGGCTCGCCCTTGGTGCGTGCAGCGCGAGATCTCCTCGCGCTGGGCATCGCTTATCCCGCTCGCCACCAGGGCCGCATAGGCCTGCCAGCGCATCGGCGCGTCCGCCGCGAGGCCTAGGTAGACCGGGTGCGGCTTCACCAGGGGATCTATGCGCCCCTGGGCGTTGGCGTGGTAGCTGGACCATCGGTAGTCGGCGGGCTGAGACACCATGCCGGCGCGAACCGGGTTGAGTTCGATGTAACGCTGGCAAGTGAGGAAGTAGTCGTCGGCGCTGACCAGGCAGGAACGGAAGCGACCTTCCCAAAGGGTGCCAGTGCGCTGGTGCATGGCGTTGAAGTACCTGACGTAGCGCGTCCCGAGCTGTTGCATCATGCGGCTGGTGGCACCGTCTTCCGGCGGCGTCACCAGCAGGTGCACGTGGTTGGTCATCAGCACGTAGGCATGGACGGCGCAGCCGGTTTGCGAGGCGGCCAGCGCCAGTTCGTCGAGGTATTTCCAGTAGTTCGCCCGGTGCACGAAGCAGGGCGTGCGGTTCACGCCGCGCTGGATGATGTGCTTGGGCACGTTGGCGAGGTCGAGCCGGGGGATGGCGGGCATGGCGATGTCCTTCGTGGGCGAGGCCCGAGTTGGCCCGAGCCGCGGCGTGCCGGGAAATCCGACAGTTCCGCCACCCGTTGTCGGAGCAACACCCGCCGAAGAAAATGAACCTGGTTCAATAAAATCAACCTGGTTCACCGGGTTTATGAACCGGACCAGCGGTCGTAACACACGGGTAACGGCGAAAGGCGCATGCTCCGCCTGCACTACGACGCAAGGTCGTAACGGCCACTCAGCCGCGCTGCACTTCCATCCACTCTCCGCAACTGAGCCCCTTGCTCCTGCCTCCGGCGGGAGCCTTGGCTTCGGCCATCCCAGGGTCCGGCGCAATGCGCGGACCCTCAATGCAGGGAACCACACACATGAATACCCAAGCGAATCCGTCCACCAAGAACGTCCTTGATACCGCCGCCGCCAACGGCTCCTTCAAGACCTTCGGCATCGCGGTGGAAAAGGCCGGCCTGGCCGAGAAGCTGCGTGGCCCCGGCCCGTTCACCATCTTCGCGCCGACCGACGCGGCCTTCGAGAAGCTGCCCGCGGGCCGCCTCGACACGCTGCTGAAGCCGGAAAACAAGGCCGAGCTCGCCTCCATCCTCAACTACCACGTCATCAGCGGCCGCAAGAGCGCCGATGAAGTGGGCAAGTGGGAGAAGGCCATGACCGTCAACGGCCAGTCCGCGCCCATCAAGCTCAGCGACGGCAAGGTCAGCATCGACGGCGCCAAGCTGACCACCGCTGACATCGCCTCGTCCAACGGCGTGCTCCATGGCATCGACAAGGTCAACATGCCGATGACCAAGCAGTAACGCTTTCGCAGGGAAGCATGGCAACGGCGGGGGCGCTCCCCGCCGTTTTTTTTGCTTGGCGGGGCGCCGTCAGTGCCGGCGCAGCGTCGCCAGCGACGACAGCGGACTGGGGCGACCAAGCAGGTAGCCCTGCGCGTTTCCAACCCGCAGGTCGTGAAGCACGCGCAGCTCCTGTTCGCTCTCGACGCCCTCGGCAACCACCGTGCTGCCGGTTTCTTCGGCGAAGCGCACCAGCGCCGAGGCCAGCGCGCGGATTCCGGTGTCCCTGTCGATTGCCGCCACCAGCGTCGAATCGAGCTTGATCACGTCGGGCTTGAGCTTGAGGATGTGGCGGAAGCTGGCATAACCCGCGCCGGCATCGTCCACGGCAAGGCGCAGCCCGCGCCGGCGGTGGGGCGCCAGCGCGTCGGCGATGACGCCATAGTCGTCGATCGACGCGTGCTCGGTCACTTCCAGCACGATGCGATCAAGCGGGTGGCTGGTGAAAGCCTCGAGCAGCGGGTGCTTGAGGATGGTCTGCGGCGAGATGTTGAAGGACACGTAGCTGCCCTCGGGAAACTGGTCGAGGTCGGCCAGCGCCCGCCGGATCACCGCCAGTTCCAAATCGTCCTGCAGCCCCACTTCCGCCGCCTCGTTGAACCACTTGTCCGGCGAGCGCTGGGGTTCGGCATTGAAACGGGTGAGCGCCTCGTGGCCAACCACCTGGCCCGTGCCGATATGGAAGATGGGCTGGTAAACCATGTGGTAAAGCTGCCCTTCCAGCACCCCGCGCACGCGGGCATGGCGCTCCAGGTTCTTGTGCCGCTCCCTGGCGATCCTGGCGAAGATGCGCGAGACGAAATTGGCGTAACACTGCACCAGGGCCAGGTCCTGGCCATCCAGCGTGGGCTTGCCCTCCCGGCTGAAGCAGCAGAAGGTGCCGAATACCTCGCCGTCCAAGCTGATCGGCACGCTCAGGTGGGCGCCCACGGGCAGCTGCGCCGTCACCGCCAGGGCCATGGCCTCGGCATGGTCGCGGGCGTCGTGAATCAGCGGTGGCAGGCGGCCGTCCACCACGCGCTGGCAGAAGCTTTCTTCCAGTGGGCCGCCGTCGCCGACGCACAGGGGGCTGAATCCGGCATCCGAGTCCACGTACCGGAACACCCTCTGCCCGGCCGTGAACTGGGAGATGAAGGCCACGTCAAGGCCAAGGTGGGTACGCACGGCGTGCAGGGCGTCCTGCAGCAGCTGGTCGATGACATCGCCGCAGGTGAAAAAACGGGCGTCGGTGCTTGCCATGCCAGTGGGCCTCCTGGGAGGGGAGCGGCAGGGGCCGCGGAATCCGGGGTATCCATTGGTTAGACGATGATCCGTGACGAAACCGGCAACGGGCCCGCCCCCTGTGCTGCGCTGGTCAAAGCAGGGCTATCCCGAACCGCCGGACCACCAGGGCGAAGGCACCGAACGAAACCACGGTGATGACGGCGCTCGCCAGCAGGCTTGGCCAGAAGCCGATGCGCGGCAGCATGTACGGGAACGCCAGGAACATCGGCAGCGTCGGCAGCACGTACCAGAACGTGTACCAGGCGTGCTTGGCCACCTTCTCCTGCGGTTGGCCCTCGACGTGCAGCCATACCAGCGCCATCAGCGTGACCAGCGGCAAGGCCGCGACCAGCGCCCCGGCCTTGTCGCTGCGCTTGGCTACTTCCGACACCAGCACGATCACGGCGGCGGTGACGGCGAACTTCGTTATCAGCCAGGCCATCAGGTCTCCTTTTCCAGACAGGCCGCGGCCGTCATTGCCGCGGCAACACCGTGAGCACCCGGCCGATGAAGGCATGGAACTCGGCCATGTACTTGCGCAGGAATTCCTCGGTGCCGGGCACCGTCACTTCGCCCTCGTCGGTGATCATGCCCGGCTTGAACTGGATATACGCCTCGGGCGAGGTCATCTGCGGCGAATTACAGAAGCCCAGCACGCCGCGCAGGCTCTGCTGCGCGATGGCCGTGCCGATGGCGCCGGGCGAGGTGCCGATGACCGCCGACGGCTTGCGCGCGAAGGAATTCGCACCCGACGGGCGCGTGGCCCAGTCGATGGCGTTCTTCAGCCCGCCCGGGATGGAACGGTTGTATTCGGGCGTGACGAACAGCACCGCGTCGGCGGCCGCGATGGATGCCTTGAAGTCCAGCGCCACCTGCGGAAAGCCGGCGTCGTAATCCGGGCTGTACAGCGGCAGGTCGCGGAAGGCGATTTCGTGGAATTCCAAACCTTCGGGCGCGAGCCGGATGAGCGCCTTGGCGAGCTTGCGGTTGATCGACTGGCTGGACAGGCTGCCGATCAGGTGACCCACCTTGAACCGGGACATGGCGGTACTCCTGGAAGGGATGGAGCCGAAACCATACGCCCTTCCAGCGCGTTCAGCCGGCCCCCCGCCGCCGCCAGGTTGGAATCGCCGGTGAGCGCGATGTCCGCACCAAGAAATGAACCTGGTTCAATAAAATCAACCTGGTTCACTCCCCGTCGCGGCAGGCTTCGGCGAACAGGCCGCGCAGCCAGCGGTGCGCCGGATCGGCGTCCATCCGCGGGTGCCAGAACAGCGACACCGTGAAGCCCGGCACCGGCATGGGCAGCGCGAAACCGTGCAACTCCCCGCACAGCCCGCGCGTGTGTTTCTCCGGCACCGTGGCCACCAGGTCGGAAGCGCCGGCGAGCGCGATGGCCGAAGCAAAACCACCCACCGTCGCCGCGCCGCTGCGCACCAGCCCCAGCGCCGCCAGCGCCTCGTCCACCGGCCCCGTTTCCAGCCCGCGCCGTGACACCAGCACGTGCGCCGCCGCCGCATAACGCTCCGGCGTGACGCGCCCTTTTGCCAGCGGGTGGCCCTTGCGCACCACGCCGATGAAGCGGTCCTGGAACAACCCCAGCGTGTGAATCTCGGGCCCCATGCTGCGGCTGGTGACGCCGGTTTCCAGGTCCACGCTGCCCTCGCGCAGCGCGGCGCTGTCCTTGTCGGGTTTGGGCACGAACCACAGCCGCACGCCGGGCGCTTCCTGCGCGGCGCGGGCGATCAGCCGCGGGCCGAAGGTTTCCACGAAACCTTCGCTGCTGCGGATGCGGAAGGTCTGCTCCAGCGAAGGGAGATCGAACTTCAGCGCCGGGCGCAGCACGGCCTCGGCGTCGCCCACCACCTGGCGCACGCGGTCGCGCAGTTCCAGCGCACGCGGCGTGGGCACAAGCCCGCGGCCGGCGCGCACCAGCAGCGGGTCGCCAGTGGCTTCGCGCAGGCGGGCCAGCGCGCGGCTCATCGCCGACGGGCTCAGCTGCAGGCGCTGCGCGGCGCGCACCACGCTGCCTTCGCCCAGCAGCACGTCCAGGGTCACCAGCAGGTTCAGGTCGGGCATGGCCATGAGCATGGTCTACCACGAAATCGGCCAGTCATGGCGTTTCATGCACGAATCAATTGCAATCAGTGCGTCTTCCGCCATGCCAAACCGCGGCGGAGGATGGCCGCCAGTACCGCGATCCCCGCGCCGCACCTGCCCGAGCCCCGCCGTGAACCCGACCCCCACCGAACCCACCGCAAGCCCCTGGCGCCTGTCCAGCCTGGCCTTGGCCATGGGCCTGTCCTCGCTGGGCACCAGCATCGCCAACGTGGCGCTGCCCACCTTCGCGCGGGACTTCGCCGCCTCCTTCCCGGCCGTGCAGTGGGTGGTGCTGGCCTACCTGCTGGCGGTGACCACCGCGCTGGTGCTCGTCGGCCGGCTGGGCGACCTGTTCGGCCGGCGCCGGCTGATGCTGGCCGGCATGGCGGTGTTCGTGGTCGGTTCGCTGGCGGCTGCCGCCTCGGGCAGCCTGGCCTGGCTGGTTGCCGCCCGCGTGGTGCAGGGCCTCGGCGCCGCCGTGATGATGGCGCTGGCCATGGCCCTGGTGGGCGACTCGGTTCCGAAGGCGAACACCGGCCGCGCCATGGGCCTGCTCGGCACGATGTCGGCGGTGGGCACCGCGCTCGGTCCGACGCTGGGCGGCGGCCTGGTGGCCACGCTGGGCTGGCCTTCGATCTTCCTCTTCACCGCCGCGCTGGGCGCGTTCGCGTTCGTCCTGGCCGCCCGGCACCTGCCGCAAGAGGCCACGCCGGCCCGCCTGCAAGCCTTCGACCTGCCCGGCACGGCGCTGCTTGCCGCCGCGCTCGCCGCGTACGCGCTGTCGATGACCCTGCCCGGCGAAGACACCGGCACGCTGCGCGTCGCGCTGCTGGTGCTGGCGTTGGTGCTGGCGGCGCTTTTCGTCGTCGTCGAATCGCGCACCGCCACGCCGCTGCTGCGCCTGGGCCTGTTCCGCGAACCCGGCATCGGCACCGGCTTCGCCATGAGCGTGCTGGCCAACACCGTGGCCATGACCACGGTGGTGGTCGGGCCCTTCCACCTGGCGCGCGCGCTGGGCCTGGGGCCGGCGGCGGTGGGCCTGGCCATGGCGGCGGGGCCGGCGATGGCGGCGCTGGCCGGCGTGCCGGCCGGGCGTGCCGTGGACCGCTTCGGCAGCCGCCGCGTGATGCGCCTTGGCCTGCTGGCGATGGTGGCTGGCTGCCTCGCGTTCGCAACGATCCCGATGGATTTCGGCGTCGCCAGCTACGTGCTGCCCCTGGTGCTCACCACGGCAGGCTTTGCCACCTTCCAGGCGGCCAACAACACCGCCGTGGTGATGGCCATGCCGGCGCCGCAGCGCGGCCTGGTGTCGGCGCTGCTCACGCTGTCGCGTAACCTGGGCCTGGTGACCGGCGCGTCGGCGATGGGCGCGGTGTTCCTGGCGGGCACCGGCGCCACCGCGCTTGCGCAGGCGGACGCCGCGGCCGTCGCCGCGGGCACGCGCGTGGCCTTCGCCGCGGCTGCGCTGCTGGTGGCCATCGCCTTCGCGGTGGCCTTGGCGCCGGTGCGCGCCGCGGCGGTGGAAAGAGGGCGCGCATGAACGCGCCGCTGCGCTTCGCGCTGCTTGCGCTTGCGTTGGCCTCGCTGCACGCGGCGAATGCCCGCGCCTCGGCGACGTTGGCCGACCCATACCCCCAAGCCGCCGCCGGCTGGGGCCCGTCGCTGGGCGAAGGCCGCATGGCCAGCCGCTGGGCCGAACCGTTGCCGCCAGGCGAGAAGTTCGCGCTGCACGCCGGACTGCGCCTGCGGCAAGCCGCATGGCGCGATGCGCCGGCCAAGGGCACCACCGACCAGGGCCAGCTGCGCGCCGTGCTCGGCGCCGACTGGCGGCCGCTGCCCGCGCTGCGCTTCTACGGCGAACTGGCCAGCGGCGACGTCACGCGCGGCGCCGACGTCGCGCCGCCGAATTTCCGCAACGCGCTGTCGGTGCAACAACTGTTCGTCGAACTGCGCCGCCCCGTCGGAACGGCGCTCGCCGGCGTGATGGCCGGGCGACAGGAGTTCGCCGACGGCCCGCGCCAGCTGCTGAGCCTGAGCGACGGCCCCAACCTGCACCGCAGCTGGAATGGCCTGCGCGCCTACGTGCACGCCGGACGCTGGCGCCTGGGCGCCTTCGACCTGCGCGCCACGCGCCTGGGCACCGGCACCTTCGACGACGGCATCGACCCGCGCGAAACCTTGCGCGGCCTCAACGCCGGCTTCGTCGTGGGCGAGCGCGGCACGATGTTCGTCGAGCCGTTCTGGCTCCGCAGCACCCAGCCCGCCTACCGCGTGGCCGGCGCGGCGGGCCGCGACGAACGAAACACTGCCGGCCTGCGCGCGTGGGGCAGCCGCGGCGCGTGGACGTTCGACGCCACGCTGGCGCGCCAATCCGGCCACACCGTCGGCGGCCGCGACATCGATGCCTGGGGCTTGTTCGCCACGCATGGCCTGGCGCTGACGGACGCAGGCTGGAGGCCGCGCCTCACCGCGCGCCTGGACCTGGCGTCCGGCGGTGGCGCCTGGGGCACCGGCGCCGTGCGCAGCTTCCACCCGCTGTACGCCAGGTCCAGCTACGTGTCCGAAGGGCAGCTGCTGGCGCTCGCGAACGTGGCCATCCTCGCGCCCGGCGTGACGCTTTCGCCCACGCCACGCACCACGCTCAGCGCCGAAATCGGCCACGTGCGCCGGCTGGCGACCGACGACGCCGTGTACGCCACGGCCACCCGAACCTACGCAGGCACGCAGGCCACTTCGGGCCGCCACGTGGGCGAACTGCTGCGCGTGGCCGGCACCTGGCGGCCCAGCCCGCGCCTGGGCCTGCGCCTCGCCTTCGAACACCTGCACGCCGGCGGCGTGCTGCGCCGCGCCGGACACGGTTCGGCCAGTGCCGCCTTCCTCGATCTCACCTGGCGCTACTGAGGGACTCCGCATGACTTCCCGAAACTTCGCCGCGCGCATCTCGCGCTTCGCCTTCCGCGGCACCAACGGACGGCTGAGAAATGGTTGGTGGATCCTGGCGTTCTACCTGCTGCTCGCGGCCATGCTGGTGGGCACGACGCTCGCGCTGCCCGGCGGACCGGGCGGCGTGTCGCCGGTGGTGCAGACGGTGCTGGTGCTCGTTGTCACCGCCGCCTGCCTGCGCCTGCGCCGCGAATCGTTCGCCACGCTGCTGGGCCGGCGGCGCGACTGGGTGCGCGGCGTGCCGCTGGGCCTGGCGCTGGCGGCCGGCACCTGGGGCGCGGTGGCCGCCGCCGCGTGGCTGGCCGGTGCCGTGCACTGGCAGCCGGGCACGGCGCCCGGGCCGGCCTTGCTGCAGGGCGCCGCCAGCGCCCTGGTGGTGGCGGTGCTTGAAGAACTGGTGTTCCGCGGCTTCGTCTTCCAGCGCCTGGTGGACGGCGTGGGCGCCTGGCTCGCGCAGCTGCTGATGGCGGCGTACTTCGTGCTCACGCACTCGCAAGGGCTGGCCGGCGCCGGCGAACTGCAGTGGCTGGCGGGCGCCAACATCTTCCTGGCCGGGCTGGTGTTCGGCACGGCCTTCCTGGCGACGCGTTCGCTGGCGCTGCCGATCGCCCTGCACTTCGGGCTGAACTTCCTGCAGGGGCCGGTGCTGGGTTTCGGCGTCAGCGGACAGGCCGGTGAAAGCGCCTGGATTCCCGCGGCCGACGCGGAAATGCTGGCCTGGCACGGCGGGGCCTTCGGGCTGGAAGCGAGCGTGCCCGGTTTCATGGCCATCGCCGTGTTGCTGGCGGGGCTGCTGTTCGCGTGGTCGCGTGCGGTGCGCAGGCGCGCGGGTGCGCCAATGATTGCCGCGCTGGCGCTGCTGCTGACCTGCGTGCCGGCAGCGAACGAAGCCCGCGCCGTCGACGTGCCCGACTACGCGAACGCGCTGCGCCGCAAGGTGCTCGTCGAAGGCGAAGGCCCGCAACGCTTCACCATCGCGCAGCGCATGCGGCACTACGTCGTGCCGGGCGTGGGCGTGGCCATCGTGGAAGGCTGCCGTGTGGTGGACGTGCGGGGATTCGGCCAGGCCGACCCGGCGGGCCGTGCGGTGAATGTCGCCACGCTGTTCCAGGTCGGTTCCGTAAGCAAAGTAGTGGCCGCCGCGGGCGCCCTGCGGCTGGTCGAGCAAGGCGTGCTGCCGCTCGATGCCGACATCGCGCCGTTGCTCGGCGACTGGCGCCTGCCGCGTGCGCCCGCCGCCGGCAAGGCGCCCGTGCACCTGCGCCACCTGCTCACGCACACCGCCGGCATCAACGTGCCCGGCTTCAAGGGTTACGACCAGGGCGCGGCAGTGCCACGCCTGCGCCAGGTGTTCGAAGGCGCGTCGCCCGCCAACACCGCGCGCCTGCAGGTGGAACACGCGCCCGGCTCGGGCTGGCGTTACTCCGGCGGTGGCTTCGTGCTGGTGCAGCGGTTGGTGGAACGCGCAGCCGGCCAATCCTTCGCCGACTACCTGCGCACGCAGGTGCTGCGCCCCGCCGGCATGGCCGACAGCGATTACCTGCCGCCGGGCGACGCCACGCGCCGCGCCCGCGCCGCCACCGGCACGCTGGCCGACGGCACGGCCATTCCCGGCGGCTGGCGCCTCTACCCCGAACAGGCTGCGGCGGGTCTGTGGACGACGCCGACGGACCTTTCGCGCTTCGCCATCGCGCTGGTGCGTTCGCTGCGCGGCGAGCCCGGCGCGCTGCTGCGCCAGGCCACGGCCGAAGACATGCTGCGCCGCCAGGCCGACGCCTGGGGCCTGGGCGTGGAAATTTCGCCCGCAAGCGAGCCGCGCAAGTTCAGCCACACCGGTGCGCCGGTGGGCTTCCGCACGCTGTGGCTGATGTACCCCGACACCTGCCAGGGCGCCACCATCATGACCAATGCCGACGAAGGCATGACGCTGGCGTATGAAATCGCGCGCGCCATCGCCGACACGCGGCGCTGGCCCGAACCGATGGCCTCCGAGCGCGCCACGGCCATAGCCATGACGCCGGCCATTGCCGCGCGTTTCGTGGGACGCTACGAACTCGTCGATTTCCCGGCCGAACGCTTCGAAGTGACCGCGCGCGAAGACGGCCGCCTGGCCTGGTCGCGCGAAGGCCGGCAGCGTCGCGACCTGGTGGCCACCCGCACGCACGAACTGCTCTCGCCCGACAGCGGCATGCGGCTGGTGGCGACGCAGGTGGACGCACGCGCCGGCGGCGCCAGCCTCATCGAACTGCATTTCCCCGGCGGCGCGAACCTGGCGCGCCGGATCGCCGATCAAGACGCGCCATGAACGCCTTTCCGGGAATCGCGGTGCTTCATCGGAACCCCTGCCATCCGGCCCTGAGCCGGCCATCAAGGGCCGTGTTACGGTCCGCCCAAACTGTCCCCTGGAGGACGCCATGAAGTGGTTGAAGCGAATTGCCGCCGCACTCGCGTTGCTGGTGCTCGTGCTTGCGGTGGTGCTGGTGATCGGCGCACGCCGCGGCGAGAACCCGGTGGGGCAGCAGGTGGCGCGGGTGGAAACCCCCGACGGCCCGGTAGCCGTGGCCATCTGGTACCCCACCACGGCGCGCGCCTGGCCTACCACGCTCATCGGGGCGCAGCTGCTGGAAGTGGCCAAGGACGGGCCGGTGAAGGGCGACGGCCTGCCGCTGGTGGTGCTGTCGCATGGCAACAGCGGCGCCGCCTTCAGCCACACCGACCTGGCACTGGCATTGGCCAGCGCCGGCTACGTGGTGATGGCGCCCACGCACGCAGGCGACAACTACGCCGACACCAGCCGCCAGGGCTCGCCGGCGTTGTTCAGCCAGCGCGCCGCGCAGCTGCGCGCCACCGTGGACTTCGCGCTCGAAGGCTGGAAAGACGCCGGCCGCATCGATGCCACGCGCGTCGGCGCCTTCGGTTTTTCGGCCGGTGGATTCACCGTGCTGACACTGGCAGGCGGCCACCCCGACATGGCCGCCATCCCCACGCACTGCCAGCAGTCGCCCGAATTCATCTGCGACGTGCTGCGCGCCACGAAGTCGCCGCTGGTGGACGGGCCCGACGGTGCCGGCGACTTCCTGCCCGACCCGCGCCTGCGCGCCGCCGTCGTCGCGGCGCCGGGCCTGGGTTTCACCTTCGCCAACGGCGGCCTGGCCGACGTGGCCATCCCGGTGCAGGTGTGGAGCGGCGAGAAGGACGAAGCCGTGCCTTACGAAACCAACGCCGCGGTGGTGGAGCACGAACTCGCCGGCCGCGCCGAATCACATCGCATCGCCGGCGCCGGGCACCTGTCGTTCTTGCCGCCCTGCGGGCTGATCGGTCCGCCGGCGCTGTGCCGCGACGGCGAAGGCTTCGACCGCGCCGCCGCGCACGAGGCCATGAATGCGAGCGTGCTGGCCTTCTTCGAGAAGGCGATGCCGAAGGGCGGCGTGCGCTGAGGCGCGCCGCCCATCGATGCCCGGTGCACGGGCCGGAACGCCTGCCGTAGGGTCAGGACCGCCCCGTCATCGCCTCGAACACCCCGTCGCGGCGCACCCAGGCGTGGTGCAGCGCGGCCGCCAGGTGCACCAGCACCAGCGCGAACAGGCCGTAGCCCAATGCGCCGTGGGCGCTGCGCAGCGCGCTGTAGAGCGCCGGGTCCTGCGGCGCCAGTGCCGGCAGCACCCAGCCGCCGGGCAAGGGCACCGGGTAGCCGCCGGCCGAAGACATCGCCCAGCCCAGCAGCGGCATCGCCAGCATCAAGCCGTAGAGCAGCCAGTGCGAAGCGCGCGCGGCCATTGCCTGCGGCGCCGGCAGTGAGTCGGGCAGCGGCGGCGGTGGATGCCGGCGACGGTGGCGCAGGCGCAGCAGCGCCAGCACCAGGATCGCCAGGCCCAGCGGCCGGTGGATGTCGAGCAGCAGCGGCCGCAGCGACAGCGAGGCCACCATGCCGACACCGATGAACAGCATCGCCAGGATCATCACCGCCATGGACCAGTGCAGCCAGCGCGTGGTGCGGTCGAAGGTCTTGGGCGCTTCCATCATTCGTCACCCACGCTGACCAGCGGCCAGGCGCCGGCGGCGACCTCGCGCTGGCGGCGGTTGAACGACGCCGAATAGGCCCCGGCGCGCGCGGCCAGCACCGGGTCGCCCGACAGCGCGATGCCGTCGGGCACCAGGGTCGGGTCGAAGTTCACGTCGCGGCAGGCGCCGGTGGCCTGCGGCGTGGCGCGTTCCAGCACCAGCGTGCCGGCGGCCACGTGCGGGCGTTCTTCTGGCCAGGGCTGCGACGGATCGTCCACCGCGTCGCCCGGTTCAGCCACGGTGACTTCCAGCGTCCAGCGCACCGGCGCCTGCGCCAGGCGCGCCGACAGGTCCTGCGCCAGGTAGCCGGCATCGGCGGACTGCCGCGTGGTCTCGTCGAACGGCTCGAACGGCGCCTGCGGCGCCAGCGACCAGCGCACGAAACGCGTGCCGCCGCCGGCATCGATGAAGCGGAAAGCGTTCACGCCGTTGAACCGCGTGTTGGCCCAGCTGTTCGACCACGGCGCCGACTTCGCCCAGGCCATGAACTTCGCCGCTTCGGGGTGGCGCTCCAGGAAGGTCTGCATGCGCGCCGGGTCGGGCTTGCCGGTGGCCGGGTCGGGGCGCGAAGCCACGATCTGCTCGGCGAAGGCCTGCGGCGTAGCCACGATGAAGAACGGGAAGCTGTTCATGGCCATGCGCCACTGCTGGCCATCGTCGGTCTGCAGCAGCAGGCCCACGCTGCGCACGCGCGCCTGCGCCTCCATGCCGTGCGGGTCGCCGCCGCCGATCGACAGCCGGCCCAGCACCGGCGTGCGCGCCTGGCTGAACACGCGGGCCTTCGACAAGGCCGCGCCTTCCGCCGTGGGTTCGAAGTAGCCTTCCACGCACACGCCCTTGGCATGGGCGCGGCGGAACCCGGGCTGGGGCTTGCCACCCTCGATGGTGTCGACCAGGCGCGGTGCCGTCAGCCGCGCCGGCGGCAGCCAGCCGGCGGTAAAGGCAAAGGCCGTGGCCAGCACCGCCACCAGGGCGGCGATGCCGGCGAGCGGGGCCAGGGGCCGCCAGCGGGGCGGGACGGGAGCTTGGACTTCGGTCATGAGTGGGTCTCGCGGGGTGGACTGGTCATGGGACGTCCGGGCTGGCCGGTTTATTCCCACGCTGCCGCCCCATGCACCCGTGGCGGGCATCGGGAATAATCGGGCGACGCCGTTCGTCATTCCCGGGAAGCCAGGAAACCGCCATGCCCTTGCCCCGCCCGACCCCGCTGGATGACGACACGCTGCGCGAACTGATCCCGCGCCTGCGTCGCTTCGCGCGCACCCTGGTGGCCGAGCCGGCCGCCGCCGACGACCTGGTGCAGGCGGCGCTGGAGCGCGCGCTTACCCACGGCGGCCAGCGTCGCGACGACGAAGCGCTGCAGCCCTGGCTGTTTTCCGTGCTGTACCGCCAGTTCGTGGACGACTACCGCCGCGCCGGCCGCTGGCGCCGCATCGCGCGCCTGTTCGCCGCCGATGAAGAAGCGCAGGTGCCGCGGCCCGACGACATCCTGGAAACGCGCCGCGCCCTGGCCGAACTGGCCCGGCTGCCGGACGAACAGCGCGCGCTGCTGGTGCTGGTGAGCGTGGAAGGCCTGGCCTACCGCGAGGCCGCAGAGGTGCTGGGCATCCCGATAGGCACCGTGATGTCGCGCCTGTCGCGCGCACGCCGGGCGCTGCGGGGAATGGAAGACGAAGACGCGGGCCGCCGCCCTGCACTGAAGGTGCTGAGATGAACGACGAAACGACCTCACCCGGCGACGACGAACTGCACGCCTACGTGGACGGCCAGCTGCCGCCCGCGCGCCGCGCCACGGTCGAGGCGTGGCTGGCCGCGAACCCCGCGCGCGCCGACGAAGTGCGCGGCTGGAAACGCGACGCCGACCGTCTGCGTTCCCTGCTGGCGCAACCCGAAGCCTGGCCGGCCAACCCCGCGCTCGATCCCGCGCGCATCCGCCAGCGCCTGCGTGCCCGGCGCACGCGCGGCCTGGCGATGGCGGCGTCGCTGCTGGTGGCGCTGGGCGTGGGTGGCATGTTCGGCTGGCAGGCGCGCGCCCTGCAATCGCCCGCGCCGCTGCCCATGGCCGACGCCGTGGCCGCCTACCGGCAGTTCGTGGATGCCGACGCGCCGCCGATGGAATTCGACGCCGCTCGCGCCGCCGAGCTGGAAGCCTGGCTGGCGCGGAACTTCGGCGACGCCGGCCGCGTGCCCGACCTCAGCCCGGCCGGCTACTCGCTGCAAGGCGGCCGGCTGCTGTCCACCGAACAGGGCCCGGCGGCGATGCTGGTGTATGCCGACGCCGACGGCGCGCGCGTGGGCTTCTACCTGCGCCCGCGCGGCCGCCTGGCCGGCGACGGCGAACGCCGCGACGGCGAGCTGCTGGCGCGCTACTGGTCGCGCGAAGACCTGAGTTTCGCGGTGGTCAGCGCCGCCGCCGACCCTTCGGCGCGGTGGCTGCCGGCGCTGCTGGACAAGATCTGAGGCGCTAGTCGCGGTCCGGCGCGCCCAGCGGAAACAGGTGCCGGTAGGACCGCGCTTCGTCCACTGCGCGCGCGAACGAAGGCCGCGCCAGCAGGCGGGCGCGGTAGGCGTGCAGCACCGGGTAGTGTTCGCCGATGCGGTGCACCCAGTCGGCGTAGAAAAGCGAAGGCGCGGCCGCGCAGTCGGCCAGGGTGAAGTCGTCGCCGGTGGCCCAGGTTTTTCCGGCCAGGCGGGTTTCCAGCCAGTCGTAGGCGCGCTCGAGCTTTTCCACCGTGGCGGCCAGCGCGTCTTCGCGCCAGGCGGCGTTGCCGGTGATGGCGGCGGCCACCGCGTCCTGCACCGGCAGCATCACATGCAGGTCGAAGAAGCGGTCCATGAAACGCACCTCGAGCGCCGCCATGGCATCGGCCGGCACCAGCCGCACCGGCCCCGGGTGCGCCAGCTGCAGGTGCTCGATGATGATGCTGGTCTCCACCACGTCGCGCCCGCCGTCCACCAGCAGCGGGAACTTGCGCAGCGGCCACAGCTGCAGCCACTCGGCGGCGTGCTGCGGGTGGTCGGGGCTGATGCAGCGGAATTCGAAAGGCGTGCCGTTCTCGTAGAGGGCGATGATCGCCTTCTGGGTGTAGGAGGAGAAGGGGTGGCCGTAGAGGGTCAGGGGCATGGGGGTGTCCGAGCCTGGAGAATCAGCATGGTCTACCCACATGTGCCGGGATTCAAATTGGCCCCGAATGTCCGCTGTCGATCAGGAGTGGGCCCACACGAAGCGACTGAGCGACGCCTGCCTCGAAGAAGCCACAACCTTGCCCGCAAAAAGCCATGGGCCTGCTTGAGTCTCGACGCAGCGAGGGCCGACCGAAGCATCAGCTTGCGGACACGCCGCTCTGCACAAGCCTGCTCGCCACGGGAGCGGGGCAATGCTTCCAACAGGAGTTAGCATGACCCATTCGCAACCTGACGCCGCACCGGCGGTGTCGCGCCGCATTGCCTGGGGCGCGCTGCTGCTGAGCACGGCAACCGCCGTCCTGAGCGTTCACGCGGCGATCGAGATCAGCGGATCGTGGAGGGGGCCGGTCAGGATCGTCCAGCTGGAGGACTACGGTGTGCGCTTCGGGCATATCCAGGATCTCGAACTCTGGCGGCTGGTCACATCACAGCTCGTCCATGTCAAGCAGCTACACACGCTGTCGGACGTGTTCTGTCTGCTGTGGGTCGGCGCGGCCGTTGAGCAACGCGTGGGCTTCATCCGCTTGCTCTTGCTCTGGCTGGTCGGCGGCTCTCTGGCAACCCTGTTCAGCACGCTGTTCGTACCTCCGCCGTGGAATCTCGGTACCGGGTCCTCCCAGGCAATCATGGCGATTGCCGGCGCCGGGCTTTGGCTGGTGCTGACCGGCGTCGACCGCTCAAAGTCGCTTATTCTGCCGGTCGCCTTCTCGATAGCCTTGGCTTTCGCGATCGACCTGGTTCATGTCTACCATCCGAAACCCGGACATGTCGCGGGCGTGCTGCTCGGCTTGTTCATCGCATCGCTTTGCCGAAATGCAGCTAATACTCCGGCTGGCTCGCCCGCCATCACGCCCCGATGAGGCTTTCCGCGGGGATGCCCAGGTTTCGGTGCAGGTTGCGGATCATCTCGATGGTGAGGCCGCGCTTTCCGCTCAGAACTTCATGGACGCGGTTGGGCCTCCCGATGGAGGGAACCAGGTCCTTCATGGTCAGCCCACCCTGTTCCATGCGGTGGCGAATCGCCTCGATGGGAAAGTGCTTGGCCTCGCAGGCCTCGACCAGCGTCGACAGGATATCGAAGCGATCGCCGTCCTCGGTTCCCGGTTCCGGCTCGTTGTCGAAGTAGGCCGACAGTTCGCGCAAGGCGGCCTGGTAGTCCTTCCGGGTGCGGATGGGATGGATGTTCATGACTTCTCCACGGCGGCGGCATCGATGCGGTCATGTTCGGCATGCGTGCCGAAGGACCTGCAAGGGAGGGAATCCCGATTGAACTACACCCTTGGGAAAGGACTCGAGACTTCGCGCCTGCGACCTGACGACGCTACGAGTCCAGGAAATCGTCCACGGCGGAGTCATTCCCATCCCGCGCGGGCGCGTCCGCGTTTTTCCCCGGGCGCCGGCATGGCTACCATGGCGGGACTATCGGCAACCGAGGGTGGCACGACATGGCGTCCAGCGGCGGTAACCCCCAGGCTCTGCTCACGGGCTACGACGCGCAGGCGGCGGCCGAGTTCTGCAGCCGTTGGCTTCCGGCGTGGACCGGCAACGACCCGGAGCGGCTGGCCAGCTTCTATACCGAAGATGCGTTCTATTCCGATCCGGCCCGGCCCGCGGGCATCGAGGGGCGCGATGCGCTGCTCGGGTATTTCTCCAGGCTGCTCGCCCGCTACCCCCGCTGGATCTGGACCCACCGTCGCAGCCTACCGGTGCCGGATGGCTTCCTGAACTACTGGTCGGCCACCGTCGATGGCAGCGAAGAAAGCCGGTTCGACGGCGTGTGCGTCGTCCGCCTCCGCGACGGGCTGATCTTCCGGAACGAAGTCTTTTTCGACGCCTCTGCGCTCAAGCCGCGGTGAAGCCGCCGCCGGGTGCCTGAGCCGCCGGCAGATGGGAGACAGCGCTTCAGGCCGCCCAGGGCGGCGTGAACTGCGGCTTGCCCTCGACCTGCACCTGGCCGCCTACCGGGAACACTGCCAGCGCGCGGAAAGACGCCGGCCCGGGGTTCGAGAGCGAGAACCGGCGGCCGGGCGCCACCACCAGGGCGCTACCCGCGGCCAACTCGCAGCGCTCGCCGTCGATGTCGGCCACCGCCGAGCCCTCGAGGGCCACGAAAGTCTCCTCGCGCGTCAGCACGTGCGGGGAGCCGGCGACGCCCGGCTCGAGCGTCACCTCCCACACGGCGTTCTCGCGGGCGCCGCGGCTGGGCGCCGAGAGCGTAGTGAAGTGGACCCCGGGCAGGGTGAAGGTGGGGGCGTCGCAGCGGGCAAGCAGTGCCATGGCGGGAATCCACGATATAATTAACCACAGATTATTTACAGCGGTTAATTATGTCAAACAAAGACCCCCAGGACTTCGGCATCCTGCTCAACCTCGCCTTCGGCGCGTTCAGGCAGGCGCTGGACGATGAACTCGCCAAGGCCGGGTTCGACGACATCGGCACCTCGTTCGGCTACGTCTTCCGCCTGCTGGCCGAACGGCCGTGCAGCCTCAGCGAGCTGGCGCAGCAGCTGGGTATGACGGCGCCGGGCGCGCTCAAGGTGGTCGACGACATGGTGGCCAAGGGCTACGTGCTGCGCCGCCAGGACACAAGCGACGGGCGCGTCAAGCTGCTCGAGCTCACCGCCCGCGGCCGCGCCGCGCTGGCGAGGGCGCGCCGCTTCCACCGCAAGTACGAACAGGCCCTGGCCACGCGCCACGGCGCGCGCCAGGTCGAGGCGGCACGCAGCCTGCTGGAGGCCATCGCCGGCCCGCTTGCCGAAAAGACCGGTCGCCTGCCGCGGCCGGGGTGATTCCGCACGCCTGCTTCAGGCCCCCACGCGCCGCTGCTGCGCCGCCAGGAACGCCCGCAAACTCGCCGGCTTCACCGGCTTCGTCAGCACCGGCAGGCCCAAATCCCGCGCCGCGCGCTTGAGCGTGTCGCTGCCGTCGGCGGTCACCAGCACGGCAGGGGTGTGCGCGCCGCACACTTCGCGCAGGGCCTGCAGCGCGCCCAGGCCGTCGAGTTCATCGTGCAGGTGGTAGTCGGCCACCAGCACGTCGGGGCGGTCGGCTTTCGCCAGCGAAAGCGCCGCGGCCACGGTTTCCGCCACGCGCACGTCCACACCCCAGCGGCCCAGCAGGGCTTCCATGCCGTCCAAAATTTCGCGGTCGTTGTCCAGGCACAGTACCTTCAGGCCGGAAAGGTCGCCGTGCGCCACCGGCGCGCGCGGCGGCTTGGCGGGCGCCGGGGTGTCGGCCACGGGCACGCGGATGGCGAACACGCTGCCGCGCCCCGGCCAGCTGCGCACGCTGATGGGGTGGTCGAGCATGCGCGACACGCGCTGGCAGATGCTCAGGCCCAGGCCCAGGCCGCGTTCGCCCCAGGGTGACGGCTGCTCGAAGCGGCGGAATTCCTCGAAGATCTGCGCCAGGTGGTGCGGCGGGATGCCCGGGCCGCTGTCCCACACCTCGATGTCCACGCCGCCGCCGCGCCGCCGCGCGCCGATCACCACCCGGCCTTCCTTGGTGTAGCGCAGCGCATTGGCCACGAAGTTCTGCAGCGCGCGTCGCAACAGGCGGCGGTCGCTGCGTATCGACAGCCGGCTGGCATGCACGCGGAAGCGCAGCCCGCGTGCGGCCGCCAGCGGCGCGTACTGCGCAGCCACGCTGGCCATCAGCTCGTCCAGGCGGAACACGGTGAGCTCGGGCTTGAGCGAGCCGGCGTCCAGGCGTGAAATGTCCAGCAGCCCGTCCAGCAGCTCTTCGGCGTCGCGCAGGGATGCATCCACGCGCTCGCTCAGGCGGCGCTGCTCGGCGGCCTCGTCGCTGTCGCGCAGGGCCGAAGTGAACAGGCGCGCGGCGTTGATGGGCTGCAGCACGTCGTGGCTGATGGCGGCCAGGAAGCGCGTCTTGGAAAGGTTGGCCTCGGCGGCTTCGCGGGTTCGCTGCTCAACGCGCTGTTCCAGCGTTTCGTTCGATTCGCGCAGGGCCTGCTCGGCGCGTTTGTAGTCGGTGATGTCGCTGTAGGTCGTGACGTAGCCGCCGCCCGGCAGCGGCTGGCCGCGCATTTCTATCACCTGGCCGTTGGCGCGCACGCGTTCGAACACGTAGGGCGAACCTTCGCGCAGGTAGGTGGTGCGTTTGGCCACCTGCTCCTCCACCGGCCCCGGGCCCATTTCGCCGCGCTCGGCGTTGTAGCGGATCAGGTCGGCCACCGGGCGGCCCACGTACAGCATGCCGTCGGGGTATTCGAACATCTGCTGGTAGCGGCGGTTCCAGGCCACCAGGCGCAGGTCGCGGTCCACCACGCTCACGGCCTGGGACAGGTTTTCAAGCGTGGCCGACAAAATCTCGCGGTTGAAGCGCAGCTCGTGGCTGGCTTCGTCCAGCAGGCTCATCACCTCGCCCAGCTCCATGCCCGAGCCGCGCAGCGCGGTGGTCAGGGTCAGGCGCGCCGAGGCCGCGCCGATGGCGCCGGCCAGCAGGCGTTCGGTGAACTGGATCAGGGCGCGGTCGGCGGGCGCGCTGGGCGAAAGCTCGCGGCCCTGGGCGGCGGCGTACTCGGCGAAGGCGCGGCGCGCGGCGCGTTCGCCAACGATGCGGGTGGCCAGCGCCAGCATGTCGTCGGTGCTCAGCGAACCCTGCCAGCCACCGGCCGAGGCCAGCGGCTTGGCTGCGTACGGGTCCAGGAACGGCGTGGCGCGCAGGCGCTCTTCCAGGCTGGGCCGATAGCGCGCCGACACCACCAGCAGCGCCAGGATGTTCACCAGCAGCGACCAGAAGGTGCCGTGGGTGATGGCGTCCCAGCCGCGCAGTCCGAACAGGCTTTCTGGCTGCAGCCAGGCCATGCCCAGCGGGCCTTCGTGCAGCCAGGCGGTGTCGAACCAGCCCGCGCGCGAAAGCGTGGGCAGAAGCAGCGTGTAAGCCCACAGCACAAATCCGGCCACCAGGCCCGCCATTACGCCGCGGCGGCTGGCACCGCGCCAGTACAGGCCGCCGATCAGCGCCGGCGCGAACTGCCCCACCGCCGCGAACGCCAGCAGGCCGAAGGCCGCCAACGAACCGGATTCACCTGCGCCGCGGTAATACGCATACGCCAGCAGCGCGATGGCCACGATGGCGATGCGCCGCACCCACAGCACGCGCCGGCCCAGGTGCTGGCGCTCGTCGGGGTCGGTGAGGCTGCCGCGCCACAGCAGCGGCATCACCAGGTCGTTGCTCACCATCGTCGCCAGCGCCACCGACGCCACAATCACCATGCCGGTGGCCGCCGAGAAGCCGCCCACGAAGGCCGCCAGCGCCAGCGCGGTGTTGTCCATGGCCATGGGCAGCGCCAGCACGTAGGTGTCCGGCGCCACGCCCGCAGTCGACAGCAGGGCCTGGCCGCTTGCGGTGATGGGCACCACGAACAGGCAGATCACCACCAGGTAGCCGCTGAACAGCCAGCGTGCGCGACGCACGTCGGCCACGTCGCCGCATTCCACCACCGCCACGTGGAACTGGCGCGGCAGGCAGACGATGGCGGCGAAGGCCAGCAGCGTCTGCGCCATGAAACCCTGCGGGATGCCCGGCGCCACGAAGTCGCGGGTGGCGGCCTGGAAGCGCGTCAGCAGGTCTTCGCTGCCCGGCAGGTGGCCCAGCGCGAACACGCCCACCGCCACGAAGGCCACCAGCTTCACCAGTGACTCCAGCGCCACCGCCAGGATCATGCCGTGGTGGTGTTCGGTGGCGTCGATCTCGCGGGTGCCGAACAGGATGGCGAACAGCGCCAGCAGCAGCGCCGAATACAGCGCCGGATCGGCCAGCGCGCCGATGCCCGCGTCGGAATCGACGCCCGACAGCACCTCGATGCTCATCGCCACCGCCTTGAACTGCAGCGCGATGTAGGGAATGGCGGCGATCACCGCCACCAGCGTCACCATGGCGGCGATGTTCTGCGCGCGGCCGTAGCGGGCGGCCAGGAAATCGGCGATGGACACGGTGCTCTGCTCGCGCGCCACCAGCACCAGCCGCTCCAGGATGCGCCAGCCGAACAGGAACAGCAGGATCGGCCCCAGGTAGATCGGCAGGAAACCCAGCCCCGATTTCGCCGCCGTGCCCACCGCGCCATAGAAGGTCCACGACGAGCAGTACACCGCCAGCGCCAGCGAATACACGATGGGCCGCAGCCAGTCGCGGCCCGGGTACAGGGGTTTGCGGTCACCCAGCCAGGCCACGCCGAACAGCAGCCCGACGTAGCCCACCGACACCAGCAGCAGGATCCAGCCTGGGATCACGCCAGCCCCCTCACCGTGTACCCGTGACCCGGTGAGTGTAGCCGCTGGCTACGCCGGCGGGCCGGCGTTGCGCAGGGACACCTCGAAGGTCTCCTGCGGCACGCCGTCCACCGCCAGGCGCAGCGTACCGTCCGCGGCGCGCGTGACCACCAGCGCCCGTACCTGGCCCCGATGGCGGTAGCGCAACGTATAGCCGGGCCAGTCGGCCGGCAGGCAGGGTCGCAGCCGCAGCAGGTCGCCCTCGCGGCCCAAGCCGAGCAGGGATTCCACCAGCAGGCGGTACATCCAGCCGGCCGAGCCCGTGTACCAGCTCCAGCCACCGCGCCCCACGTGTGGGTCGACGGCATAGATGTCGGCCGACACCACGTAGGGTTCGACCTTGTAGGTGGCCACCTGGCCGGCGTCCAGGCTGCGGTGGACCGGGCTGACCATGCGCGCCAGTTCCCAGGCACGCGTGGCGTCGCCCAGCTCGGCGAAGGCCATCGCCGCCCAGATCGCGGCATGGTTGTACTGGCCGCCGTTCTCGCGCACGCCGGGCACGTAGCCGCGGATGTAGCCCGGGTCCTTGTCCGTGCGGTCGAACGGCGGCTCCAGCAGCTGCACGATGCCGACGTCGCGCCGCACCAGGTGCGTGTCCAGCGAATCCATGGCGCGGCGCCGGCGCGCGGGGTCGCCGGCGCCGGAAAGCACCGACCAGCTCTGCGCCACGGAATCGATGCGGCACTCCAGGCTCACCGCCGAACCCAGCGGCGTGCCGTCGTCGAACCAGCCGCGCAGGTACCAGTCGCCGTCCCAGCCGTGGCGTTCCAGGTTCTCCCGGAGCAGCCCGGCGACGGACAGGCAGCGGTCGGCGAAGCCATCGTTGCCGCGCGCCCGGGCCAGCGGGGCGAAGTGCGCCAGGCAGTCGTGCAGGAAGAAGCCCAGCCACGTGCTTTCGCCGCGCCCGTCCTTGCCCACGCGGTTCATGCCGTCGTTCCAGTCGCCGGTGCCCATGAGCGGCAGCCCGCGCCCGCCCAGCAGCGCCATGCCGCGCTCCAGCGCGACCACGCAATGCTCGTACACGCCCACGCTGTCGGTGAGCCGGGTGGGCAGGTCGTAATACGACTCCTCGTCGGCCCGCACCGGGCGCCCTTCGAGATAGGCCGCGCCGGCGTCCAGCACCGAAAGGTCGCCCGTGGTTTCGACGTACCGGCAGACGGCCCGGGGCAGCCACAGGTAGTCGTCGGAACAGTGGGTGCGCACGCCGCGCTCCAGCGGCGGATGCCACCAGTGCTGGACATCGCCCTGCGGGAACTGGTGCGCGGCGCAGCGCACGATGTGCTCGCGCGCGAGCTCCGGCTGCGCATGCACCATCGCCATCGTGTCCTGCAGCTGGTCGCGGAAGCCATAGGCGCCGGAAGACTGGTAATAGCCGCTGCGGGCCAGGAACCGGCAGCCGATCGTCTGGTAGAGCAGCCAGCCATTGGCGAGCAGGTCCATCGCCGGGTCGGGCGTCTGCACCTGCACCGTGCCCAGCACCTCGTCCCAGTACCCGCGCACGGACTCGAGCGCGGCGCGGGCCGCGTCCAGGCCACGATGCCGGCCTGCCAGCGCAAGGGCTTCGGAGAGGTCGCTCCCGGCCGCCAGCCGGAACACGGTCTCGCACCGGGCGCCGGCCGCCAGCGCCAGCGGCAGGCGCAGCGCCGAGCACGGGTCCAGCCCGGCGCCGACGCGTCCGGACAGCGCCTGCTGCCGCATCGCCGCCGGTTCGCGGAGGCTGCCATGCGGCCCCAGGAACTCCAGGCGGTCGCCGGTCAGGCTGTGCGCCTGCATGTCTCCGCCGAATTCCTGCCCGTGTGCGCCGATGTCGGCGTCGAACACCGCGACCCGGCCGCTGAATTCGCTGTTGTAGGCGTTGCGCGCCGTCATCACGCCGCTGGCCGCGTCCACCGCGGTGATGACGTGCGCCTGGGTCCGCCCGCGGCGGTCGCCCAGCACCCACTCGACATATCCGGTCACCGAAAGCCGGCGCGGGCGGCCGGACAGGTTGTGCAGCTTCAGCACGGAGAACTTCACGGCCTCCGACCGGTCCACGTACACCCACAGCTCGCTGGCGATGCCGTCCTCGACGTGCTCGAAGACGGTGTAGCCGAAACCATGCCGCGTCCGGTATTCACCGTCTCCGCGGCACGGCAGCGGGCTGGGCGACCAGTACCGGCCGGTGTCCTCGTCGCGCAGGTAGAAGGCTTCGCCGCTCGGATCGCCGATCGGGTCGTTGTGCCACGGGGTCAGGCGGAATTCGTGGGCGTTTTCCGCCCAGGTGTAGCCACTCCCGCTCTCGCTGAGCACGCAGCCGAAGCGGGCGTTGGCCAGCACGTTCGACCACGGCGCCGGCGTGGGCGCGCCGGGCAGGCACCGGACGACGTATTCGCGGCCGTCGGCGCTGAAGCCGCCCAGGCCGTTGTCGAACTGCAGCGGTTCCAGCGGCGATAGCGCCGGCGCCGGGCTGGCGTTGCGGACGTGGCCAGGCGCGGCCGCGGGCACCAGCGGCGGCATGGGCGCGGGCATCGGGGAGCGGCGTTCCACCTGTTCGCGCAGGCTGCCATCGGCGTCCCTGAGGATCACGCGCGCGACCGCCATGAGCAGGACGCGGTCCTCCTGCGACATCTGCTGGGCCGGCCTGACGAAGATGCCTCCCGGGCGGTCGAACACCTGCGATTCGGTGCCCGCGGCGATCAGGCCCATGATCTGGTCCTGGAGCGCGTGGCGGTAGCCGGCCTGGTCCTCGTTCCAGATCACCAGGTCCACGGCCAGGCCCTTGAGGCGCCAGTAGGCGTGCGCCTGCACCAGCTGCCGCACCAGTTCTATGTTGGCGGCGTCGGCGATCTTCAGCAGCACGATCGGCAGGTCGCCCGAGATCGAGTGGCCCCACAGGCCGGATTGCCCGCGCAGGTTCTGCATGATCACCGAGCCGTCCGCGCGCATCGCCGGGTGCGTGAAGAGCACGAGTCCGGCCAGGCGTTCGTAGAGCTGGGCGTCGGACTGGGAAGCGTTGATCTGGCGCCGCACCACCTGGCTGTGGGTCCAGGCCAGGTCGAACACGCGGTCGGCCAGGTGCCGGTCGCGGTACTTTTCCACCAGCGCCAGGCAGTCGCCGCGGTCGCGGCCGACGCCCATCACCATGTCGACGGTCGCCACCTGTTCCGGTGCCAGCACGATCCGGCTGCGGGTGGCGACGATCGGGTCCAGCACCGGGCCCTGGGTGTTCGACAGGGCGGAGGTCGCGGCCAGGGCCTCCGGGCGGGCCAGGTCGCCGCAGCGGCCGATGAAGCGCGCGCGGTCGGTTTCGTAGGACATCGCCTCGACTTCGGCGCCATGCACGGCCGTCAGCTGGAACATCCACGCCGGCACTTCGTCCGGCGCCCGCGCCCGCCGGGTGCAGAGGATGGCCTGCTTGTCCGGGACCAGTTCGGTCTGCACGAACAGGTTGCTGAAGGAGCGGTGGGTCTCGTCCGAAACCGGCGACGCCAGCACGACCTCGGCGTAGCTGGTGACTTCGATCACGCGGGTGGTGGCGCCCCGGTTGCAGAGCACCAGGCGCCGCAGTTCGATGTCGTCCTCGGCCGACACCGCGATCTCGGCGTGGAACTCGAAGCCGCGCCGGCGACCGCGGAACTCCGCCTTGGCATCCGAGAAGATCGCCTCGTAGCCTTCCACCCGCACCCCGGTCGGCTGGCTCGCCACCGACCAGAAGTCGTCGCTGGCGACGTCGCGCAGGTAGCAGAAATTGCCCCAGTGGTCGCGCGTGGCGTCTTCGCGCCAGCGCGTGACCGCCATGTCGTGCAGGCGGCTGCCGCCACCGCCGGACGCAGTGACCAGCACGTGGTAGCGGCCGTTGGAGAGCATCTGCACCGCCGGGCGGACCGTCACGGGGTCGCGGAAGATGCGCAGCTGGGTGGCCGGCGGTTCCGGGGCGGCCAGGGCGTCGACGCGCCCGGCCTCGTGCGGGCGGAAAGCGCCCGTGCGCGGGATGCGCTCCTGCAGCAGCAGCAGGGTTGCCTGGAACTCCGGATCGGCCAGGAAACGACGCTGCATCGGCTGGTCGTGCAGCAGGTAGGACAGCGACAGCAGTCCCATGCCCTGGTGGTGGGTCATGAACGAACGCACCACCGCGTTCCTGTGCCCGCGCGGAAGCCGGGCCGGCGAATAGTCCACGGCCTCGTACAGGCCGAAGCGCCCGCCGAGCCCGGCCTCGTGCAGGCGCTGCAGGTTGTTGCAGGCCCGCTCGGGATCCACCATCAGGGCCATCATGCTGGCGTAGGGCGCGACCACCAGGTCCTGGCCCAGGCCACGCTGCAGGCCCAGCCCCGGCACGCCGAAGGCGCGGTACTGGTAGTTGAGCTGCGCATCCACGGTGTTGTAGCCGGACTCGGAAATGCCCCAGGGCACGCCGCGGAGGCCGCCATACCGGACCTGGTGCTCGACCACGGTGCGTGCGGTCTGGTCGAGCAGGGTGCCTTCGTAGCTGGGCATGACCAGCTGCGGCATCAGGTACTCGAACATCGAGCCCGACCACGACAACAGCACCGACTTGCCATTGACCTCCGTCAGCAGCCGCCCCAGCGCGAACCAGCTGTCCTGCGGCAGCTGGCCCTGGGCGATGCCGACGAAATAGGCGAGGCGCGCCTCGGAGGCCAGCAGGTCGTAGTAGCCCGTGTCCAGGCGGTGGTCGGCGGCGTTGTAGCCGATCGACAGCAGGTGACGGCCCCGGTCGTAGAGGAAGCGGAAATCCATGCGCGCCAACTCGCCGGCGAGGCCCGCCAGCCGCGCGGCCACCTCCAGGCGCGACCTGGCGGCGGTGCGGACATGCGCCAGCGGGCCGTCAGGGGGCTCGTCGGCGGCGGGCCGGGAGGCGGCGATCTCGGCGAGCGTCGGAATGCGCGAATCCCAGGGCGTGGCTGGCGCCGGCTCGCCCGTCCCCAGCCAGGGCGCGCACGGCAGCAGGTCTTCGCGCACCTGCAGGCACTGCTCCAGCAGGTGGCCGGCCCAGGCCAGCGGCTCGCCGCCGGTCGTCGCCAGCAGGGCCTTGGCCTCGACGGCGCGGCGGGTGATGTCGGCGAGCCGGGCATACAGGTCCGCCAGGTTCGCCGGCGGCTGCGCGCAGGCCAGCCGCAGGGCCGCGCCAAGTTGCTGCACCAGGTCCGGAAGGTCCGCCCCCAGCGACTCGGCCAGCACCTCGAAGGTGTCGGCCAGCCCCTGGAAAGCGCGCGGCGCGACCACCGGCTGGCCCGGGAACTCGAGCAAGCCCTGGCGGAGCGTGGTGAGGTGGCCGGCGAGGTTGCCGCTGTCCACCGAGGAGACGTAACGCGGCGTCAATGGCTCCAGGGTGCTGGTGTCGTACCAGTTGAAGAAGTGCCCGCGATGCCGCTCCATGCGCTGCAGCGTGGCCAGGGTGGCCGCCGTGCGTTCCAGCAGGCCGCCGGGCGTGAGGTAGCCGAAGTCCAGCGCGCTCAGGTTCGACAGCAGCGCCAGGCCGATGTTGGTGGGCGACGTACGCCGCGCCACCACGATCGCCGGGTGGTCCTGCACGTTGTCCGGCGGCAGCCAATGGTCGGCGGCGCCGACATGGGTTTCGAAGAACCGCCAGGTCCGGCGCGCCAGCCGGCCCAGGAACACCTGCTGCGGCGCCGACAACACCGCCGCACGGCGACGGCGTGGCCGGCCCAGCCACTCCATCAGCCACGGCGAGCCGGCCCACAGCAGCAGGACCGGCACCGCCACCGGCAGCGCCGCCGGGTTGGATTCGAACAGGCCGGCCGCGATCGAAACCGCCAGTACCGGGCCCATCCACATCAGCCGCAGCAGGGCCCCCTGGCCGCTTTTCGCCGTGCGTTCGACTTCGCTGCTGGGTGACCACTCGAGCAGCCGCCTGCGCGACACCAGCAGGCGCCAGAGCGTGCGCAGGATCGCGTCCAGACAGAACCAGGCCTCGTGCGGAAGGCAGGCCAGCGCGACCGGCGCGCGCCGGATGTTGTTGGCCAGGCGGGTGCCCGCCTGCCGAAGGTGCACGGCCAGCGACATCTCGGCCGTCCGCCTGAGCAGGGCCGCCAGCGAGGCCACCAGGGGCGGGATGACCAGGATCGCCAGTACCCACAGCGTCCACGCCAGCGGCCGTGGCAGCAGGAACCAGCCCGCCAGCAGCAGCGCCAGCATGGCCGGCGGCACCAGGCTGCGGCGCAGGTTGTCGAGGATCTTCAGGCGCGAAAGCCTGGAAAGCGGATTGCGCTCGCGCGTGCCGTCCTGGCGCCGCACCCGCGGCAGCAGCCAGGGCAGCAACTGCCAGTCGCCGCGGATCCAGCGGTGGCGACGCTTGACGTCCACCGGGTAGCTCGAAGGAAAGTCTTCGTACAGCTGGACGTCGCTCACCAGCCCGGCGCGGGCATAACAGCCCTCCAGCAGGTCGTGGCTGAGCACGCTGTCGTTGGGGAAGCGGCCCCGCAGCGTGTGTTCGAAGGCGTCCACGTCGTAGATGCCCTTGCCGACGAACGAGCCTTCGGCGAACAGGTCCTGGTAGACGTCGGAAACCGCGCGCGTGTATGGATCGATGCCGGGTTCGGCGCCGTGTATGCGCGAGTACAGCGCATTGCTGCCGCCGATGGCCGAGCCCAGCCGGGGCTGCAGGATGCCGTAGCCGCGCGTGACACAGTTGCGGCAGTCGTCGAAACGCGCCTGGTTGAGCGGGTGCGCCAGCGTGCCGGCGAACCTGCGCGCGGCGTCGTGCGGCAGCCGGGTGTCGGTGTCGAGCGTGATCACGTAGCGCACGTGGCCCAGGCGGTCGGTGTTCCCGGCCACCAGGAGGAAGTCGTCGGTGCCGCCCCGCCGCAGGAAGCGGTTGAGCGCGGACAGCTTCCCGCGCTTGCGTTCATAGGCCATGAACCGGCCTTCGCGGGCATTCCACAGCCTGGGCCGGTGGAACAGGAAGAAGCGGTCTTCCTGCGCGGGGGCATGGCGCCGGTTCAACGCCCCGATGCCGTCGCGCGCCGCCACCAGCAGCGCCGCGTCGCCGGGCAGCACCGCGGCATCGGCGTCGAAGAAGTCGGTCAGCAGTGCGAAGTAAAGATTGTCGTCGCGGTTGGCGAGGTAATGCACCTCCAGCGATTCGAGCAGCCGGTCCAGGGTCCGGGTGTCGCCGAACATGGTGGGCATCACCACCATGGTGCGGGCGTAGCCCGGGATGCCGGCGGAGAAATCCAGCCGCGGCAGGATGCGCGGCGACGAGATCTGGGTGGCGGCCCAGTTCACCAGGCCGATGCCGAGCTCACTGAAGGCGATGGCGGCCAGGCCCAGCAGTGCCGCCAGCAGGCCGGCGCCGATGGCCCCGCCGGCCGTGGCGGCCAGGGCCAGGCAGGCGGCCACCACCGCCATCGCGGTCGGTACCAGGTGCACGGCCAGCGGCAGCGCCGTGGTCCAGGCCTCGCGCTCGACCAGGCTTGCGCGGGCGCCGACCACGCGCCGCAGGTCGGCCAGGCCTTCGTCCACCAGGTAGTAGCCGACGTGCGCATGCACCGGGTCATGGCTTCCTCCCCGGGCGCGGGCCAGCACGATGGCGGCTTCCGCGACCTCGGCCTCGGGGCGCCCGCTGCGGCGCGAGAGGTTTTCCACCACGTGCCGGTAGCGGTCGCGGGTGGCGAAATCCATCCGGCCATAGACGCCGACGGGATCGTCGCGCAGGCAGGTTTCGACGACGCTCAGGGATTCGACGAAATCGCGCCAGTCCATCGTCGACAGGTAGCGGATGCTGGAGATGGAATTGCTGATCGAAACCTGGTCCGCGGCCTGCTGCTGGTTCTCGGCGTGCACCATGTCCTCGATGCTGTGGCCGGTTTCGCCGAGCCAGTGCCCGATCCAGTCCAGCGGCATCGCCAGGGCCGCGCTGCGGCCCTGCAGCCGGCGCGTCAGTTCGGCGACGAAGGCGCTGGCCACCGGCGGCTTGGAACGCACCATGTCCGCCAGCACCAGCACCAGGCTCTTCGGGTCGCTTTCGGCGATGTCCGCGAGGCGGCCCGCCCAGGCATCGGCCAGGTCGCGGTTCTGCTGGTCGAGGATGACTTTCGCGCTGTAGCGCCGCAGGTTCTCGATCAGCGCCAGCCTGAGCATGATCGGGATCGCCCACAGCTCACCCAGGCGCAGGGGGGCGATGGACTGGTAGGCCGAGATCAGGCCGCTCAGGCCTTCGGTGTCGATGCGCCCGTCGCCGTGCGCGATCGCCGCCAGGGCGATGTCGTAGACGCGGGGATGGCCTGCCGAGGGGCCGGATGCGAGTTGCGGCAGTTCGCGGCTGTAGTGCTTGGGCAGGTGCCGCTGGGCGATGCGGATCTGTTCGTGCACCAGGTGCGCGTTGTCTATGAGCCACTCGCCGGCGGGGGCGAGCCGCCGCTGTGATTGCACCACTTCTTCGAGCAGGTCCACGGCCTGCGTGATCACGCGGTCGTTCTCGACCAAGCGCCCCAGCAGGCAGTCGGGCCCGGCCCGGGCGCGGATAGGGTGCGCGTGGGCCAGTTCGGCGCCGCGCTGCTTCATCTGCTCGGCGCTGAGCAGGCGGGCGCGCAGCGGGCTTTCCGCGGGCGGGGGGGCCGTTCCGGACGCCAGCCCCTGGCCGTGGCCGCGCAGGGGCCCGAGGAACCGGGAGAAGGCATGGGGGCCGCGCATTCCCGCAGGATACACCCGGTCCCGGCGGCAGCCGGTGGTTCCACGAAAGGCGTAATGACGGCGGCCCCTGCCCGTGCACGCTGCTGGGCCACCACCTGGCCTTCGCCCTGGCTGGCGCTGCAGCGGCGCAAACAGGGTGGCTGAGATGGACACCCGGCGTCGCCAGCGGCCAGAATTGCACCCATGCGACTGAACGTTTCCGCCGAACGCAGCCTGCCCTGCACGCCCGAAGTGGCGTTCCGGATGGCCACCAGCCCCGAACGTTTCCCGGCCTTTTTCACCGGTTTTGGCCCTGTCCCGGCCATCAGCGGTATCCGCCTGCACGCGCCGCTTTCGGTGGGCAGCACGCGCCGCGTGCACCAGGCCGACGGCACCGTGCTCAGCGAACGCGTCACCGTGCTCGACCCGCCGGTGCGCCATGCCTACGTGCTCACCGGTTTCCGCCCGCCGTTTTCCTGGCTGGTCACGCAGGGCGAGGCGAACTGGACTTTCGCCGGCCACGAGTTCGGTTCGCGCGTGCGCTGGGATTACGAGTTCACCCTGGCGCGGCGCTGGCTGGCGCCCGTCACCGCGCTGATGCTGCAGCTGTTCATGCGCCGCGCCATGCACCGTTGCCTGAAGAACATGGCGCGCGCGCTGGCCGAACCGGTGCCCGCGGCGCCCTGATGGGCGAGTGGCTGCTGCTGGCGCTGGCGCCGGTGTTCCTTGCCTTCGTGGCCTGGGAAGCCTGGTACTGGCGCGAGCGGCGGCCCGGCCTGTACACGCTGCGCGACACGCTCTCCAACGCCGCGCTGGCGCTGATGCACCAGGGCGTCGACGCGCTGGCCTGGGCCGCGGTAATTGGCGCCTACTGGTGGGTGCACCAGTTCCGCGTGTTCGACCTGACGGCCTCGTGGGCCTCGGTGGCGCTGCTGTTCGTGGCGCAGGACTTCGCCTACTACGGGTGGCACCGGCTCAGCCACCGCGTGCGCTGGATGTGGGCCTCGCACGTCACCCACCACTCGTCCGAGCGGCTGAACCTGTCCACGGCGTTCCGGCAGTCCATCACCTACCCGGTGTCGGGCATGTCGCTGTTCTGGCTGCCGCTGGCGTGGCTGGGGTTTTCGCCCGCGCACATCGTCATCGTGGTGGCCATCAACCTGGCCTTCCAGTTTTTCGTGCACACCCAGGCGGTGGACCGGCTGGGCTGGCTGGAATACGTGTTCAACACGCCCTCGCACCACCGCGTGCACCACGCCCGCAATCCGAAGTACATCGACCGCAACTACGCCGGCGTACTCATCGTCTGGGACAAGCTGTTCGGCACCTTCACCGGGGAAGACCCGGCCGTGCCCTGCGAATACGGCCTGGTGAAACCCGTGCGTTCGCACAACCCGCTGGTGCTGACCTTCCACGAGTGGGGTGATCTGCTGCGCGACACCGCCCGGGCCCGGGGCTGGCAGCGGCTGGGGCAGCTGTTCGGGCCACCGGAGCGGGCCCTTTCCCAGCAGGATTACCCGCGCCCGCTGGCGGAACCGCCGCCCGGTTGATGCAAGTCAACGGCGGCGTCATCCGCCGGGCCTAGGCTGGGGGCCTTGGTTGGAGGCACCCCATGCCGAACCTGCAGGGCCCGTTGGGTTTGCGATTGCGCGACTACGCCCTGTCCGAGCTGGCCGGGGCCGCCGAACAGCTGGCCCGCGAGGGCGAGGCCCGGCATGCCGGTGTGCACCAGGCCCGCAAGCGCCTGCGCCGCGCCCGTGCCACCCTGGCCCTGGCCCGGCGCCCGCTGGGCGAAACCGGCCGCCGCCTCGACGACGCCCTAGGCCAGGCCTGTCGCGGCCTGTGTGGCCTGCGCGACGCCCAGGCGCTGGTGGAAGCCCTGGCCCGGCTGGAAGCCACGGCACCCGCCCAATTGCGCGAACAACTGCCCGACGCCATCGCCCTGGCCAGCGCCCGCCGCGACGCGCTGATGGCTGCGGCGCTGGCGCGCGACCCGGGCTTCGAACGCCATCGCCAACGCCTGCTGGTACTGGCCGCGCGGCTGTCGCGGCTGGACTGGGACGCGGTGGACGAGACCGTGGTGGCGAAAGGCGTGGGGCGCTCCGAACGCCGCCTGGCCAAGGCCCGCCGCCGCGCCGAACGCGCCCCGGGCGACGACGAACGCTGGCACGTGCTGCGCCGCCGCCTGCGCCGCCTGCGCCAGCAGGACCATCTGCTGGCCACGCTGGCGCCGGAATTGCGCCCGGTGTCGGGCGCTTCCACCGAGGAAGCCACCACGCTCGGTGAAGCCCAGGACGACGTGCTGCTGCTGCGCGCCTGTGGCCGCCGTTCGCCTTTCCCGGCGCCGCTGCGGCGCGAGTTGCGCGCACTGGCCGCCCAACGCTTGCGCCAGGTGCGCGGGCTGGCCGACGATCAGGACTGAGTCCGCCTTTTCGCCGGAAAACCCGCCATGGCCGAGATCGAACTGCGCCTGCAGCACCTCGACCAGCTCTACGACAGTTTCGACCCGGCACCGTTTCCCGCCAAGGCGCTCGACCGCCGCGTCGAGGCCTACCTGGTCGAAAGCGCCGGCGAGCACGGCCATCGCGAGCCGCTCACGGTGGTGCTGCACGGGCCACCGACGCTGGAAGCGCGCCTGGGCGAGATGGCCGACGCCATCCACGCGCACTTCGCGCTGGCGCACGCGCAGGCCGAGCGCCGCCACCGCCGCCGCCGGCGCGTGGGCCGCTTCGCCATCCTGGCCGGCACGCTCACGCTGGCCGCGGTGCTGGTGGCGCGGCACTGGCTGGCCATGGTGCCGGCGCCGTTCGGCGAAGTGCTGTCGGAGGGCCTGCTGATCCTGGCCTGGGTGGCGCTGTGGCGGCCGATCGAAACCATCGGCTTCGATTCCTGGGAAAGCCGCATCGAGCGCGGCCTGCTGCAGAAGCTGGCCTCGGTGCCGCTGCGTTTCGTGGTGGGCTGAGCCGCGCTGGCGGGGCGTTCA
Organism: Rhizobium sp.; assembly: GCA_019459185.1. Classification (GTDB taxonomy): domain Bacteria; phylum Pseudomonadota; class Gammaproteobacteria; order Xanthomonadales; family Xanthomonadaceae; genus Arenimonas. Next base: position 1,190 of record JAIBEO010000122.1, on the reverse strand, counting down.
CGGGCTGCGGTGGCACACTGCGCCGGTGAAAATCCTGCCCTGCCTGCTGCTGGCGCCGCTCGCCGCGTTCGCCGCCGAAACCACGCCGCCGGTGCGGCTCGGGCCCGTGGTGGTCACCGCCACCCGCGACGCGCGCCCGCTCACCGACGTGCCCGCGTCGCTCGACGTGCTCGACGCCACCACGCTGCGCCGTGCCCGCCCCGCGCTGGGCCTGGCCGAAGCGCTGCCGCGGGTGCCCGGCGTGGTGGTGCGCGACCGCCAGAACCAGGCGCAGGACCTGCAGATTTCCATCCGCGGCTTCGGCGCGCGCGCCAGCTTCGGCGTGCGCGGCCTGCGCCTGTACGCCGACGGCATTCCGGCGACCATGCCGGACGGCCAGGGCCAGGTCTCGCATTTCGCGCTGGGCGCGGCGGAGCGGGTGGAAGTGCTGCGCGGGCCGTTTTCGGCGCTTTATGGCAACTCCGCCGGTGGCGTGATTTCGGTTTTCAGCGAAGCGCCGCCGCGGGCGTCCGAACTGGAAGCCGATGCGCTGGCCGGCAGCGACGGGCTGTGGCGCGCGGGCGTTTCCTGGCGCGGCCCGATCACCGCCAACACCGGCCTGCGCGTGGACGCCGCGCGCGCCGCCGCCGACGGTTACCGCCGCCATTCCGCCTGGCGCCGCGACGCCGCGCAGGCGCAGCTGCGCGCGACGCTGGCGGGCGGCGGCGAACTGACGGTGCTGCTGAACCACCTCGACCTGGCCGCCGACGATCCGCAGGGTCTCACCGCCGCCGAACTCGCGCGCGACCGCCGCGCGTCCAGCCCCGGCGCCCTGCTGTTCGACACCCGCAAGACGGTGCAACAGCAGCAGCTCGGCGCACGTTTCGTGCAGCCGCTGGGCGAATGGCAGGAGCTGGCGCTGGTGGCTTACGCCGGGCGCAGGCGAACCTTCCAGGGCCTGTCGGTGCCGGTGGCGGCGCAGGCCAGCCCCACCTCCGGCGGCGGCGTGATCGACCTCGACCGCGACTACCGCGGCCTCGACGCGCGCTGGCAGGCGCGGCCCGGCGACGGCGCGCTCACGTTCACCGCCGGCAGCGCCTTCGAGCTGGCCGATGAAACGCGCCTGGGCTTCGAGAATTTCGCCGACGGCCAGCTGGGCGTCGGGGGCGCCCGGGCGCCGCCCGCAAGAAACACCCCCCGCCCGCCCCCCC
>JAIBEO010000115.1 GCA_019459185.1 Rhizobium sp. | reverse complement strand
GTTGTTGTGTTTGTTTTTGTGTTGGTTTGTGTTTTTGTGTGTGGGGGTGGGGTTTTTTTTTGGTTTTTTTTTTTGTGTGGGGTGTTGGTTTTGGTTTGGGTGGGGGGGGGGGGTGGGGGGGGGTGGCCCGCCGGGGGGTGGGGGGCCGCCGGTGCTTCAGGGCGCGCCGGCGGCGGCCGGCTTGCCGATGTGCTTGCCGAGGAAGGCTTCCAGGGCGGTGTAGAGCTCGACCTGGTTGTCGAAGTCGTAGAAGCCGTGGCCTTCCTTCTCCTCGACGATGGTCACTTCCGGCGGCTTGCCGGCCTTCTGCAGGCGGTCGAGCAGGAAGTCGTACTGCGAGATCGGCACGCGCGGGTCCTTGGCGCCGTGCACCAGCATCACCGCGGCCTTGATGCGGTCGACGTTGAAGGCCGGCGACTGCGCGGCGCGGCCGGACTCGGTGTCCGGGAACACGTCGCGCTGGTAGTTGCGGCCCCACTCGCTTTCGGCCACGTCGCTGTCCTTCATCCACAGCGACATGTTGTACAGGCCGACGTAACCGACGGCGCAGCGGTACAGGTCCGGTTCGCGCACCACGCTCTGCAGCGCGGCGTAACCGCCGTAGGAGGCGCCGTAGGTGCAGATGCGGTTCTTGTCGGCGATGCCCTGCCCGACCACCCAGTTCACGGCGTCGGTCATGTCGTCGATCATCGTGGTGCCCCAGTTGCGGTAGCCGGTGCCCTCGAATTCGTCGCCGTAACCGCCCGAGCCGCGGAAGTTGATCTGCAGCACGGCGTAGCCGCGGCTGGCCAGGAACTGCACGTCGGGGTTGAAGCCCCACTCGTCGCGCGGGCCGTGCGGGCCGCCGTGCGGATGCAGGATGAGCGGCAGGTCGCGGCCGTCGGTGTGCGCCGGCACGGTGAGGTAACCGTGCAGCTTGCGACCATCGCGCGCGGTGACGGTGATCGGCTGCATCGGCGACATCTGCTCGGGCTTGATCCAGTCCATCGCGGCAAGCAGGAACTGGGCGCGCGAGGTCTGGCGGTCGAACAGGTAGTACGCGCCCGGGTCCACGTCGCTGTAGGTGCGGAACAGCACCAGGCGGCCATCGCGGCTGATGCCGTCGAAACGCACGACGTGCTGCGGGAAGGCATTGATCAGGCCGGCGTAGGTCTTCGACTCCGGGTGGTCCGTGTTGATGAAGTCATAACCCGGCGTGCCGTCCAGATAGGACACGGCCAGCAGATGGCGCTCGTCGCTGCTGGCCAGGTAGCCGTTCGGATCCACGTTCGGGTTGCGCGAGAGCAGCGTCTCCTCGCCGCCGGCCGGATCAGCCAGCACCAGGCGCGCGGGCTCGCCCTTGTCGCTCTTGGAGAAGATCACCCGCTTGTTCTCGGCGTCGAAGCCCAGCGGGGTGCGGATCGGATCGCCCAGCTTGGCGCGGCCCAGCACGTCCCAGCCCTCGCCCTTGCGGCGCAGGGTGACGCGCACGCCTTCTTCGTCCTGGCCCACGGCGTAACGCACCTCGCCCTCGTGGTCGAGGATGAAGGTGCCCATGCGCAGCGGCGCGCTGGCCACCGTGGTCACGCGGCCGGTGTTGACGTTGAGCTTGGACAGGAAGGCCGAATCCACCGAGCGCACGACCAGGATGTTGGCCGGGTCGTCCCAGGTCTTGTCGACGATGAAGTAGGTGCCGCCGTTGGGCACGTCCATGCGCTTGGAACCGTCGACGTTGCTGGCGTACACGTCGGGATTGCCCACGCGCGCGTCGAAGCGGCCGACCTTGCGCGAGACGTACATGAAGAAGCGCTCGTCGTTGACCCACTCGACACGGTCGATGTGCTTCTTCTCGCCGTAGTCCCACTTGCCCACCAGCTGCATGCCGTCCACCCGGAAGGCGGCCAGCACGGTGCGGTCGCCCTGGGGCACCGACACGGTGATGTACTCGCCGGTCGGCGACAGCGACACCGAGGTGAACTCCGGGTCCTTGAAGAGATCACCCAGCGGCACCTGCGCGCCGTCGGCCGAGGCCAGCGCCGGCAGCAGGGCCAGCAGCGCGACCAGCGCGAACGTCCTGAACTTCATCATCGTTACCCTCTCCCCAGGGTGGTTTATTTCCGCGCCGACATCATGTCGACGAACTTGTCGAACAGCCCCGCCACGTCGCGCGGGCCGGGGCTGGCTTCCGGGTGGCCCTGGAAGCTGAAGGCCGGGGCGTCGCTGAGTTCGATGCCCTGGTTGGAACCGTCGAACAGCGACCGGTGCGTGACCCGCACGTTGGCCGGCAGACTGGCCTCGTCCACGGCGAAACCGTGGTTCTGGCTGGTGATCATGACCCGCTTGGTGCCGAGGTCGATCACCGGGTGGTTGGCGCCGTGGTGGCCGAACTTCATCTTCAGCGTCTGCGCGCCGGCGGCGAGGGCCAGCAGCTGGTGGCCCAGGCAGATGCCGAACACCGGCAGCTTCGCCGCCAGCGCCTCGCGGATGGCGGCGATGGCGTAGTTGCAGGGCGCCGGGTCGCCGGGGCCGTTGGACAGGAACACGCCGTCCGGGTTCTCGGCCAGCACCTGCGCCATCGGCGTCTGCGCCGGCACCACGGTCACGCGGCAGCCGCGCTCGGCCAGCATGCGCAGGATGTTGCGCTTCACGCCGAAGTCGTAGGCCACCACGTGGAAACGCGGCTCGGCGCGCACGAAGGCGTTGGCGTCGAGGTCGAGCTGGCCCTCGGTCCAGCTGTAGCGTTCGCGGGTGCAGACTTCCTTGGCCAGGTCCATGCCCTTGAGGCCCGGGAACTTGCGGGCGGCTTCGATGGCAGCGTCGCGGTCGATCCCCTCGCCGGCCACCAGGCAGCCGTTCTGGGCGCCGCGGTCGCGCAGCAGGCGGGTCAGCTTGCGGGTGTCGAGGCCGGCGATGGCCACCACGCCGCGCGCCGCCAGCCATTCCGGCAGCGGCGCCTGGCTGCGCCAGTTGCTGGGGCGGCGCGGCACGTCGCGCACGATCAGGCCGGCGGCCCAGGGGCGCTCGGCCTCGTCGTCCTGCGCGGTGCAGCCGGTGTTGCCCACGTGGGGATAGGTCAGGGTGACCAGCTGGCGGGCATAGGAGGGATCGGTGACGATCTCCTGGTAGCCGGTCATGGCGGTGTTGAACACCACTTCGCCGACGCTGGTGCCGGGCGCGCCTACGGAAACGCCCTCGAACACGGTGCCGTCTTCGAGCGCGAGGATTGCGGGATGGGTCACGGGCTATCGCCTTGCGTGGGGGAACCCGTTCGCTGGATGTGCGAGCACCCGCGGACTGGGCGAAACCAGGTCCGTGCGGGTGAGGGTTCAGGCGAGCCGGAATTTTAGCGGCACCCGGCCCAAAAGGGAAACGCGGCCTTCGTTCAGGCCCGGGGCTCGCCCAGCAGCAGCGCGCCGAAATCGTGCCGGCCCGGGCCCAGCCGGGCCACGCGCGCGGCGGCTTCCAGCGCGCCGCGGGCGAAGATGTCGCGGCTGGTGGCACGGTGGACCAGCTCCAGGCGCTCGCCCGGCCCGGACAGCTGCACCAGGTGTTCGCCGACGATGTCCCCGGCGCGCAGCGAGGCGTAGTGCGGCGCCCTGCCCCGGCCGGCTTCCACCGCCGCGCCCAGCAGCAGCGCGGTACCCGAAGGCGCGTCCTTCTTGTGCACGTGGTGCGACTCGACCACGTCGGCATCCCAGCCCGGCACCGCCGCGGCGGCGCGCTGCACCAGCGCCCGCAGCACGGCCACGCCGATGCTGAAATTCGCCGACCAAAGCACCGGCTGCCGCTCGGCCAGGGCGTTGAAGGCTTCGAACTGCGCCTCCGACAGCCCGGTGGTGCCGCTGACCAGGCCCATGCCGCGGCGCCGGCACAGGCCCAGGATGCCGTCGAAGGCCTCGGGCAGGCTGAAGTCGATGGCCAGGTCGAAGACCGGCGCGGCGTCCAGCGTCGACGTGGCCAGCACCGGCAGGCCCGGCGCCTCCGCCAGTGGCGCGCCGGCGCGGGTGGCGGCGGCGACCAGCACCAGGTCGCTGCGCTCGGGCGCGAGCCGCAGCAGGGCGCGGCCCATGCGCCCGGAGGCGCCGTGCACGAGGATGCGGAGGGGCGAAAGGTTCATCGGCGCCAACGCTAGCGGAAACCCGCCGGCACTGGCAAACGCTACACTCGGGGCCGTTGCGCAAGGGGAAGAGAAGCATGGCGGGAAACAAGCAGGTGTCGGTACGGCTGCCCTTGCTGGTGCTGGCGGCGATCGCGCTGGCGCTGCAGCTTTCCGGCCTGCTCGAGCGCGCCGACCACCGCCTCGGCGACTGGCTGCTGGCCCAGCATGCCGCCTCGCGCCTGCCGCCGGAGGACATCGTGGTGGTCGGCATCGACCAGCGCAGCCTGGAGCTGATGCTGGACGAAGCCGGCTCCTGGCCCTGGCCCCGCGCAATCCACGGCGAACTGCTCGAAGGCCTGGCGCGCTTCGAACCCAAGGCCATCGCCTTCGACCTGATGTTCAACGAGGCCGACAAGTTCGGCGGCGAAAGCGACCTCTATTTCAAGGACGTCGTGGCGGCGCAGGACAACCTGTTCATGCCCTCGGCCCTGATGGACAGCGGCAATCTTGCACCCCTGTCCCGGCTGCCGCCCTCCTTCGGCGCCGTGCGCGGCCCCGGCGCCGACCCCCTGGCCGCCGCGACTCTGCTGGTGCCCCTGGTCCTCGACGAAACCAGCTGGCGCGGCGGCCTGATCAACTTCGAGGCCGATGACGACGGCACCGGCCGGCACTACCGGCTCCGGCAGGACATCGGCGGCTGGCGGCTGGGCTGGATGGCGCCCAATGTCGCCGCCTTCGCGGGCGCCAACCTGCCCGACCAGGAGCTGATCCGCCTGCACTGGTTCGGCCAGGCGCCGAAGACGATCTCGTTCGCCGACCTCTTCAACGACCTGGGCCAGCGCGAGCCGCGCATCGCCCCGGCCCTGCGCGGCAAGATCCTGCTCATCGCCCCCACCGCGCCCAGCCTGTTCGACCTGCGCCCCACGCCCATCGCCACGGGCACCTCGGGTGTGCACATCCTGACCACCGCCATCGCCAACCTGCGCGCCGGCGACTGGCTGCGCGACGTTCCCAGCCGCTGGCCGCTGGCCCTGCTGCTGTCGGCCGCGGTGGTGGTGGCCTTCCGGCGCCGCGCCAGCCCGGTGCGCACCGGCCTGGGCCTGGGTCTGGCCAGCGCCATGCTGGTGCTGCTGGGCTGGGCGCTGTTCCGGGCCAACCTGTACGCCCCGGTCGGCGCCGCCCTGCTGCTGGGCTGGGTGGCCTTTGCGGTGTTCACCGTGGAGGGCCAGCGCCGGGAGCGCCGCGAGCGCGAGGCCACCGTGGGCCTGTTCGGCCGCTTCCTCGACCCGCGCGTGGTGAAGGGCTTGGTCGAAAGCGGCGAACTCGACCGCGAACGCCGCCCCGAGGCCCGCGAGATCACCATCCTGTTCTCCGACATCCGCGGCTTCACCACGCTTTCCGAAACCCGCAGTCCCGAGCAGGTCGTGGACCTCCTCAACCGCTATTTCACCCGCCAGGTCGAGGTGATATACCGCCACGGCGGCACCCTGGACAAGTTCATCGGCGACGCCGTGATGGCCTTCTGGAATGCGCCCACCGAAAGCCCCGACCATGCCCGGCGGGCCGTGAATGCGGCTCTGGACATGCTCGTGGCCCTGGACGACTTCAAGCGCGAGCTGGCTGAGCGCGGCGAGGGCCTGGGCGATTTCGACGTCGGCATCGGCCTGCACACCGGCCCGGCCGTGGTGGGTTTCCTGGGCAGCGACAGCCGGATGGAGTACACCGCCATCGGCGACACCGTGAACCTGGGCAGCCGCATCGAGGGCACCACCAAGGGCGTGGCCCGGGTGCTTGTGTCGAACAGCACACGCGATGCGTGCGCCGGCAGCGCAGAATTGCGTTTTACCCATCGGGGGCAGTTCAAGGTCAAGGGCCGCGAACAGCCCGTGGACCTGTACGAACCCGAACGAGCAGACGATGCATCCTGAGGAGGAACCCGCGATGCGATACCCCAACGCCCCATCCGCCCGGCGCCGCGCGCCGCTGGTGCTGGCCCTGGCCGCCGTGCTGGCGGCGGGCACCGCGCTGGCCGAGTCCGGCACCGTGCTAAAGCCCACCGAACTGCGCAGCGAGCCGCTGGGCTCGGCCGACGTGGTGGGCCGCCTGACCGCCAAGGAATCGGTGGATATCACCGAACGCAAGGGCGCCTGGGCCGGCGTGAAAACCCCGGCCGGCGCCGCCGGCTGGGTGCGCATCCTCAACCTGCGCACCGGCACCAGCGACGGCAAGGCCGCCGGCGGCGGCAATGCCCTGGCGGCGGTGTTCCAGACCGGCTCCAGCGGCGGCGCCGTCACCACCGGCGTGAAGGGCCTTTCGCCCGACATCCTGCGCGGCGCCTACCCGGACATGTCCGAGGTCGAGATGCTCGAAACCCTGGCCGCCTCCGGCGACGACGCCCGCCTGTTCGCGATGACCGGCGGCCTGTCGGCGCAGAAGGTGGATTACCTCAAGGAAGGCCGCGGCGGCCGGAGGAAGCAGCGATGAACCGTACCCGTGTCCTGGTCGCCGCCCTGGCGATCGCCCTGTCCGCGCCCGCGGCCGCCTTCAGCCGCCTCGGCGACGCCGAGCGCCTGTTCGGCCTGGGGAAGAAGGCCGCCGAGGCCACCGCGCCGATCACCGACGAGCAGGAAATCGAGCTCGGCCGCGGCATCGCCGCCAACCTGCTGGGCGCGCGCCCGCTGGTGCGCGACGAGGCCCTCCAGCAGTACGTCAACCGCGTCGGCCTGTGGCTGGCCCTGCAGACCGAACGCCCCGACCTGCCCTGGCGCTTCGGCGTGATGGACAGCACCGACGTCAACGCCTTCGCCCTGCCCGGCGGCACCATCCTGGTCACCCAAGGCCTGTACGACCGCCTGCGCGACGAGGCCGAACTGGCTTCGGTGCTCTCGCACGAGATCGCCCACGTGGTCGAGCGCCACCAGGTGAAGGCCATCAAGAAGGAAATGGGCCAGGCCTTCGCCACCGAGCTCGCCGGCGAAGCCGCGGGCCGCAGCGACAACACCATGGTGCAGATGTTCGGCGAGAAAGCCTTCAAGGCCGGCACCGAGATCTTCGTGCGCGGTCTGGACAAGGGCGACGAGTACCAGGCCGACGTGCACGGCATGGTCATCGCCGCGCGCGGCGGCTACAACCCCTACGCCCTGGCTAGCGTGCTGCAGACGCTCGACGGCACCCACGCCGACGACACCGGCGTGGCGCTGATGTTCTCCACCCACCCGACCTCGGTCAGCCGCATCGAGCACCTGGAGCAGGTGGTGGGCGACAAGCTGGAGGCGTTCGCGAACGTCGAAACCCCGGCGCGCATGGTGCGCACGCAGCAGCCCTGAAGTGGAAACGGCGCCCGGGGAAACCC
>JAIBEO010000083.1 GCA_019459185.1 Rhizobium sp. | reverse complement strand
CCCCATGCGCCCTTCGGGGGGGCGGCGGGGGGGGGGCGGGCCCGGCCGCCCCCCCCCCCGCGGTGCATCAGAAGCGCAGGCCGGCGCTGATGCCGTACACCACCGGGTCGACCTCGGCGGTGCCGACGTTGCCCAGGGTTTCGACCGTCACGTCGGTGTCGAACGACAGCTTGCGCACGTCGGCGCGCAGGAAGAAGTTGTCGTTGACGAACCAGTCGAGGCCGGCGCTGAGGCTGATGCCGTCGGCATTCGAGCCGTCGATGCCCAGGCCGGCCAGCGCGCCCAGGGTCTTTTCGCCCGACACGTTCACCCAGCCGTAGCCCAGGCCCACGAACGGACGCACGACGCTGCCCGGCGCGAAGTGGTAGTTCAGGCTCAGGGTGGTCGGGCGGTGTTCGACCGAGGCCACGGTGCCCAGGCCGGAGAGCGTCACTTCGTGCTCGAACTTGGCGAGGCCGGTCCACAGTTCGACCGATAAGTTGTCGTTGAAGGCGTAGGCGGCGCTGCCGGTGACGCTCCAGTCGTCGTTCACGCTGGCATCGGCGCCGGCCAGGGTGCCGTTGTCCGACTTCGGGTTGGTGTTGTGATAGCCGAGGGTGGCGCTGAAGCCCTGGGCGTTGGCGCCGGTGGCGGCGAAGGCGGCGGCGAGGGCGAGGCTGGTCAGCACGAGACGGGACATCGGGGGTCTCCTGGAGGGGTTCGGGGAACCGGCAAGGGGCCGGCGCGTGCAGGCTGCGCGGCCGGACATCAACCACCGGTGAGGCCGGCGTCCACGCCGGGTGAATACCCGTGACCCCAGTCATGGTCGCTTTTGGCACACGACCGGCTGCAACCCATGGCCCACCCTGTGCATCACAGCCATGGACCCCTGCCGGAGTACCCCCATGAAACGCACCCTGCTTCTGATCGCCCTGTCGGCCGCCGCCGGAACCGCCATCGCCGGCGACCTGAATTGCGACGTCCAGACCGATTACGACCTGAGCCTCGACGAGCACAGCCTGCGTTTCGAGCGCGAGGGCGGCACGCCGGCGCGGGTGGAAATCCGTCGCGGTCGCCTGTCCATCGACGGCGAGGCTGTGGCGCTGGGCGCCGCCGACCAAGCGCGCCTGGAACGCTACGAGGCCCAGGCCCAGCGAATGGCGCCGGAAGTGCGCGAGGTCGCGCTTGAGGCGGTGGACATCGCCTTCACCGCGCTGGCCGAGGTGGCCCGCAGCCTTTCGGACGAGCCCGAGGAAACCCTGGCCAAGCTGCACGAGGCCCGCCGCGAGGTGGCCCGCCAGCTCGATCGCGCCAACACCGCCGCCATCGACGACGAGGCCATCGACGCAGTGATGGAGGAAGCCGTGGCCGACCTGGTGCCGGCCCTGGTGGGCGACCTCGTGAAGTCCTCGCTCGCCGCCGCCTTCTCCGGCGACACCGCCCGCGCCGAGGCGCTGGAGGCCCGCGCCGAGCGTATGGAGGCCGAGATCGAGCGCCTGGTCGAGCCCCGCGCCAAGGCGCTGGAACAGCGCGCCGAAGCGCTGTGCGCGCAGGTGGCGGCACTGGACGCGATCGAGGAGGAATTCGAATTCAGGCTGCCCGGCGGCGAGCGGCTGGATCTCTTGCGCTCGGGTCCGGAATGACCTCGCCCGGGCGCGGTACAGCACGCGCGCCCGCCGGTGTTTGCGCTCCCCACGCCTCCCGGCACCCCCCGGGGGGTTTTTTTTGCGGGAAACGGGGGGACAATAGCCGACCCAGCGAAATGAACCCCAGGTGGACCATGGCCGAGCTCAAGGAAGCGCGGGTGCCGGATATCGGCGCTGACAAGGACGTGCCGGTGATCGAGCTGCTCGTGCAGCCCGGCGACGCGGTGAAGAAGGACCAGGGCCTGGTGACGCTCGAATCCGACAAGGCCACCATGGAAGTGCCGGCCCCCTTCGACGGCATCGTGCGCGAACTGAAGGTCAAGGTCGGCGACGAGCTGTCGGAAGGTTCGGTGGTGGCGCTGATCGAACCGGCCACCGCGCCTGCCGCTGCGCCCACCGCTGCGCCCGCCGCCGCCGCGCCCGCCGCCGCGCCCACGCCTGCGAAGGCCGAGCCCGCCGCGCCGCGCCCCGTGGCCGCCAGCGCTCCCGCCCCGACGGCCAGCGCGCCCAGCACCCCGCCCGTGGCCTTCGACGCCGACGCCCTGCTGCCCGGCAAGGTGCCGCACGCCAGCCCCGCCGTGCGCCTGTTCGCCCGCGAGCTCGGCGTCGACCTGGCCCAGGTGGCCGGCAGCGCCCGCGGCGGCCGCATCAGCAAGGAAGACGTGCAGGCCTTCGTGAAGTCCGTGCTGGCCGGCGGCGCCGCGCCGCGCGCGGCCGGTGGCGGCGGCGGTGGCCTCGACCTGATCCCCTGGCCGAAGGTGGACTTCGCCAAGTTCGGCGCGGTCGAAAGCCAGCCGCTCTCGCGCATCCAGAAGCTCAGCGGCGCGAACCTGGCGCGCAACTGGGCCATGATCCCGCACGTCACCCAGTTCGACGACGCCGACATCACCGAGATGGAGGCCTTCCGCAGGAAGCTGGGCGAAGAGAACAAGGACGTGAAGGTCACGCCGCTGGTGTTCCTGATCAAGGCCGCGGTGGCCGCGCTGAAGAAGTACCCGGCCTTCAACGCCTCGCTCGACGGCGACAGCCTGGTGCTCAAGAAGTACTTCAACATTGGCATCGCCGTGGACACGCCCGACGGCCTGGTGGTGCCGGTGATCCGCGACGCCGACCGCAAGGGCCTGCTGGATCTGGCGCGCGAGCTGGGCGAAATCAGCGCCCGGGCGCGCGACAAGAAGCTCAGCTCGGCCGACATGCAGGGCGGCTGCTTCTCGATCAGCTCGCTGGGCGGCATCGGCGGCACCGCGTTCACGCCCATCATCAACGCGCCGGAAGTGGCCATCCTTGGTGTCTCGCGCAGCGCCATGAAGCCGGTCTGGAACGGCAAGGACTTCGATGCGCGCCTGATGCTGCCGCTGAGCCTGAGCTACGACCACCGCGTGATCGACGGCGCCGCCGCCGCGCGCTTCACCAGCTACCTGGCCCAGGTGCTGGGCGACCTGCGCCGGCTGCTGCTCTGATGGCCCAGCCGCTGCCCACCGTCCCCGGCCAGCCGCCGGCGCGCGTGCGCGTGGCGGTGGTGCAGTACGGCCAGCGCCGTGTTTCGGGCTTCGACGAGTTCGCCGCCCAGGTCGAGGAACACGTGCGCGTCGCCGCCGATTACGGCAGTGATTTCGTGCTGTTCCCCGAACTCTTCACCCTGCAGCTGCTCAGCGCCGAACCCCGCATGCTCTCGCCCGCCGAGGCCATCGAGCAGCTCAGCGGGCACACGCCCGCCTTCACCGCGCTGCTCGTGCGACTGGCCACGCAATACCGCGTCCACGTCATCGGCGGCACGCACCCCACGCGCACCGAAGAAGGCACGCTGCGCAATCCGTGTTTCATCGCCACCCGCGACGGCGCCCTGCACCGGCGCGACAAGCTGCACATCACGCCCAGCGAGCAGGGCAGCTGGGCGGTGGGCGGCGGTGACGCGGCCGACGTGCTCGTCACCGACGCCGGCCCCATCGGCATCATGGTCTGCTACGACAGCGAGTTCCCCGAACTCGGTCGCCACCTGGCCGACCAGGGCGCGCTCATGCTGTTCGTGCCGTATTGCACCGACGTGCGCAGCGGCCACCTGCGGGTGCGTTACAGCTGCCAGGCGCGCGCGGTGGAAAACCAGCTGTACGTGGTCGCTGCCGGCAATGTCGGCCACTGCCCGGGCGTGGCCAACTTCGACATCCAGTACGCACAGTCGGGCGTGTTCACGCCCTGCGACTTCCCCTTCCCGCCGGAAGGCATCGCCACCGAAGCCAGCGCCCAGGTCGAACAGATGCTGTTCGCCGACCTCGACCTGGCCGCGCTGCTCGAGGCGCGCCGCAGCGGCACCGTCAAGAACCTGATCGACCGCCGCCCGGGCCTGTACGCCCAGTGGCGCGGCGAAACCCCCTGACATTTCGCCGGCGTGCGCGGCGCGCCGGACCGAGGAGAGAACCATGGCCAAGATCGAACTGCGGGTGCCGGACATCGGCGACGACAAGGACGTGCCGGTGATCGAGCTGCTGGTGCGGCCCGGCGACGCGGTGAAGAAGGACCAGGGCCTGGTCACGCTCGAATCCGACAAGGCCACGATGGAAGTGCCGGCCAGCGCCGCGGGCGTGATCACCGAGCTCAAGGTGAAAGTGGGCGACACCGTGTCGGCCGGGGACCTGATCGCCATCGCCGAGGCCGGTGAATGCCCCGACGAAATTCCGATGCCCGCCGCCCCCCCCGCCGCCGCCAGTGTAGGAGCGGCCTCAGCCGCGACCGCCTCCAGGCCGGCGCCGACCCCCGCCGCCGCGCCTGCAGCCGCTTCCACGGGCCGCAAGGCCGACGTCGAATGCCGCCTGCTCGTGCTCGGTGCCGGCCCCGGCGGCTACACCGCCGCCTTCCGCGCCGCCGACCTGGGCATGGACACCGTGCTGGTCGAGCGTTACGAAGCCCTGGGCGGCGTCTGCCTCAACGTCGGCTGCATCCCGTCCAAGGCCCTGCTGCATGCCGCCGAGGTGTTGGTCGAGGCCAAACACGCGGCCGCCTTCGGCATCGAGTTTGGTGAACCGAAGATCGACCTCAAGGTGCTGCGCGCGCACAAGGAAGGCGTGGTTTCGCAGATGAACAAGGGCCTGGCCGGCATGGCCCGCCAGCGCAAGGTGCGCACGCTCACCGGCGAGGGCCGCTTCGTCTCGCCCAACGAACTCGAGGTGCGCGGCACCGAGGGCATCAAACTCGTGCGTTTCGAGCAGTGCATCATCGCCGCCGGCTCGCAGCCGGTGAAGCTGCCCGGTTTCCCCTGGGACGACGCGCGCGTGATGGATTCCACCGACGCGCTGATGCTGGCCGACATCCCGCGCCACCTGCTGGTGGTGGGCGGCGGCATCATCGGCCTGGAAATGGCCTGCGTGTACAGCGCGCTGGGCAGCCACGTCACCGTGGTCGAGTTCATGGACCAGCTGATGCCCGGCGCAGACAAGGACCTGGTGAAGCCGCTGGCCGACCTGCTCAAGAAGCGCGGCGTGGCCGTGCACCTGGGCTGCAAGGTGAGCAAGGTGGAGGCGAAGAAGGACGGCCTGCACGCCAGCTTCGAAGGCGCCTCGGTGCCGGAGCTGTCGAAGTTCGATCGCGTGCTGGTGTCGGTGGGGCGCGCGCCCAACGGCGGCAAGCTCGACGCCGACAAGGCCGGCGTGCACGTGACCGAGCGCGGCTTCATCCCCGTCGACCGGCAGATGCGCACCAACGTGCCGCACATCTTCGCCATCGGCGACCTGGTGGGCCAGCCCATGCTGGCGCACAAGGCCACGCACGAGGGCAAGCTGGCGGCCGAGGTGGCTTTCGGCGAGAAGAAGGAATGGGTGGCGCGGGTCATCCCGTCGGTGGCCTACACCGACCCGGAAATCGCCTGGGTGGGCGTGACCGAAACCGAAGCCAAGGCCAAGGGGCTGGCGGTGGGCGTGGCGAAGTTTCCGTGGGCGGCCTCGGGCCGCGCGGTGGGCATCGGGCGCACGGAAGGCTTCACCAAGCTCATCTTCGACGAACACACCGACCGCGTGATCGGCGCGGGCATCGTGGGCGTGCACGCCGGCGACCTGATCGCCGAGCTGGCGCTGGCGATCGAAATGGGCTGCGAGGCCTCCGACATCGGCCACACCATCCACCCGCACCCGACGCTGAGCGAATCGGTGGCGATGGCGGCCGAGATCCAGGAAGGCAGCATCACCGACCTGTACCTTCCCCGCAAGAAGTAGTTGTCATGGCTTGCCTTGCGGCAAGCAGGTCACGTGCTCGCGCTCGTTGGGTCCCGGCGGGCGTCATCGCACGCTGAGAGGGGATGTCTGCCCGGCGTCTTGCTAGCGCCATCCCTGGCAGCAAACGCCGGCCGCTCCGGGCATCCTGCCCTACGCTTCAGACATCCCCTCTCAGCGTACGCTGCCGCAATCGCGGCGCATCGGCGTTCCGCGGGGACAAGCGCGTGCGCTCGCGCACGAGCTCGCCAGCCGGCTGGCCACGGCGTCTGGATTGCGGCAGCGTGCACAGAGGGGTATGGACGAAGTGGAGGGCAGGATGCCCGGAACGGCGGTGAGTCGATGGACAGGGATGTCGTATCGATCGAACCGGCGGCCATACCCCTCTGTGCGCGATGACGCCTGCCGAGATCATCCGCCTGCGAGCACGTGACCTGCTTGGCAAAGCCAAGTCACGAAAAGCTCAGCCGAAAGCGAGCCAGCAGATGGCGCTGAGCACGAACACGCCGATCACGTCGAGCACGGCGCCTTCGCGCAGCATGTCTTCCGAGCGCACCTGGCCGCTGCCGTAGGCGATGGCGTTGGGCGCCGTGGCCACCGGCAGCATGAAGCCCACGCTCGCCGCCAGCACCGCCGGGAACATCAGCAGCGCCGGGTCCACGCCCACCGCCACCGCCGTCGCCGCCAGGATCGGCATCAGCAGCACCGCCGTTGCCGTGTTGCTCGCGATTTCCGACAGCAGCACTACGCCGCCCACGATGCCCAGCAACAGCAGCGGCAGGGGCAGGGCGTTGAGGCCCGACAGGCCCGCGGCCACCGCCGTGCTCAGGCCCGACGTCTGGAACGCCGCCGCCAGCGCGATGCCGCCGCCGAACAGCACCAGCGCGCCCCAGGGCACGCGCTCCGCCGTTTCCCAGTCGAGCAGCTGGCGGCCGCGGCCGTCCGGGATCACGCACAGCGCCACCACCGCCAGCAGCGCCACGCTCGCGTCGTTCGCGCCCGGCAGGCCCAGCCACGTGCTCCAGCCGCCGTAGGGTTCGCCGCGCGTCACCCAGGCCAGTGCCGTCAGGCCGAACACCCAGAGCACGCGTTTTTCGCCCGGCGTCCATGGGCCGCTTTCCGGCAACTCCGCCGCCGGCGCGCCGGCCAGGCCGCGGCCCAGCCACAGGCCCATCAGCGGCAGGAACACCGCCACCACCGGCACGCCCACTTTCATCCAGTCGATGAAACCGTAGGCCTGGCCCGTCGTTTCCGCATACACCTGCATGAACACCAGGTTCGGCGGCGAACCGATCGGCGTGCCCAGCCCACCCACGCTCGCCGCGTAGGCGATCGCCAGCACCAGCACCGCGTGCAGGCGGCGGTCCGGGTAGGTTTCCAGGATGGCCATCGCCACCGGCAGCATCAGCAGCGTGGTGGCCGTGTTCGAGATCCACATGCTGGTCAGGCCGGTCGCGGCGATGAAGCCGTACAGCAGGTGCCGGCCGCTGCGCCCGCCGAACGCGCGCACCATCGCCAGCGCCAGCCGGCGGTGCGCGCCGCTGCGCTCGAGCGCGCGCGACAGCATGAAGCCACCGCCCAGCAGCAGGATCAGTTCGTGGCCGTAGCTCTGCGCCACCTGCTTCGCGTCCAGCACGCCCAGCAGCGGCAGCACCGCCAGCGGCAGCAGCGCGGTCACCGGCCCGCGCACCGGCTCGAACACCCACCACACCGCGCACCAGGCCGTCAGGCCGACGGTGGCGGCAAGCGCGTGGTTGCCGCCGTCGAAGGCCAACCAGGCGTAAAGCGCGAGCGCCAGCAGCGGGCCGGCCGGCAGGGAAACACGGCGCAGGACCGGCGTCATCCGGCGTCGTCGCCCTTGGGCGGGTCCGGGTGCACGTGCGGGTCCAGGGCCATGGCCGCCTTGGCCAGCAGGTGCGCGCTGACCGGCGCGGTCAGGAACAGGAACAGCGTGATGAGCAGCTCGCGCAGGCTGGGCGTGCCCTGCATGGCCTGCCACAGCATGGACGCCAGCAGCACGCCGCCCACGCCCAGCGTGCTGGCCTTGGTGGGGCCGTGCAGGCGCTTGAAGAAGTCGCCCAGCTTCGCCAGGCCCCAGGACCCGACCAGGGCGAAGGCGCCGCCGCCGAGCAGCAGCGCGCACACCAGGATTTCCAGCGCGGTGTTCATTCGATGATGTCCCGGCGCAGCACGTACTTGCCCAGCACCACCGTGCTGGCGAAACCCAGCATGGCGATCAGCACCGCCGCCTCGAAGTGGAGCGTGCTGCCTTCGCGCAGGCCCGCCAGCACCAGCAGGGCGATGGTGTTCACGTACAGCGTGTCCAGCGCCAGGACGCGGTCGGGCAGCGAGGGCCCGCGCAGCAGGCGGTAGAGGTTCAGGGCCATGGCCACGGCGAACATTCCGAGCGCGATGGCGATGCTGGTCTGGATCACGGGAAGACCTCCCTCAGCGGCGCCTCGTAGCGCGCCTTGATCTGGGCGATGGTGGCCGCCGCGTCCTCGAGGTGGAAGCAGTGCACCAGCAGGTGCCGGCGGTCGGGCGACAGTTCGGCCGACAGCGTGCCCGGCGTCATGGTGATGATGCCGGCCAGCGCGGCGATGCCGTGCGGGTTGCGGATGTCGAGCGGGATCCAGACGAAGCCGGGGTGGATGCGTGATTCCCGGCCCAGGATGCGCCGCGCGACCTCGATGTTCGACAGCACGATGTCCCAGAGCACCACCAGCGCCAGCTTCATGGCCACGCCCGGCCGGCGCATGCGCGCGTGCTCCTCGCGCAGGCGCCGCACCGACAGCGGCAGCAGCACGGCCAGCAGCGCCGCCAGCAGCAGGTGCGCCGGCTCCAGCGTGGCCACCAGCAGCAGCCACACCACGAACATCGCCAGGCTCAGCAGCGGCGACGGCAGCCAGCGCTTCATGGGGCCACCCCCGGGCGCGGCAGCGCGGCGCGCACGCTTTCGATGTAGTCGGCCGGCGCCATCAGCTGCGCGCCGGTGGCCTGGGCGTAGCGCATCACCGGCCCGCCGAACACGGCCAGCAGCAGGCCCAGGGCCAGCAGCGCCACGGTGGCGCCCACTTCCGTGCGGCGAAGGCGTGGCACGCGGCCGGGTGCCGGGGCTGGGCCGCCCTCGCGCCAGAACACCTGGCTGCCGGCGGCGGCCAAGGCCACCAGGGTGAGCAGGCTGGTGACCAGGATCACCGGCCACAGCCAGCCCGCCTGCGCGTCCGGCACCGCCGCCAGCAGGCCGAACTTGCCGATGAAACCCGACAGCGGCGGCAGGCCCGCCACCGACACCGCCGCCACCGCGAACAGCGCGCCCAGCAGCGCCTTGTGCTGCAGGCGGTCGAGCTTGCGCAGGCTGTCGCCGGCGTTGTCGCGCTGGCGCCGCACCAGGTCGGCCAGCAGGAACATCGCGCCGCCGGCCAGGGTGGAATGCAGCAGGTAATACAGGCCCACGCCCACGGCCTCGGCGCTGGCCAGGCCGAGCGCGATGAACAGCGTCGCCGCCGAACCCAGCACCAGGTATGCCGCCAGCTGGCGCAGCGAGGTGGCGGCCAGCGCGCCCAGCGTGGCCAGCACCAGGGTGGCCGCACCCAGCGGCAGCAGCCAGGGCCAGGCCAGGCCGGCCAGTGCGCCGGCTTCGGCGCCGAACACCAGGCCGTACACACGCAGCACCGCGTAGATGCCCAGCTTGGTCATCACCGCGAACAGCGCCGCCACCGCCGCCGGGCTGCGGGCATAGGTTTCCGGCAGCCAGAACGACATCGGCAGCAGCGCCGCCTTGGCGCAGAACACCACCAGCAGCAGCCCGGCCGCGGCCTTCAGCGGCGCCGCTTCCGCCGCCGGCACCGCCGCCACGCGCGCCGCCAGCTCGGCCATGTTCAGCGCGCCGGTCAGGCCGTAGACCAGGCCCACCGCCACCAGGAACAGGGTGGACGCGGTGATGTTGAAGGCCACGTACTGCAGGCCCACGCGCAGCCGCGCACCGCGGCCGCCGCTGAGCAGCAGGCCGTAGGAGGCGATCAGCAGCACCTCGAAGAACACGAACAGGTTGAACAGGTCGCCGGTGAGGAAGGCGCCGTTGAGGCCCATCAGCTGGAACTGGAACAGCGCGTGGAAGTGCAGTGCGCGCCGGTCCCCGCCGCCGGTGGCGAACAGCAGGCAGGGCAGGGCCAGCAGCGAGGTGGCCAGCAGCATGATCGCCGCGAGGCGGTCGGCCACCAGGGCGATGCCCAGGTGCGCGGCCCAGTTGCCCACCAGGTAGGTGCGCGTGCCGCCGTCGTCGGCCTGCACCGCGAGCATGGCGGCCAGCACCACCAGGCCCGTGCAGGAAAGCAGGCCGATGGCGCGTTGCAGCGCGATGCGGCGCGTGCCCAGTACCAGCATCGCGATGCCGGCGAGCAGCGGCAGCAGGATGGGCAGGACGGGCAAGTGCGCGCTCACGCCCCACCCCCGCGCCGCGGTTCGCTGCCGTCCACGTGGTCGCTGCGGCTATCCGAGCGGCTGCGGATGGCCACGACCAGCAACACCGCGGTCATCGCGAACGAAATCACGATGGCGGTCAGCACCAGCGCCTGCGGCAGCGGGTCGGCGTGGTTGGCCAGCGTCGGCGCCAGGCCCTCGCGCAGGATCGGCGGCTTGCCCGCCACCAGCCGGCCCATGCTGAAGATCAGCAGGTTCACGGCGTAGGACAGCAGGGTCAGGCCCAGGATCAGGTCGAAGCTGCGCGCGCGCAGCAGCAGGTACACGCCACCCGCCACCAGCACGCCGATGAATACCGAGAGCGCCAGTTCCATCAGCCGGCCCCTCCGTTCCGCGGCGCGCGCACGCTGCCCATCATGCCCAGCATCAGCAGGGTGCCGGCGGCCACCACCAGGTAGACGCCGATGTCGAAGGCCATGGCGCTGGCCATGGGCACCTTGCCCAGCAGCGGCACGGCGACGTAGTTGGTGTGGCTGGTCATGTAGGGGTAGCCGAGCAGCCAGCTGCCCAGGCCGGTCAGCTGGGCGGCCAGCAGGCCCAGGCCGATCACCCGCGGCGCGTCGAAGCCGATGCGCTGTTCGACGAAGTCATGGCCGGCCAGCACGTACTGAAGCAGCACCGGCACCGCCAGCACCAGGCCGGCGATGAAGCCGCCGCCGGGCAGGTTGTGGCCGCGCAGGAACAGGTACACCGACACCGCCATGGCCAGGGGCAGCAGCAGGCGCGCCACCAGGTTCGGGATCAGCAACGGGTCGGCGGGGCCCGGCACCACGCGCTCGGGGCGCATGCGCACGCGCCGCAGCAGGGCGTGCACCACCAGGCCGGCGATGCCGAACACGGTGATCTCGCCCAGGGTGTCGAAGCCGCGGAAGTCGACCAGGATCACGTTCACCACGTTGCCGCCGCCGCCCTCGGGCAGGGACAGCGCCAGCATCTCGCCGGCCACGGTGTCGAGCGGGCGAGTGATGGTGGAATACACCAGCGCGGCGACGCCGCCGCCGGCAGCCAGCGCGATCGCACCGTCGCGCCAGCGCCGTAGGCGCGAGGGTTCGGGCGGCGATTCCTCGGGCAGGTAGTTCAGCGCCAGCAGCATCAGCGCGATGGTCACCATTTCCACCAGCAGCTGGGTCAGCGCCAGGTCGGGGGCGGACAGCAGCACGAAGGCCAGGCTCACCGCCAGCCCCACCGCGCCCACCACCACCAGCGCCAGGATGCGGCGGCGGTGCAGCACGACCGTGGCCAGCGTGGCCGACACGCCCAGGCCCCATACCAGCCAGGCCAGCGGCGGCATCGGCTGCGATTCGCCGGCGGCCAGCGAGGCCGACAGGAAAGGCGCCGCGCCGATCGCCAGGGCCGACAGCACCACCAGGCCCAGGTAACGCTGCAGGCTGCCGTTTTCGAGTGCGTCGGTGAGACGGCCGGCCAGGCGTGCCAGCGTTTCGAGTTTCCATTCGTACACGCGGCGCCCACGCGAGTCGTAGCTGATGCCGTACAGGTCGATCAGGCGGCGCAGTCCGAAGTAGAGCCCGATGCCGGCGACCAGGCCGGCCAGGCTCATCAGCAGCGGCGTGTTCAGGCCATGCCAGATGGCCAGGCTGTAGGCCGGCACCGCGTCGCCCAGCACGCCGGTGGCGGCGGCGTGCAGCACCGGCGCGATGGTCACGGCCGGCGCGACGCCCACCGCCAGGCACGCCAGCACCAGCACCTCGACCGGGATGCGCATCCAGCGCGGCGGCTCGTGCGGGGCCTTCTCCACCCGCACCGGGCCTTCGCCCAGAAAGGTGTCGTGCACGAAGCGCAGGCTGTAGGCCACGCCGAACGCGCCCGCCAGCACCGCCGCGGCGGCGATGCCCCAGCGCATGAACTGGTGGCCCTGCACTTCCAGCGCCTCGGTGAAGAACATTTCCTTCGACAGGAAGCCGTTGAGCAGCGGTACGCCCGCCATCGCCAGCGAGGCGATGATGGCCAGCACGCCGGTGTAGGGCATGAGCTTCAGCAGCCCGCCCAGGCGACGCATGTCGCGGGTGCCGGTTTCGTGGTCGATGATGCCGGCGGCCATGAACAGCGAGGCCTTGAAGGTGGCGTGGTTGAGGATGTGGAACAGGCCCGCCACCACCGCCATCGGCGTGCTCAGGCCGAACAGCAGCGTGATCAGGCCCAGGTGCGAGATGGTCGAATACGCCAGCAGCCCCTTGAGGTCGTGCTGGAAGATGGCGTGCCAGCTGCCCACCAGCAAAGTGATCGCGCCGACGCTGGTGACCAGGTAGAAGAACAGGTCGCTGCCCGCCAGCGCCGGATGCAGCCGCGCCAGCAGGAACACGCCGGCCTTCACCATCGTCGCCGAGTGCAGGTAGGCCGACACCGGCGTCGGCGCCGCCATCGCGTGTGGCAGCCAGAACTGGAACGGGAACTGCGCCGACTTGGTGAACACCGCCAGCAGCACCAGCACCAGCGCGTACGGGTAGAGCGGGCTGGCCAGGATCTTCGGACCCGAGGCCAGCACCACGTCGAGTTCATAGCTGCCGGCGATGCGCCCCAGCAGGATCACGCCGCCCAGCAGCGCCAGCCCGCCGGCGCCGGTGATGGCCAGCGCCATGCGGGCGCCGTCGCGGGCGTCGGCGCGGTGTTTCCAGAAGCCGATCAGCAGGAAGGAGCTGAGGCTGGTGAGCTCCCAGAACACCGCCAGCAGTACCAGGTTGCCGGCCACCACCAGGCCCAGCATCGAGCCCATGAACAGCAGCAGGAAGGCCAGGAAGCGCGGCATGGAGTCGGCTTCGGCGAGGTAGTAGCGCGCATAGATGACGATCAGCAGGCCGATCGCCAGCACCAGGCCGGCGAACATCCAGGCCAGGCCATCGAGCCGCAGCGAAAGCTCCAGGCCGATGCCCGGCACCCAGGGCACCAGGCTGCGCACGCCGGCGCCGGAGAGCACCTCGGGCGTCAGCCAGGCCAGCAGGCCCAGTCCCAGCACCGGCGCCAGCGCGGCCAGCCACGCGGCCGCGCGCCGGCGCTGGCGCGGCAGCAGGCCGACCAGCAGCGCCAGGACGAACGGGGTAGCCAGCAGCGCCTCGAGCATCGCGTTCCTTGCTTGGCCGCGATCCTGCGGCCTTCGGCCGGGGCGGCGGTGGAGTTGTCGTCAGCACGACGATGATGCCCGGAGTCTAACCCAAGCGTTTATTTTCCCGCCGTGAAACGCCGGCGCTATGCTCGGCCGATGGACGACGGGGGCAAGGATTCGCGCGGCTGGCTGGTGTTCGGGCTCACGGGCCTGGTGGGCGAATGCCTGCGCGACGCCTGCCGGCCCGACGACCCGCCGCTCATCGCCGTCTCGCGCCGCCCGCACGCCGATGCCGCGCGGCTGCGCTGGCTGGCCGGCGCCTTGCCCGCGCTGGCTGATCCGCCCTTCGCACCCGCCGCGGTGGTGAGCCTGGGGCCGCTGGATGCCTTCGCCGCCTGGTTCGCGCGTTCGTCGCTGGCGCCGGCGCGCGTGGTGGCGCTGGGTTCCACCAGCGTGCACGCCAAGGCCACTTCGCCCGATGCCGGCGAACGCGCGGTGGCGGCCGCGCTGGCGGCGGCCGAGTCGCGGCTGGCCGCGGCCTGCGCCGCCCGGGGCAGCGCGCTGACGCTGCTCAGGCCCACGCTCATCTACGGGCGTGGCCGCGACCGGAACCTTTCGCGGCTGGTGGCGTTCGCGCGGCGCTGGCGCGTGCTGCCGCTGCCGCGCGGGGCCCGTGGGCTGCGCCAGCCGGTGCACGCCGACGACGTGGCCGGCGCCGTGCTGCGCGCGCTGCGTTCACCCTTGCCCGTGCCGGGCTGTTTCGACCTGCCCGGCGGCGAGGCGCTGGCCTTCGACGAGATGGCGAGGCGCTGTCTGGCGGTGGCGGCCCCGGGGGCCCGGGTGCTGCGTCTGCCCGGTCCGGTGTTCCGCCTCGGGGTGGCGCTGGCGGGGCGCGCCGGCGCGCCGGGCGAGGGGGTGCTGGCCCGCCTGCGGCAGGACCAGACCTACGACGCGGGACCGCTGCAGGCCGCGCTGGGCCTGCATTCCAGGCCTTTCCGGCCGACCGCGGCGGACCTCTCCCGCGCTGCTGCGGCGCAGCAGGAATAGCGTGACGGGCGCCACCATACGCAGCAGCATTGCCATTTCCTAACGAACAATTAATATGCCTAGAGGAAATGCTCTAGAGTCTGGGGGGAGCCAGAGAGCCATGAGAACAGTTCCAATCGCGCCGGCCTTCGCGCCGTCGTCTTCGCCCGCCGCCCTTGGCGGTGCCCCGAATTCCGCACAGTCGATCTGAACCCGAGGAAGCACCCATGAAGAAATCGATTTCGCAGCACGGGCGGGTCGTCCGTGCCCGCCTGGCCGCCGCCGTCGCGCTTGGCCTGCTGGCCGCCCCGGCCGCGCAGGCCATCGAATTCAGCCGCGGCGAACTCAGCGGCAGTTTCGACACCACGGTGTCGTACGGCTACGCCTGGCGCGTCGAGGACCAGGACCCGAACCTGATCGCCAAGTCGTGGTTCAACCCGCTGCTGTGCACCCAGAACGTGCCGCTCGGCGCGATCCCGGTCGGCCCGGGCCGCTGCACCAGCACCGGCGGCGTGCCGGGTTCGCCGGCGCAGGTCGCCGCCGAGGGCCGCTTCTCGGCCAACCGCGACGACGGCAACCTCAAGTACGACAAGGGCGACGCCATCTCCAGCGCCTTCAAGCTCACTTCCGAGCTGAGCCTGAATTGGCGCGACTGGGGTGCGTTCATGCGCGCCACCTATTTCTATGACTTCGAGAACGTCGACCGCAACGACCTGACCGAAGAAGCCAAGGACCGCATCGGCGAGCGCTTCCGCATGCTCGACGCGTTCGTGTTCAAGAACTTCGAGCTCGGCGACGAAGGCCAGCTCGGCGGCACCGTGCGCCTGGGCCGCCAGGTCGTGAGCTGGGGCGAGGGCACCTTCATCCAGAACGGCATCAACGTCATCAACCCGGTCGACCTGTCGGCGCTGCGCGTCGCCGGCGCCGAGCTGAAGGAAGCGTTCCTGCCGGTGGACATGCTGTGGGGCTCGATCAACCTGTCGGAAAACGTCGCCCTCGAGGCGATGTACATGCTCGAGTTCGAGGAAATCGAAATCGACGCCGCCGGCACCTACTTCAGCGCCAACGACTTCGCCACCCCGGGCGGCACCTACGTGATGCTGGGCTTCGGCACCACGCCGCAGCCGGTCTACAACCCGGAGCGTTTCTTCAGCACCTGCTACGCCGGCCCGGCCGGTTACGCCACCTCCGACCGCTTCGCCGACCTGTCGGCCATCTACGGCCCGGCCACCGCCGCCCAGATCGTCGCCATCGGCTGCGGCAACGCCGTGGGCCGCCTGCCGAACCGCAACGCCCGCGACGACGGCCAGTTCGGCCTGGCGCTGCGCTGGTACGCCGAGAACCTCAACGAAACCGAGTTCGGCTTCTACTTCCTGAACTACCACAGCCGCGTGCCGCTGCTGTCGGGCGTGGCGGTCAGCAATCCGCTCGTGGGCGCCGCCTCGGGCCGCTTCTTCGCCGAGTACCCGGAAGACATCCAGATGTTCGGCGTGAGCTGGAACACCACGCTGCCGGGCGGCGTCGCCTGGCAGGGCGAGGTGAGCCACCGCCCGAACATGCCGCTGCAGGTCGACGACGTCGAGCTGCTGTACGCGGCCCTGACCCCGCTCAATCCGTTCATCCCGGTGCCGGCGCTGCAGTTCAACAGCCAGCTCGGTTCCTACGCGCTGGGCCAGGAAGTGCGCGGCTGGCGCGAGCATGAAGTGAGCCAGGTGCAGATGACCTTCACCAAGGCCTTCGCCCAGGCCTTCGGCGCCGACCAGATCGCCGTGGTCGCCGAGCTCGGCGGCACCGAGGTGTGGGACCTGCCGCCGCAGTCCGAGATGCGCTATGAGGGCGAGGGCACCGACACCGGTGGTGGCTGCGACGTCGGCGACGTGCTGGCCGCGGGCTTCCCGGGCGCCGGCGCGCTGCAGTTCGGCTGCATGCGCAACCCGCTCACCGGCGAGGGTGGCTTCCCGACCGCGTTCTCGTGGGGCTACCGCCTGGCCGCGCGCGCCGACTACGCCAGCGCCTTCGGCACGCCCCTCACACTGTCTCCGCGCGTCGCGTTCAACCATGACGTGAGCGGCATCACCCCGGGACCGGGTGGCAACTTCCTCGAGGGCCGCAAGTCGCTGACGCTGGGCCTGGAAGCGAACTACCTGAACCAGTGGGTGTTCGACCTGAGCTACACGCAGTTCAGCGGCGCCGAGCAGTACAACCAGATCCACGACCGCGATTTCGCGGCGTTCACCGTCAAGTATTCGTTCTGAGGCCACAGGGAGGCAGAGGATGAAAATCAACAGGAAACACGGGCTGGCGTTGCTCGCCGGCGCCGCGGTACTCGCCACCGGCATGGCCCAGGCCAAGGTCAGCGCGCAGGAAGCTGCGAAGCTGGGCCAGAGCCTGACCCCGGTCGGCGGCGAGAAGGCCGGCAATGCCGCCGGCACCATCCCGGCCTGGGAGGGCGGCATCACCCGTCCGCCCGCGGGCTTCCGCGTCGGCACCTTCCACATCGACCCGTTCGCGGCCGACAAGCCGCTGTACTCGGTCACCCGCGCCAACCAGGCGCAGTACGCCAACGTGCTGACCCCGGGCCAGAAGGCGATGTTCGCCAAGTACCCGACCTTCCGCATGGACGTGTACCCGACCCGCCGCAGCGCCTCGTTCCCGCAGCGCACCTACGACTTCACCAAGCGCAACGCGACCTCGTGCGAACTGATTGCCAACGGCGAAGGCGTGCGCAACTGCGCCGAGGGCATCCCGTTCCCGATCCCGCAGAACGCCTACGAGGTCATCTGGAACCACAAGCTCAAGTACAAGGGCCTGTCGGTGATCAGCTACTCGAACCAGGCGGCCCCGACGGCCAGTGGCGCCTTCACGCTGACCAAGGTCCGCGAGGAGCTGCTGGGCCTGTACTACAAGCCGGGCAACACCTCCGAGAACATCAACAACATCCTGCTGTACTTCAAGCAGGAAGTGCTCGGCCCGGCGCGCCTTGCCGGCCAGGTGCTGCTGGTGCACGAGACCCTGAACGCCCAGGCCTCGCCGCGCCAGGCGTGGGTCTACAACCCGGGCCAGCGCCGCGTGCGCCGCGCCCCGAACGTCGCCTACGACAACCCGGGCACCGCCTCGGACGGCCTGCGCACCAATGACATGACCGACATGTTCAACGGCGCGATGGACCGCTTCGACTGGACCCTGGTGGGCAAGCGCGAAATGCTGGTGCCGTACAACTCGTACAAGGCACACAGCGACAAGACCAAGGTGCGCGACCTGATCCGCCCGGGCCACCTCAACCCGGACCACATGCGCTACGAGCTGCACCGCGTGTGGGTGGTGGAGGCCAAGCTCAAGCAGGGCCAGCGCCACATCAACAGCCGCCGCACCTTCTACGTGGACGAGGACAGCTGGCAGATCCTGCTCATGGACCACTACGATGGCCAGGGCAACCTGTGGCGTTACTCCGACGCGCCATCGGTGAACTACTACGAGGTGCCGACCTTCTGGTCCACCCTCGAGACCCACCATGACCTCAAGTCGGGCCGCTACATCACCATGCTGCTCGACAACGAGGACAAGCCGCGCGACTTCGGCTACCAGAGCACCCCGGCGAACTACTCGCCGCAGAACCTGCGTACCGCGGGCGTGCGCTGATCCGCTAGTTTTGGAAGCACCAGCCGCGCCCCCAAAGGGGCGGGGGCGGTGAGGGGGCCAGGGCCGGCCCGGGGCCGGGAGGGGGGAGCAAAGCGCCACCCCCCCCAACCAACCCCCCCCCAACCCCGC